>PMMG01000047.1 GCA_003162335.1 Dehalococcoidia bacterium
AGTTCTTTGGCCAATGCCTCACGTTCAAAATTGCCGTCCCCAAGGGTGACTTCCCATGCTTTGGCACGCCGGTAATATAAATGCATGTCGCTCTCGACAGTGAAACCGATCCCGCCGTAAATCTGGTGACCTGTGGCGGTTACCCTCCGGTAAGCTTCACTGGTCCAGGCCTTTGCCATGGCGATTTCCTTGCTGCATGGCATACCTTCACTGAATCTCCAGGCTGCTTCATAGGTTAAAAAGCGGCTGCCGTCGATGTCCATTACCATATTGGCAATGTAGTGCTGAATGACTGGGAAGCTCCCCAATGCACGATCGAAAACGATTCTTTCCTTTGTGTGGTCAGCTGACATTTCCAAAACCTTTTGCGCTCCGCCGACCATTTCGGCGCATCTGGCTATTCTAACCTGTTGTAAGGTCTGCTCCAGCGGACCCCATGCCTGGTCCAGCTTACCGACGATATTCTTCTTTGATACCTTTACTTTGTCAAAGACAACTTCACACAGTTTATCATAGGCAATTGTCTTTAATAGGGTACATTTGAGTCCCGGGGCCTTTCTGTCGACCAGAAAAGCAGTGATGCCGTCTTCCGGTGCGGTTCCTTTTTTGGTTCTGGCAATGCAGATGATGTAATCAGCGATAAGGGCATCAGGAACGTAGAGCTTGGTGCCGCTGATGATATAGTCGTCTTTATCAGCGACGGCTTTGGTCTCGATTGAAGCAGCGTGATAACTGCCGCTTGTTTCTGTCAAAGCCAAGGTCATAATAGCTTTACCATCGGCTATCCTGGGTAATAAATCCTGTTTTTGCTCTTCACTCCCGCTATTCAGAATAAAAAGCCCGCCAAGCAGAACGGTGGAGAAGAAAGCTCCTGGTAAACAGGCACGGCCCATTTCTTCTTCCAGCGCGATCAAGTCGATCATGTTCCCGCCGCTGCCGCCGTACTTCTCCGGGTACATCAAGCCCAGCCAGCCTAGTTGTGCCATCTTTTGCCATAACTCGGCGGGGTTACCTTTTTCATCTTCTGCCATCTGTCTCACTAAAGACTTTGGGCACTCCTTCTCAAAGAAGTCGCGCGCCCCTTTTTTCAACATTTTCTGCTCATCGTTAAAATCGAAATTCATGTATATCGCCTCTCTTTTCAAGATTAATTTTTATTTAAGGACTTTCCGGCCATGCTTTGGATTATGGCTCCTGTCAGAAACGTTTATTTCTTAACCGGCATCGCCAACTGCGGTTCACGGGGCAGCCCCATGGCGATGGTAGCGATCAGACTTTTCATCATTTCATCAGAGCCGCCGCCAAAACTGCGCACTACCATCTCCCGGTAACCCAATTCAACCCGACCCTTTAGCGGCGCCCATTTCGAAGTTGGTTCGAGTTGACATGACAGTCCGAGAATTTGCATACCAGCATTAGCAACCCGCTGGCCGGCCTCAGCTTCCCATACCTTCGAAGCGGCCCCTGTCCAGGCGGGGCTTTCGCCCTTATCCACCAACCAGCCTATCCTGGCATTCATTAAACGAAGTATATTCATTTCGATGGTAGCCTGCGCTAAACTCTGCCGTACAAACGGGTCTTTGCATAAAGGTTTCCCATCCCGCTCCGTCTCTTTGGCATATTTGATCAAGTCTTCGGTTATTTTTGTCGCCCAAGGCGATGCGCCAACGCTTACTCTCTCGGTAGATAAAGCCTCTCTGGTTATACCCCACCCCCCGTCTTCCGGGCCGATGCGGTTTTTCTTGGGGACCCGCACATTATCGTAGAAGATTTCATGCGTTTTCATTCCGGAAATTGTGTGCATTTCCTGTATCGTAACGCCCGGGCTCTTCAAATCCGCCATCAGGAGGGAGATGCCCTTATGTTTTGGCGCGGTAGGATTGGTTCTGACTAAAATCCAATGGTAATCGGCAGTATGAACACCACTGCTGAACATCTTCTGTCCGTTGACGATGTAATCATCGCCATCCGGAACTGCACGCATCTGTAATGACGCCAGGTCTGTACCAGCATTGGGTTCGGTATAACCCAGGGCAAATAAGGCTCCTTTTGATATCTTGGGCAGCCATTCCTTCTTTTGCTCATCAGTTCCGAATTTCATCAGGGTGGGACCCGGCACGCCGCCCTGGAAGTTCGCCCAGTGACCGGGCAGATTGATACCCCGGCGAGCAACCTCTTCGGCAATGATATGTCTTTGATCGGCGGAAAGCCCCGCTCCCCCATATTCTTTGGGCCATGAAGGAGTAAGCCATCCCCTGGCAGCGAGCTTAAGACCGAATGCTTTCGATTCTGTTAAATTGGCATCAGCAGACTCACCACGTTCTTCGGGTGATTGAGCAAGTGTGGAATTGATGTTGGCATCGATCCAGTCACTTACTTCTTTCCTGAACTTCTTTTGTTCCTCAGTATCAAATTGGCCGACAGAATACTCTTTAAAATCCATAGTTCGTTTGATCTCCTCCTAAATACTTATCGTCCTTTATATTGATTGTTTTTTACTAATATTCCTCATTGTTCCCCGTGATAATCCGTATAACATTCGCTATCGAACTCAACGTTTTGACAAGCGTGCTTCAGACTATTTGTTCTACTGCCATTAATATGAGGGTCTGCTACGACCCACCTGAAAAAAGCTGCAGGCTCGAACTCTCATACTGTTACTGGTTTTTAATGTATTGGACTAAATCGAGCCACGTGTTTTAATTATTGATTTATGATTTGTTTTAACCCGTTACAGTCTTGAATTTGCTCCAAAAAGAAAACCTTTCAATTAGGCTAATTATACAACTACGTTTCAATCCAACGCAACCTGCTGGAGACCCCAGTCAACCGGCTGATATCCTGGATACCGCATGAAAATCGATTAACAGGTCCAAAAAACCGGTATTATCATTCTGACAATTACTTAAGAAATCATTCAAGAAGGAGAGTAGTTTGATTATGGAAATGAAAGATCCCGGTCAGGATGGATTAGAGAATGCAACAAAAAATGCATAACGATGCGGTAGATATACCAAGTGCGGGCGAACTGAAACGGCAGCCGCACAAGGATACCAACTCATTATAAGTAATCAAACGCAATTCTGATTGACTAATGTCCCAACCGTTTCTTTAAATCCTGGTCTATCCAGAATCTGGCTGGAAAGAAGAAGAGGCGTTGAGGACTTCCCATATGACCGCAAGTCGCACCGAATTGACCGTTATATCCATTAACCCAGGGCTGACAGAGACTGAAGGTTTTCGGCGAAAGCAGAGATATCGCGTAATGCTGCCGCGCGACACGCTCGTTGGCGGCTTTTAGTACTTGTTTCACACCTTCTGTACTGGTAGCTGCCATGGCCTGGGGATAGAAGGCATCAAAAACAGGGTCGCTGACCATCAGTGAGTTAGATATCAAGTCTCCTGTCTGAAACCGGTGCAGCTGCATAAATGGTACATGTGTTCGTCCCAATGTTCCTGCTCCATAAGCCAGCTGGTCATGCTTTCGGCCGAGTCTGACAAAATCGTTCCAAGCAGCAGCATCTAATATTCGTATTTCCATATCGATACCGACATCGGCAAAGTAGGATTTTATTACTGGCAGGATATCCAGATCCCACATCGCATCAGCCACGATGTTGGTCTTGAAACCTTTGGGATAGCCGGCATCGGCTAAAAGCTGCTTAGCTGCCGTAGGGTTGTAGGCGTATTCGTCCTTCAAATCTTGCTGCCATTCCCCATAAGGGAGTCCCCACCCCTTCAGGTACATTGAAGTAAGTGATGAGGGGTATGGGTCGACGGTGCCGTGATAGAAGATTTTGGCAATGGAAGGCAGATCTATCGCCATTTGCAGGGCTTTTCTGACCCTGATGTCATTAAAAGGTGGTTTATCATTTCGGGGGTCTATCGTATTCGTCACGCCGGACGGAACCGGTATCTGCAATATCTCCGGGTTCGTTTTCGCCATTGATTGGGCCTGTTTCATTGAAACCTCATCGATAATATCGATCTTCCCATCGCGCATCGCTGCCAGGGCAGCATCGTCATCAGGTATCACCATTATCTTGAATTTATCTACATATGGCAGCTTATTCTGCGGGTACCGCTCGTCAAACCCCCAGTAACTGGGATTCTTTATCATGATTGCCGAATTACCGGAAACAAAATCCTGCAAAATAAACGGGCCGGTGCCGATGGCATGATGCCAATCATTGAGATCTCCCCATTCCTCTACAGCCTCACGGGCTTCTATGCATGATGTCGGGCTGTAATGCGCTATCAGAGTCTCCGCAATAAACTCCGGATTAAATGTTCTCCACTTGAAAACAACAGTGTACTTATCTGCAGTTGTAACAGATATTAGTTCTCTGAACATGGTAACTTTGGCGTGAAACGGAGCAGGTTCCGTAAAGCCGCTGCCCAAACCGTATAAGCGGTGGAAGTGGTATGCTACGTCATCGGCGGTAAACTCGCGGCCGTTTACCGGCGGTATGTCCTGCCAGTGTATCCCTTTGTGCAGATGCAAAACGATCGTCCCAGGCTCCATTAATTCCCAATGCTCCGCCAGATGTCCTTTCATGAACTCGCTGGGGGTGACGATCTTGTAGTCGAAGTCTGCCGGATTAAGTGTCCAATCCTCCGCTGTCAGTTTTTCCATCCACGCCGTGTATATCTGAGGCAGTAACTCGGCGAAATATGGATCCCAGTTTACCATGTTCTTAGTGGTGCGGAAAGTCATTTCGCCGCCATACTGCGGTTTAGTAAGATTATCCCACCAGTTTTTCCCGGTTGTCACTTTCTTTACCATATTATCTCCTTCATTCGAAGCCACCAATTACGATGTTTTCCCTGGGCAGATCAGCACATCATCGCCTTGCCATTGATACTGTGTATTTAGTCCTTCGATAAAAGTTATCCTGTTCATGAAATCAGCTACTTCCTGTCCTCGCTGATCATGCTTGAGCACTTCAGGTTGTCGGTGCGCATTAACCAGACACGGAATATAACTAACCTGTGAGATTTTCTTATTTTCTATAACACATTTGGCTATGATCGCCCGGTTTTTAGTTGGGTCTGAACCCGGAATAGGCGCATCAAGATAAACACGCGTATTGATTTGCTCCTCGGTTTCCGGAGCCATCGCTGGCACAAAGCGGCCCAGACCATGAAAGATTGTTTTCCCCTTATACAACTCAATACCTTTGAGTCCATGCGCATGGTGCCCCAGGATCAGGTCAGCCCCCGCATCAATCGCGGCATATGAAACTTGCTGATCATACATAGCCAGTTTATCCGGCGAACCCATAATACCCTTGTGCAAAGCGACTACCAGAACGTCGCACAAACGCCGGAGTTTCTGGACATCATCAATCATCATTCCGAGGCTGCGAGGCTCCGCGAAGGTATAAATTTCCGGTTGGCCACCCGGATTTGGCATGTTCATTTCATAGGCCGTAATAACACGCACCCAGGCACATCCGGGCTTGGCAGGAGTTGCCCATGACCCCATCGGGCCGATACAGTTGTAACTCAGAAAACCAATTCGCGTTCCGTTACGCTCAATTATGGCCGGCTTCCGGGCCTCATCAATGTTCATTCCGGCTCCGGCAGTAGCAATATTATATTTTCCAAACCCGGTAATTGTGTCCTCTATGCCAGGTGAACCGCTATCCCACACATGATTACCTGCAAGCGTAATCACATTGAAGCCGGCATCGGCCAAAGCACGCATATTGCTTGGCGGACAACCTGGATAGGGATGATACATCTCTACATAAGTACTGGCACCTCTGGATGTGAAAACTATCTCTCCCTGTCCGATTACAACATCGCCGGATCTTAATACAGGGGCCGCCAAAGACAGGAAAGATTTACCCTTCTGCTCACCCAGTACCAGTTCTCCCACCGCCAATATTGTTAAAGATTTCCTTGCCAATTTCAAGCCCTCCCTATGCTGTTTAACTGTAAAACCGGTGCCCGCATTCAAATCCTGACTTGTCGATTAGAGCGGCCTAGTGGCCCATTTCTTTCTTCAACTTCCGGTCTATCCAGAACCGGCCTAGGTAGAAGCTCAACATCAGCGGTCCCCCTACTACTCCCCACGTCGAACCGAACTGAGCATTGAAACCCTTGACCCACGGCTGACATAAAGAATATGTCATCGGCTGCAGAAGGGATATTGAAAAATGTTGCCGCGCGACATACTCATTTGCTTGTCTTAAGATTTGTAATACCTCATCTTCACTACCGGCACTCAAGGCCTTTTTATAAAAGCCAGTGCAAATCGGATCGTCAATCATGCCGTAGTTATTATAAGATCCAACTTGCAGCCGACTAAGCTGATCGATCGGGGGAGCGGTATGACCCAACAGTCCGGTTGGAGCGTGAACCATCTGATCATATTTATGACCGATCCTCACAAAAGAACCCCACTCACTGGTTTTTATGATCCGTATTTCCAGGTCGATATTCACCTTGACGAGGTAAGATTTGACGATCTGTAATAATTCAATATCCGCGCTCGGATCGACCACGATATTCGTCTTAAATCCATTTGGATATCCGGCTTCGGCTAACATAGCCCTGGCCGTAGTCGGGTTATAGGCATATTCGTCCTTTAAATCTTGCGGCCATTCTTGATACGGAAAACCCAACCCCTTCATGTACCTCGATGTCAATGTGTCAGGGTACGGCTCGACATCTCCCTGGTAGTATGTTTTCGATATTTCCGGCAGGTCTATCGCTATTTGTGTTGCCTTTCTGACCCTGATGTCATTAAAAGGGGCTCTATCAATTCGCGGGTCCATCGAAAAAGTGGGCGGAAGCGGCGTGAATATCGAAATTATTTCCGGATTCGTTTTCCGCATCGCCTGCACCTGTCTATAGGATAGCCCGTCGATAATATCTATTTTACCGGCTCGCATGGCCTCCAGGGCCGCAGATTCGTCAGTTATAATCAGATATTTGACGGTATCTAAATAAGGCAGTTTATTCCGCGGATAGCGTTCGTCATGATCCCAGTAATTTTGATTTTTTACCAGGGTTGCTGAAACGCCGGAAGTAAAATCCTGCAAAATAAAAGAGCCTGTTCCTATTGCATGGCGCCAGTCACTGACATCTCCCCACTTCTTCACCGCATCCGGATTCTCAAGCCAGAGCGCCAGGTCCGGACCAAGCATGGTTTCGATTATGAATTCGGTGTTAGGTGACCTCCAGTTAAAGACGACCGTATATTTGTCAGCAGCGTTTACTGATTTCAAATCTTTAAACGCCGTGGAGCAAAGCGGACCTGGTTTGGTAAAATCTCCGCCCAGGCCGCATAACCGGTTAAAATGAAACACGACATCATCAGCAGTAAACTCCCGTCCGTTTGCCGGATCTATATCTTGCCAATGAACACCTTTCCGCAAATGAAAAACAATGGTCCCCGGAGCGGTAAACTCCCAGCTTTCGGCCAGTTGCCCTTTTAGATATTGGGCAGGGCGGCAGCACGATTTATAATCAAAAACCGAGGGATTTACCGTCCAGTCGTCTGCCTGAAATTTTTCCATCCACGCTGAATTTAAATTTGCCGTCTTATCGCCGAAATATGGATCAAAGTTCATAATGTTCCAATTCGCGCGAATGACTAATTCACCGCCGTACTGCGGCTTGCCAAGTTTATCCCACCATGCAGCTTTCTTGTCCATGATACCTTCTTTTGAGTTAATTAAAGAATTCCCGACCGGATTGAGTCAGTCGTCAGTTTATGATAAAAATAATGAGCTACTGTTTATACATGGAGAGACAAAGTGAGCCTTGATCAAGGCTCACTTTGTCTCTTTCTAAAATACCTTAATTATTGGATTCTAATATCCAAAGGACTTTTTCACGCTCGAATCTATCCAGAAGCGAGCGCCGTAGAAACCCTCGAGGAACGGTACCAGAGTCCCCGGGATTGACCGGTTTTGGCCATTGTAACCCTTGAGCCAGGGTGCACTAATACCTAAGGTGTTGGGTTGCAGCAAGGCGATGTAATAATGCTGCTGCAAGGAATACAGNNACATCGGGAATACTGGTGGCCGCCAGAGCAGCAGGGTAGAATGCATCAAACTTGGGGTCACTGACCATCATCCAGTTGGACATATAGCCCGTCATGTACGCCTGAACCTCTCTCAGTGGCTCGACGGTTTTACCTGCCTGTGACGACGTTGATGTCATCGCCAACGCGTCCTGTTTATGACCTGCTTTAACATAAGAAGCCCAGGAGGCCGGATCCATCACCTTTATATCCATATTGACACCAATAGCAGTAAAATAGGATTTGACGATCTGCAGGAAATCCGTATCAACGGCGGAATCAACCACGATATCAGTATTAAACCCGGT
>PMMG01000017.1 GCA_003162335.1 Dehalococcoidia bacterium
GTTCACCAATCGTTGACAACAGAACCCTGGTTAAAGTAATATTGGCCACAAGTTACTGTTTATCCCGTTTAATAAATGTTTGAAATTTGAATATTTTCAGGGAGTTGAGAAATGATTATTGATGATTTGGTACGCGGTTCGATCGACATGCATTGCCACCATTCCCCGGCAATTATCATCCCCGGCAGGATGGATGCGCTGGAAACCACAAAATGGGCACGCCAGATGGGCATGAGAGCGCTGGTGCTGAAAAGCAGTTACTTCCCTACCGCGCCGCTGGCCGATATCGTCAACCAGTTAGTCCCGGAGGTTAAATGCTTCGGCGGCATCTGCCTCGATTATGAGATCGGCGGATTGAACATCCACGCGCTGGAAACCGCCGCCAAAATGGGTACGAAAATGGTCTGGATGCCCACCCATTCATCACTGAACTCCAGGGCCAATATGCGGAAATTACCCGGCGCCAGCCTTGAAGGGGACGGTTTTTCTATTCTGGATGGGAATAATAAACTGGTACCGGAAATCGCTAAAATCCTGAAGATCGTTAAAGAATATAACATGGTACTTGCCAACGGTCACATCTCCCCGCAGGAAACATTCGCCCTGGTGGAGGCTGCGCAGGCCCTCGGAATCAAGAAACTGGTTATTACCCACGGATTGTGGACAAACGGACTGGTACGGTTCACGCTGGATGAATTGAAAAAACTGGGGCAGATGGGCTGCTATATCGAAAATTGTTACGTGGGATTTTTGCCGACTGATTTCCGCAACGACCCGAAGCCAATGGTAGACGCAATCAAATACATCGGCGCCGAGCACTGCATTATCTCCACAGACCTGGGGCAATACTATAATCCATCACCGGCGGAAGGCATGAGGATGTTCATCGCATTGCTCTACAAAAACGGTATTCCCGCGCCGGAGATCGAAGCAATGGCGAAAAAGAATCCGGCCAAACTGTTGGATCTGGATTGACGGTAAATAACTCAATACTCATAACTGGTAAACGTTTCACCGCTTCACGTGAAATACTATTTCTGCTATTATTAACAGTAACGTATCCTGAAATAACAGGACCGGCAAACTAAACAAGATACATCGTTAATGAAGGAGGACATATATAATGGCAATTATTGATTTTGGCGGCACCAAAGAAGAGGTCGTCACACGGGAAGAATTCCCGCTCGCGAAAGCCCGCAAGGTACTCAAGGACGAGACCATTGCCGTCATCGGCTACGGCGTACAGGGACCCGGACAGGCATTAAACCTGAAAGATAACGGATTCAATGTTATCATTGGACAATCTAAACAGTTCATCGAGGACTGGAACCGTGCAGTGGCAGACGGCTGGAAACCCGGTGTCAATTTATTCGAAATCGAGGACGCGCTCAAACGCGGCACTATTTTCGAGCTGCTCGTATCCGATGCGGCGCATAAGCAAGTTTGGCCGCTGATCAAGAAATATCTGAAACCGGGTGATGCGATCTATTTCTCACACGGCTTCTCAATTGTTTATAAAGACCAGACCAAGATCATCCCGCCGAAAAATGTCGATGTTATCATGGTTGCGCCAAAAGGCTCCGGGACATCGTTACGGCGTAATTTCCTCTCCGGCGAAGGCATCAATGCCAGTTTCGCAGTTTTCCAGGATGCTTCCGGCAAAGCTACAGAACGCACGCTCGCACTGGGAGTCGGAATCGGCGCCGGTTATCTCTTCCCTACCACATTTGAAAAAGAGGTCTTCAGCGACCTGGTAGGCGAACGCGGTGTGTTAATGGGTGCATTAGCCGGCATTATGGAAGCGCAGTACGACACCCTGCGCAAACACGGCCACAGCCCTAGCGAAGCCTTCAATGAAACCGTCGAGGAATTGACCGAGAGTCTGATCCGCCTCGTCAGCGAGAACGGCATGGACTGGATGTATTCCAACTGCTCGGCCACCGCCCAGCGTGGCGCGCTTGACTGGAAACCGAAGTTCAAGAAAGCAGTCTTACCGGTCTTCAAAGAACTGTATGAAAGAGTAGCGTCCGGCGCCGAAACCGCGCGTGTCATCCGCGCCTGCGGCGGCCCGAATTACAAAGTCCAGCTCGGTAAAGAATTATCGAAGATGGGTAATTCCGAAATGTGGCAGGCAGGTAAAGCCACCCGTGCATTACGTCCGCAACGGCAGGGTAAAGCTTCCACCGAAAAAGCAGCGGCGGGCACCGGCGGCAGAAGAAACAATTAAACTGTTTTCATATCTCTATATAAATGAAGAGGGAGCGCGTTCATTCGCGCTCCCTCTTTTTATGTCCTTAATTTGAGATTTTTGTCGGGTGTTTTTAGATTACGCCCTCTTTCTTGAGTTGTTCCATATCAGTTTCGGAGTAACCGAGCCCTTTCAGGATTTCCCGGTTGTGTTCACCCAGTTCCGGTGCAATACCGGCCTTGAGCTTGAATTTGGAGAATTTCCAGGGGAACCCGACCACTTTAATTTTCCCTGCTTTGGGATGATCGACTTCGGTGATGTAATTATTGGCAATAACATCGGGATCTTTAGAAGTTTCAAGAACGGTGTTGATCGGCGCGCAAACGACGTCAAACTCCCGCAGTGTCTTGACCCAGTAATCCCGGGTATTAGTAGCGAAGATCTTATCCATTGTTTCCAGGAAAAGTTTGGTCTTCTCTTCCGACTCGGCAACTTCTGCCAGTTTGCCGCAACCGACCTCCGCCAGTTTCTCCATAAAACCGGCGGCCTGCATCCCTTTTTGCCATGATTCCTGTCCTACCACCTGAATCGCAAATCCCTTGCCGTTCTTATCGTTAAATGAACCGGCCAGACCGGTCGCCGCGCCGCCCAGAACACGCGCCCGGCCGCGCGGTATTTCTTTACCGGTAAATAGAACACGCGTCATTGAATATCCCATCAGCCGGACAACACTGCCTAACAACGATGTCTCGATCTTCTGTCCTTCACCGGTCATTTTTTTATGGTAAAGACCAACCATAATTGCGCCGAAGTTGATCATCGCACTGCTTTCGTCAGCGACAGAATGCTGGGAAGTCATCATTTGCGTCCCCTTATCACCGAACGTGCTAGCCAGACCGCCGGCGGCTTGCGCCACAGCATCGGTACCTGGTAATGCGGAATTAGGGCCGTCCGGTCCGTAAGCCGAACTACTCAGATAAACCACTTCCGGATTGATTTTTACAATATCTTCATAGGCAAAATGATTACGCGCGGCGACTCCCGGCCGGAAATTCTCCGCGAAAATATCGGCGTCTTTCGCCAGCTGGTAAAGTATTTCCAGGCCTTTTTTCGTTTTCAGGTTGAGCGTGACCGATTTAAAGCCGCGGTTGTTCGTCTCAAAATACGAGCTGAGATACATGCCGGGATATTTCTGGAATCCACGACCCTGTTCGCCAACACCAGGAGGTTCGATTTTAATAACCTCCGCGCCCAGGTCAGCCATCATTGTAAAAGCTGCCGGCACCTGTTGAAACATAATACAACAAACGCATTTAACCCCTGCCAGCGGCAGATGTGAAGATTCTTTCATTTTGCCCATCCTGATGTATCAATTTTCCCTGTTGAAAACCAGCGAGTTCTGGTCAGCACGCGCCAAATAATTTGCGGTAATAATCGATCCGGCCCTGCTGCTGCGGCGGGACTACGCAGGTATCAGGAATCACGTTGACTACTGATGTCTTTCCTGAATTGAACGCCCGCCTCAGTGCTGGCTTAATCTCTTGCGGTTCCGTGACGAATTCGGTGTAACACCCCATTTCGGCGAATATCTTATCGTACCGGATATCCGGCATCATGCACCAGCTGTCTTTTACTTCCGGGATAATGAGCTGCTGCGTCGATGGATTCATCCAACCGCTATTATTAAATACGATGTAACAAACCGGCAAATTGTAGCGGGCAGTCGTTTCAATATCGAACCCGGCAATACCAATTCCTCCGTCGCCCAGCAGCGCAACGACCTGTTTGCCCGGCCGTCCGAGTTGCGCACCCATGCTCATACCTACACTGTGCCCTACGCCGCTCCACGTCGCGGCATCCAGTAACTGCCCGGCAAACACAGCCTTGAACTTATCTGTAAAGAAACCGGACATGCTGAAGCTATCCAGGATCACCGTAGCATCCTTATCGAGCGACTCGACAATCTCCTGAGCCAGAAAATCCGGATGAATGGGCGTATTATCGCGTACTTTATCTATAACGGCCTGCGTTGCCGCACGGTCTTTTTCTTTCTCTTTCGCCACAAACTCCAGCCATTCATGCCGGTCAGGTTTGGCTTTCATGTCCTTCGCGCAAATGATCATCTGCCGTAAGACCTGCCGGGGGCTACCGGAAATTGAAATTTCGGTGGGTAACCTGGTGGTTAATTCCTCCGGGTCTTCCGCGATCTGCAGATACTTCACATTCTCGGCGGGAAATCTCGGCGGCAGGCCGAACCCTTCGAGCATATTCATTTTTAAACCGAAGATCGCCACTACATCGGCCTGCATCTGTATCGGTCTTCTGAAACCGCCGCCAAAGGATAACGGGTGGTCTTCCGGTACTGCGCCGCGCCCCATCCTCCTGGTAATCACAGGAATGCTGAGCAGTTCCACCAGCTCTTTCAATTCAGCCGTTGCTTTCGACCAGAAAATACCGTCGCCGGCCACAATGATGGGCCGCTTGGCATTAATCAGCATGCGTACCGCTTTTTCCACCACTTGCGGGTCGCCCGCCGGTTGTGACGGTTCAGCGACACGTCCCGGCGCCATGTAACCGCGCAGGTTATTTTCATCGCCGGCGATCTGCCCCATGATATTAGCCGGAATTTCGAGCGCCACAGGCCCCATCGGATAGGTCATAGCATCGCGAAATGCTTTCTGGACAAAATACGCTGCCATGGAAGGATCGATCACACGCCGCGTCCATTTGGTGAAGTGAGCAGCCACCGGTTCTGCGTAGGCTTCCTGAAAAGGCCCCCAGCCGTCTTCTGCAGTGCTGTGCTGCCCGAAAAGACAAATCACCGGACTGTGGGAAAGATAGGCCTGATAGATGCCCGGAACCATGTTACCGTAACCGGCTCCGGCCGTGCCGAAACAAACACCCGGCTTGCCGGTTGTCCGTGCCCAGCCTTCAGCACAATAGACCCCGGATTGCTCATGCCGCATGTGATACATTTTAATATCTTTTTTAGCGACCTCGATCATCAGGTGCCAGAGGTGCCCCCCGTGCACACCCGCGTACCATTCAACCCCTTCTTCCTTTAATACCTTCGCAACAGCGGTAGCAACGTTGATGTTTGCCATTAAAGCACCTCCCCAAATTACTATACCTGATATTATGTCAACTCGCCAGTTTTCTTAAAATCCTTTCCGCCCGTTCGGGATTGTAAATACCACAGCAGCAGACTCTGCCGATCTCCAGTGAACCCTGCCGCGCATTGATCACACCGGCTTTGATGCGCTTGACAATATCTTCTACCAGATTCGCGGAAATCATGGCGTGCCCGCACATCGTAGTACATTCCAGCAGTTCCGGTCTCGCCAGTCTATCGATCTTACCCCAGATACCCGCCGAAAAATCCCGCGAATGCGGAACGATGCCCGCCTCTTTACAGGCTTCCTCGACGGAAGCAAAGGGGCCGCTCACCACTACCGACATGCCCAGATCGGCCTTTTTCAGGCTTCTCATCACTTTGGCAACGGTCGCTCGGTCGGTAAAAACACCGTGGACGATACTGGTGCTGGTCACTTTACCGATTATTTCCTCAGGATTGCAGCAGAAAGAATTGCCGGTGCGCATATCTCCAAAATTCACCGCGCCGTATTTGATCACCGTGCGTAGAAATTCCTGCATTTTTTCGTCGGCGCCGTCTTCATTGATTCCTTTAGCCGCGATGCACAGCATCACGTAATCCCGGTTTAAACTCTCTCTGGTTCCGCGGCGGTGTAAAGTGTGTGTCATTTTGATTCCTCCCTGAATAACGGGCGGCCGAGGCCGAGGTTGGTCTTGCCGTTCAAATACAGCGAAACATCAAGCTCTTTTAGTATCTTCAGGCAGGGCGCGGTCCCATCCTCATCCAGCCGCGAAGAAATAGTCAGGCTGAATACAGTATCCAGCTGACCGGCCACTTCCTGCAATTCTTTAATGATATTCGGCAGATTTTCGATGGGAGAAGTAGTCTCGATCATCGCCGAACAGACCTTTTCGTTGAGGATTTCATCATTTATCTTGCCGGTCGTTTTATCCGTCATCATGTGGGTGACCGGATTGTTGGCCGCAAAAATGACGTGCGCTCTGGCCAGCGCTTGCGCCACCTTTTCAACATCGCGAAATCGGGCACCGACACCCGGCCGTCCTAATTCCGCTGTCACACCCACATAGCCCTTTTTAAACTGGCCGGTGACCTCGTTGGTTTTCACTTCCTCAGTACCGCGTCCGGGCACACGGGTTTCCTTATGCAACACCAGCGGATTCGAGAAGGCCGACCGCACCGAACGTGGCCATTGGTATACTTCATCGACAATCGCGTTCACCGGACAAATCTTGGCCCGGAAACATACACCGCAATCAGCACATTCGTCAAAGTCGATTTTAACCTCTTTTTTCATTTCGCCGTTGGCGTTGATCGCGTTCATCGGACAGAACGGCACACACATCGCACAACCGGTACAGGCTTCTTCACAGGGTGCACTGCATACGCGACCCAATACTCCCGGGATGGGCACTTTTTCGCGGATAATTGCCAGCGCATCCTCGTATTTGCCTCTTTTTATCAGGTTTATGTAAAGCGGCACATTGATTCCCGCCGGACAGGCATAACGGCAGCGGGAGGTAATGCCTTCGCCGCAGTGCAGACAGCGTTCGCTTTCGGTTAATGCGGAAGACTCTTCAAAACCAAGCTCCGTTTCGTTGAAATTACCGGCGCGCTGCGCAACGGGAAGGAGAGATACTGCCACGCGGGCGGCACCTTCCGGATAAGATTCCGTTTCCGGCATAATGATCCGGCGGGCGCGTGTTAATTTTTCGTCGATTTTACCTTTGCCGCCCAGATATTTGTCGATCGAAACGGCAGCCTTGCGGCCGGCGGCAATTGCTTCAATTACGGAAGCGGGTCCGGTCACTGCATCCCCTCCAGCCCAAACTCCTTCACGACTCGCAGCTAAAGTTTTTGTATCTATTTGCAATGCATGATTGGCATTGGTTTTAGTTGAAAATGTATCCGGAATATCAGGCATCTGCCCGATCGCTACGATAACTATATCAGCATCAAGCGTTTTGGTTTCATTCTGAGCGTAGCAAGGTTTGAATTTACCAAAATCATCAAAAACCGAAACGCAACGGGTCAGCTCAAGGCCTTTTACTTTCCCTTCACCATGAAGAATTCTTTTTACCCCCCAGCCCATATCGATCTTGACGCCTTCATCCTTTGCTTGCTTGACCTCATCGGTAAAGGCCGGCATTTCCTCCGGATTATGTTCGATACACACCGTGTTGACTTCCCGTGCGCCTAACCGCAGCGCTGTTAACGCCACATCAATGGCAACATTGCCGCCGCCGACAACCGCAACGCTTTTCCCCGAAATTGTTTTTGCACCTGTTTTTACATTCCGTAAAAATGAGACGCCATCAATCACCGCTGGACTATTTTCACCTTCAACGCCTAACTTCAGCCCTCGTTGCGCTCCGACTGCCAGGAAAATCGCCTTATATCCCTGTTCAAAAAGCGAATCGAGGGAAGTGATCCGTTTATCGGTTTGGATATCTACCCCGGCGTCCACAATTTCCTTGATTTCTTTATCCAGGATATCTTTCGGCAAGCGATAATCCGGGATTCCCCAGCGCATCATCCCACCCGTTTTACCGGAGGCTTCAAATACGGTGACGGTATGCCCCAGCTTGGTCAGATAATAAGCGGCGGTCAAACCGGCCGGGCCGGAACCGACAATAGCTATTTTATTACCGGTCGGAGGCAATTTGCGGGAGAATTTTTTCCATGCGCCGGTATCATGTTCAGCAGCAAATCGTTTTAACGCCCTGATCGAAATCGCCCCGTTTAATTTCTTGCTCAGGCATATATTCTCATCGATCCTCATTCCTATCCCCTTTTTATGGTAAATTTCCTGTCCTTCATGCGGCCGATTAGTTCCCTTTGAGTCCCTTCAAGGCGAAATACTTTTGACCGCAGTCAAAATGTACTCCCTCGACAGGAGAGGGTCAGGGTGAGGGTGTACATCATCACTCATTACTTAAGGCTTGAGCTGGTACATTGTTTTTCGTATTCGCGTTTCAAACCGCGGTACCAGGTAATTTGTTCCTTCAATAGTTTCCTTATGGGCAAATGGTACGGACACCGCTGTTCGCATTCGCCGCAGTCGCTGCATTCAGCTGCTTTTTCGATCGGCTCACCCAGCGGCGGCGAGAAAAACCGCGCCGGAGGTAAACGCCGGTAAGCGCTCTGGTGGGTTAGCACCGTGGAAATCGGTATCTTCATTGTGCACGGCTGACAATAATCACAGCGGTGGCAGAAGTGCGCGCCCAGCGTCTCTTTTATACGTTCCATGTCACGTTTTTCTGCGGCAGTCATCTGCGCCGGTCCTTGCATTATGTTAACTATTTCTTCGATTTCCGCGGCCTTTTCAATGCCGGGTATCGGCACAATATCTGGAAACTGACGCAGGTATTTGATCGCGACATTGGCGTTATCAACCATTCCGCCGGCCATCGGTTTCATGCAGATAAACCCGACGCCTAGTTGCCGGCACAAGGGAATCAATTTATCAGCGGCTTCGGAGGAAATGAAATTAAACGGAAACATGATCGTCTCGAACCGGCCGGTGGCAACAGCCTTGATGGCAACATCCATCTGGTGACTGGATATGCCGATATGCCGCACGATGCCCCTTGATTGCGCCTTGACAACCACATCCATCGCCCCGCCGGGCGCGAGAACTTTATCAAGACTGGCAAAATCACTGATGCCGTGAAATTGATACAGGTCAATATAATCAACATCCAGCCGTTTTAGACTGAGTTCAAGGTGATGGGAAAGCTCTAATGGGTCGCGTGAACCGGATTTGGTGGCAATAATAACGTTTTGCCGCAAGCCTTTGATCGCTTTGCCGATGCGCTCTTCACTGGTAGTGTAATTATTGGCAGTATCGATGAAATTAATACCCAATTCCAGGCTTCTGCGCACAACCGGGATTGTTTCAGCTTCGGTCAGCCTTTGGATCGGTATCCCGCCAAAGCCGATCCGGGAGATCATCAGATTGGTCCGCCCTAATCTTACTTTTTCCACCGCGCACCTGCCTTATGGATATTGTTTTCTTTAATACATTAATTATAACTAATATTGACAATTTGTTTTTTGAAATTATATTAGCATAAAAAATGTCGCATTGATATTAAAGAAACAGCCAGCGGAACTGCGCAGGAATTACAGTAAATAAATTTATGATATTTTTACATTAAAAGTGCTTCATTAGACCGGCTTTTCCAGAAATTCGGTTATTGCCTGTGCATATTCCTGTGGTTTTTCCCAGGTTGGGAAAGATGGCGTCCCGGCAATCAGTTTAGCGGGGCACTCCGGTATTAGTTTTCTGGTTGATTCCAAATTGGGGAAAAGTCCGCTGCGCTCACTATATAATAGAAACACCGGTTGCTTGATTTTCGAAAGCCTCGTCCCGACGTCGTAGGCGAATTTAGCCCGATGCGAGTCCCCTGCTCTTCTGCCCAGATCCGATGCCAGGTAGGCATTTGTGGCCCGCTGCGCCATTTCCATTTTCACCGGTGGTTTTGCCCGGCGGCCGTTCCATACTTCGATAAGATGTGAACCGTCTTCTTCGAAAACAACCGTTTCGTTAATAAAATCGTCATGCGCTCTTTTTAATACCGCCGGCTCCACATGCAGCAAATCCAAAAGCACCAGTTTGTTAATACGTTCGGGATATGATACCGCCATTTCCACGCCGATCGACGCGCCGAAGAGGCGTCCGACAAAATCGGTTTTAGCTATTTTTAAAGCGTCCATAAAATGAATAATATTGCGCGCATAATCCTCGATCGCCGGCACAAACAATGGCTGATCTGATTCTCCGCAACCAAGCGCATCCACGGCGATTGTCCGGTGGTTTTTGCTAAGCAAAGGGAGTAATTCGGTATATTCATCCGAAGATAGACTGGCCTTGTGTAACAATAATAATGATTTCCCGCTGCCCTCAGCGCGGTAATGGATCTGTCCTTCCGGGGTATCTGCATAAGCCTTTTTCATCGGCTCCCCTCCAAATATTTTTACATATTTTAATATTCCACTTGCTGGCGCCTATTGACAAAAATCCAAATCAATGTTAGCATTTTGCTAACTTTATTATGCCCTATCCTATTGAAGGTTCGTATGGATTATAGTATTTTAAGCTGATATGAGCCATTAGTCAATAGGGTACTCAGAGGCAAATAGAGAGCCTTTTCAGAATACCAGTAGTAAGGCTGGTCTTGCCAGGGGAAGC
>PMMG01000157.1 GCA_003162335.1 Dehalococcoidia bacterium
GCTTGCCTGACCTCCTTACATTTCTCCGGACTTTTAAAAACTGTTATTTTATTTTTTCTCTTGGGAATTTAAAAAGACAAGCCTTAGCTGCCTGTCTTTTCCTTCAATTTCTTTTCGAGGTTCCTGGTGAACTCATCGCCGACGCTCTTGACCTTGGCTCTCATAATTCTCTCACCGAAGGTCGCCAGTTTGCCGACCATGCTGACATCGGCTTTATAATCAATCTCACAGGTGCCGCCGGTCTGTTCTGCCAGATGAACGGTAAGATCGATGCCGAAAGTACCGAGTTTACCAAGGGCTTCTCCTCTGCCGACCGCTTTGACGTATGTCGGGGGGGTGATCTCGGTCAGATTAACCACGAATTGCAATTTTACAGAGATAGGACCCACGGATTGTTTAACTAAACAATTGTAGGTCTTGTTATCGGTAGATTCAATTTTTTCCGCACCCGGAATGCAGGAAGCCAGCGTACCCGGTTCCAGCACGAGGGCCCAGACATCATTTATTTTACCTTTGACGACAAATTTACCGTCGATCTGCATTTAGCATTTCTCCCTTTCGTTCTTTAATTAATATCTCAAATGGGTCAAATGGTTTTGCGGCAATGTATTTCGGGATTTCGACCGATTTGATTTCTGCTGGCCGTCTCTCTGTACCCAGATAACCGCGGTAATCGCGGCTATAGCACAGGTTGACGTGCCGCCCCCGATACAGGGCGCATTCTTTGCATAATTTATCCGAGAATGGACACTTAACTTTATCTTTTGCCATAAAACCTTCTAATAAAACCCCGATTTACTACTAATTACTTAAGGCGCGGTTATTTTTTAACAGGTTCAAAGGCGAAGAAAACGCGCGGGCTTTCCTTGGTTCCTTCCTTAATATCCATGATCATCGGCGGGATAGAGAAAACAAATAATTTAACCTCGTCGCCCTCTTTGAGCTGTCCAGCCGGACAGTTGACGATGCGGGAAAGCATCCGTAATCCGTTACCCAGGTCGATGATGGCATGAATCAACGGCGCTTCGAAACCGAGTGGAACACCGGCCACTTCTTCGCTAAGATTCAGCACCTTGCCGTGGTCCGCCAGCTCAACCCATTCCAGTTCGTCCGAATTACATTCGGGGCAAACAACACGGGGCGGGAAAGGAGTCGTGCCGCATTTCTTGCATTTGGTAGTAGTCAGCTTCTTCTGCGCAAGGTTCTCATAAAACTTGGAAATCCGGTTGAACTCAGGAGCTTCAATCGGATAGAAGTCCATGGTGGCGAAATATTTACCTTCTAACACGGGTATCCCTGGTATTGGCATAATTCCTCCTTAACTCAATAATATAGTTCTCTTACGGTTCCAAACCATAAACGAGGACGGTATGTTCTACGTTGAGTCCGCTCAGGTTATGAGTCAGGCCGATCTTGGCGCCTTTCACTTGTCTGGTGGCTCTTCCCTGCAGCTGTTTCATAATTTCCATTCCCTGACGGATACCGGTACCGCCGAACGGGTGCCCGACGCCTAATAGTCCGCCGTCGGTGTTGATCGGGATCCTGCCGCCGATATCGGTCTGACCGGCAGCGATGAACGGTCCGCCTTCACCCTTCTTGCAGAAACCAAGCTCTTCCGCTTCGATCAATTCGGAGATGGTGAAGCAATCATGGGTCTGGGCGACATCGATATCGCTGGCTTTTACCCGGGCTACTTCGTAAGCTCGCTTGACTGCAGTTCTCATATGAACCCAATCAGCCAAATCTTCACCCGGCCAGTTCGCCGACATGCTGTGGCGGGTAGCCTGGGCTGTGCCTCTTATATAAACCAGAGGATGGTTGCTAAATGCTTTGGCTCTATCAGGAGTGGTTAAGATCGTCATGGACGCGCCGTCCGTGATCGGGCAGCAATCAAAGAGTGTCAGCGGAGGAACGATCGGTCTGGCCTTCATGACCTCTTCCAGCGTGACTTCTTTTTGGAATTGGGCTTTGGGGTTGACGGCCGCCGCGCGGCGCGCTTTGACGGAGACTAAAGCTAGATGCTCTTTTTTGGTGCCGTAGCGTTTCATGTGGTCTTTCGCTGTCATTGCAAAGAACGGTCCGGGAAGTCCCATTCCATGGGGCGCGTCCCAGTCATGGTCGATGGAAGCCATTTCACTGTAATAGGCTTCCCACATTTGCGGGGTGTAAAGTTTCTCGCCGCCGGCTACCGCAACGACATCGGCCATTCCGGCTTTTACCAGACCCGCGGCCAGGATGATCGCCGAACTACCGCCGGCGCAGAGTGTGTCAACCCTGGAGCACATATTTAGAGGTTTAATACCGATGCGCTCGGCCATTACCGGAGCGGCATTGACCTGGAATGGATTTCTGCCGCAATAGGAAGAGGCGAACAAAAATCCGTCGATGTCTTTTCGCTTGATACCGGGAATGTCATCGAAGCAGGCTTTAGCTGCTTCCTGGACGACGTCTACCAGACTTGCAGAACGGCGTCCCCACTGACTCATGCCTCCACCAATCATGCAGACCTGTCTTTCACTCATGTAGTTTCCTCCCTTGTTAGATTGGTATCACCAAATTATTACTATTCAATCAAGAAACGAAAAGTAGTATTCCAATTTGAGGTGCAATTATGTTATAAAATTGCGGAAGTTGAAACGGGTTGAAATTCAGTATAGGGTGATTGTGAACCAGAGTGCTTTTTAATGGCCGGACAATCGCTGGTTACATTTCCTTACATTGAAGATAACATACCGCCAATCTCCTCGTCAATGGCGAACCCATGCTGCTCATTTTGTACGTTTTCGCAAGCTATTTAGATACGACCGACAGTGTATCAACAAGGTTACAAATTTGTAAAGGTTTGGCCCCACCCTGGTCAGTTCTCTCCGCGCCGGAGTAATTTTCGTCCCGGGTGGGGCACAGTTGTATTCTCAAGTTAGCGGGAGTAAGAGAGAGGGTGAACATTTACACCACCCGCGCTGGGCCTTTACCGGCCGAAGTCTGCCATAAAAAAAGCCCCGCCATTTTTGGCAGGGCTTTTTATTTCTAAACTACAGCAGGTTATTGTTTTTTTGCTACGCTTTCCTTGAGTTGTTTTAATCTCTTCTCGCTGAGGCTATAGCGTCCGATGCCGCCCCGTAACCGCGGGTCCAGCAGGTCTCTGAGACCGTCACCAAACATGTTGATACCATACACAGCAAGCGTCAGACAAAAACCAGGCCACAGCGCCAGTTGGGGCTTGGCTTCCATGTATTGTCTGCCTTCGTTGCTGAGCATGCTGCCCCAGGAAGGAACTCCGGGTGGGACGCCTAAACCAAGGAAGCTTAAACCGGCTTCCTGCATGATCGCGCCGCCGATACCTATTGTAAAGTTGATGATGATAGGAGCCATGATGTTTGGCAGGATATGGCGCATCATTATTCGCGCGGGCGAGCAGCCGATGGCTTCCGAAGATTGCACGTACATATTGGATTTAATGGCGATGACCGCGCTCCGGATGACCCTGGACGAATTGATACCGCCGGAGATGCCGATGACCATGATGATCTGGAACATGCCATTGCCGATAATAGACATTACCGTCATTAATACCAGGAACGATGGCATTGACATCCAGACATCGACGAATCTTTGCCAGAACAGGTCTACTTTACCACCGGCGAAGCCGGAAATTATCCCGAGAACAGTAGAAATCCCCGTAGATAACGCCGTGGCGCACAGGCCGATGATCATCGAAACGCGCGCGCCGTAGATCAGACGGCTCAATAGATCACGGCCCAGCTGATCGGTACCCAGGAGGTATTGTGAACTTGGCGCGTGCAGCCGGTCGATGAGGTGAATTTCATTCATACCGTAAGGCGCCAGCCACTGCGCAAAGATTCCCGTAAATAACAAAAGGATAACAACGACCAAACCGAAAGTACCCAGCGGTTTTTCCTTGATCAGTCTGACTATCAGGTCAGAAAAAAATCCACGGCGTTTCTTTTCAACTCGCTTTTTGACAACGGGGGCTTCACCGTAAGTAGTCATCCTTAAACTCCCTTTTGAGCGCTTTTTTCTATTGATAATGGATTCTGGGATCTAACCAGCCGTAGGTCAAGTCAACCAGCAGGTTAACGATAATAACGAACGTCGCAAAGACGAGATTAATACCGGAGACGATCGGGTAATCACGCTGGTTGAGAGCTTCCAGCAGGAGACGCCCGATGCCGGGAAGAACAAAGATCTGTTCGATAATTACTGATCCGCCGATGATCATCGGTAATTGCATACCGATAATTGTAACAACCGGGATCAGTGCGTTTTTCATGGCATGCCTGATGACAATGACTCTTTCGCTTAAACCTTTTGCCCAGGCTGTACGGGTGTAATCCTGGCGCAAGGTTTCCAGCATCATGGCGCGCGTCATTCTCATTGAAGTCCCGGTGAGACCGGTGCCGAGGACGATCGCCGGCAGCAGGAACATCCCGATGTTACCCAATGGGTCTTTACCGAATTGAATTAACTCCATCGGCGGCGACCAGCCCCACCAGATGGACGGGTAAATCATGATCATCGTGCCGATCCAGAAAGCAGGCACAGAGATCAGTAAGATGGCTAAACTACGCAAGATGTAATCCGGAATCGTGTCTTGCCTGATTGCGGCGTAAACACCCACAGGGATACTGATGATGATACCAATGATGAGACCCATGACACCCAGCTCCAATGTTACCGGGAGGCGGTGCCCAATCTCCGAGGCAATATCACGGTGACCGTTCAGGGAGTAACCCAGACTGCCTTTGGTGACGATATCTCTGACCCAGCGGCCGTACTGTACGTAGACCGGCACATCCAGACCTAACTCGTGTTCGATGGCGGCGCGGTCGATTACCGCGGTACCGGCTGAAGGTTGAATTTCCGCGATGATCAGATCGACAACATTGCCAGGGATGAAGCGGACCAACAGGAAGACAACCATCGAAACTAAGATAACAGTAACGGGAATCCATAACAGTCTTCTAACTACATATGCACCCATGTTAACCTCTCAATATTTGATCAGATATAAAATGGTATCCCATGCAATGATTACCGGTTGTCAGGAGTCCTTATCACCCACCCACCCACCCAACCTTGCAGGACTGCTTCGAGTATCTATCAGGTCCTTTGCTAGTGTAGACATTTACTAAGTTGGAATTAAAACTATTATTCTGGTATAGATTTCCCAGTTTGCTTAGTATAATATCAACCCATTAATCTATAGCGACCCCTTCGGCTCATCATTGACGCTATCGCAACGAACGGTTATATAATACTCAAAAAATAACGCTTAAACCTGATACCCTTTGACCAAAAATGTGTGGTAGACATTTCTTTCACAGTAATAAAAGTTACAGACTCTTAAGCGTTCTTTATATAATATCCCCCTAATTATTAATTGTCAATACAATCGTTGATATTATTTAATTAGTGTTGTAAAAGCTTATCTTTGAGATTCAAAATAACCTCAACGCGCAGGGAACTTACTCCCCCCGTTCTGAGATTAAGTCACTAGCGTATTCACGGTAATATTTGACGAAAGCTTATTAAAGTTTTTGTCAGATATTAACAAAATATTCAAGCCGGTCTTTTTACTTGGCAAAAAGGCAACAAAAAACTATCGCCGTTTAAACCGGTCTGTCTGACTTTCAGTTTGGACGCCTGACTGGGATTACTGGCCCTTAAATTTAGGCGCTCGTCTGCTGAACATGGAAGTAATGCCTTCGTTCAGGTCTTTCGTGAGACTGAGACTAGCTGCGGCCTCGGTTTCAATAAATGCCCCTGTTCTCTGGTCGGATTGCGCACCGTAATAAAGCAGCGCTTTGGCCATCTTCTGTGCCAGCGGTGCGCCGTTCGCAAGTTTGCGGGCGATTTCTTCTACAGCAACCTCGAATTTATCCGACTCGGCTGTGTAGTTGACCAAGCCCCATTCCAGGGCTTTGTCCGGTGTTACCGCGTCAGCCAGCAATACCATTTCTTTGGCGCGGGTGCCGCCGATCAGACGAATGGCGCGTTGTGTGCCGCCCCAGCCGGGGATCAAGCCCAGGGTCAGTTCCGGGAAACGCAACTGTGCCTTTTTACTCATGATGCGGATATCGCAGGCCAGCGCTAATTCCAGACCGCCGCCGACTGCCGCGCCATTGATGGCGGCAACGATCGGTTTCGGATAAACTTCCATGCGGGTATAAAGGGTCTGGCCGTAATCGCTGAATTTCAGGACGCTATCGGCTTTCCCTGAGGCAAAAGCGGATACATCGGCGCCGCCGCAGAAATTAGAGCCTGCGCCGGAGATCACAACGCAGCGTACATTATTATCATTCTCAACCTCATCCAGTGCCTTGCTGATTTCGGCGACAAAGTCCAGATTGAGGGAATTGGCGCGCGCAGGCCGGTTTAACACCAGTCTGGCTACTTTGGTCTCTTTGTTGGCGGTCAATTTTACAAATTCGAATTTTCCGAAACCGTAGGAGTAGAAACCTTCGCCGGTCTTGCGGCCTAATTTGCCTTCGGCGACCATTTTGGTTAATACGGAAGACGGCTTGTAACGTTCATCCTTATATGTGGTATAAAGGCGATTTAATTCATTAACAATATTATCGATGCCTTCGCTGTCGGCCATTCTGAGGATGCCCCGGGGGAAGTTCAGACCGAGCTGTACGGCAATATCGATCTCATCACGGGTAGTAGCTTTTATTTCCAGCAATTTGGCGCTTTCATTGACACCGCACGCCAGCACGCAAATCGGGTCGAAGTTAGCGCCGGCATTCATCGGTATTTCATTGGTTTGCCCGTTTGTCCAGTCGTAATAACCTTTACCGGTTTTCTTGCCGTAATTCTTTGCTTTATAAAGACTTTCCAGTAACGGAGCGGGACGGTAGCTCTTATCCAGCGTCTCGGCGAAGTACTCCATAACGTGGAACTCAACATCGATTACGCCGTTGGTCAGGGTATCTTCCAGTTCCAGCAAACCCATCGGCAGGCCCAGTTTAAATTTAAGCGCGGAGTCTACTTCCAGCGCGGTTTTTGCTTCATTGTGGGCGATCGCCCAGTCGGATTCGTTGCTCATCACGCAGAAGATGCGGTTTGCGACAAAACCGGGCACATCTACGACGTGGATGACGGTGCGTTTCATTGCTTTGGCGGCAGCTTCCGCGACCTGAATTGCGTCTGCGCTGGTCACTTTTCCGTGCACAATTTCCAGCAACGGCATGAAACTCGGGGGATTGAAATAGTGGGTGCCGACGACACGATCCGGGTGTTTGGACGCAGAGGCGATCTCGGCAATACTAAGGGAGGAGGTATTGGTGGCGAAAACCATGTCATCCGGCGCCACTTCGGAGACTTCTTTGACGACCTTTTTCTTTAAATCCATTATTTCCGGTACGGCTTCGATCACGAGGTCGGCATTTTTAACTGCTTCTTTTACATCGACAATGAAGCTGAGCCGGTTCATTAATTCTTCTTTTTTCTCGGCGTTAAATTCGCCTCTTTTTACTCTTTTGTCCCAGGCTTCGGTCATCAATTGACGGCCCTTGTCCAGGAATTTGGTTTCGATGTCTCTGACTGTGACCTTGTATCCTGCCTCCGCTGCGAGAGCGGCAATTTGTGCACCCATTGCGCCGGCGCCGAGCACCGTAATGTTCTTAATTTCTTTCATTATACAAACCCCTTTTATATATTTAATTTTAGCTACGAAATTCCCATTTGCGTTGTAAAAGCGTTTAATAAATTATAAAGTATACATTCTTAAATTACTAGCGAAAGATGTTCGCTAGCGAATATCCCTATTACTTTTGGATTTGTGATTTGGAACTTAGGATTTATTTGGTATTTCGATATTGGAATTTGGAGTTTTTCATGCTGTGTTATAATAATCTGGCAAATCGTTTTTTAAGGAAAATCCGTGTTTACTCACCTCCATGTACATAGCGAATACAGCCTCCTCGATGGTATGTGCCGCATCCCGAACCTGATTGCCCGCGTGAAAGAACTTGGTATGGATAGTGTTGCCCTCACCGACCACGGCGTGATGTACGGCGCGATCGAGTTCTACCGTTTGGCCAAAGATGCCGGGATCAAGCCCATCATCGGTTGTGAAATATATGTCATGGCTAACGGTAACGGTAATCATACGCCGGGAGAAAAGAACAATTATCACCTGGTGTTGCTTTGCCGCAATCAGACCGGATACCGGAATTTGATCCAGATTGTCACCCGCGCTCACCTGGAGGGTTTTTATTACAAGCCGCGCATCGATAAGGAATTTCTGGCAGAACACACATCCGGGCTAATCGCGCTTTCTGCCTGTTTGGCCGGGGAAGTCCCGCAAAAGATTCTTGCCGGCAGTATGGAAGATGCAAAAAAAGCTGCGCTCTGGTATAAAGAAAAATTCGGCGAATTCTATCTGGAAATCCAGCGCCATCCTATTCCCGAACTGGAGAAGGTCAACACAGGCCTTATTGAGATCAGCCGCGAGACCGGTATTCCCATGGTGGCCACCAATGACACCCATTATCTGAATCGCGAGGATGCATCCACTCACGACCTGCTTTTGTGCATCGGCACCAACTCTTCGGTAAACGACCAGAAACGGATGAAAATGCAGGGTGATTTCTTTTATTTGAAAACTCCGGCGGAAATGGCAGAGGCCTACCGGGATCTCCCGGAAGCGCTGGAAAATACCCATAAAATCGCGGAAATGTGCGACCTTAAACTGGATTTTGAGCGCCTGCATTTGCCGGAAATTAAATTACCCCCGGGCAAAACTCCGGATGAATATCTCTCCGACCTTTGTTATGAATCGTTCAACCGTTTTTACCCGAATGCCACTGACGAAATCAAAGAACGTCTGGCTTATGAACTGAGCGTAGTTAAGAGCACCCAGTTTGCCAATTACTTCCTGGTGGTCTGGGACATTGTTTCTTTCGTCAGGCAGGAAAATATTATGTTCGGAGTGCGCGGCAGCGCCGCAGCCAGTATTATTCTCCACTGCCTGGGGATCACCGAACTGGACCCGATAGAGCATAAGCTGGTTTTTGAGCGTTTTCTCAATCTGGAACGCAAAGAAATGCCTGATGTCGACCTGGATTTTCAGGACGACCGCCGCGAAGAAGTAATTGCCTATGTTACGCGCAAATACGGGCAGGATCATGTCGCGCAGATCGTGACCTTCGGGACATTGGGCGCACGCGCCGCGTTGAGAGACGTCGGGCGGGCTTTGGGCATGACCTATGCCGATGTCGACCGTGTAGTCAGATTGATCCCCTTAGGTCCCGGTGTCACCCTGACCCATTCGCTGGAACAGGTGCCCGAACTGAAGGCTATATATAATGAAGACCCCATTATACGTAAATTGATTGACTCTGCCCTTAAGGTGGAAGGAATTGCGCGGCACGGCAGCACCCATGCCGCCGGCGTCGTGATCTCCAAAGAGCCGCTGAATAAATATGTGCCGCTGCAGAGAGTCTCCAAAGGCAGCGGTGAAGGCGGCGCGATGGTGCAATATCCCATGGAGGACGTAGCACGCATCGGTTTGCTGAAGATGGATTTCCTGGGGCTGGTCAACCTGAATATTTTGGGCAAAGCCAAGCAGATCATCAAAGAGCGGCATAACATTGATATCAATTTGCATACGATTCCCCTCGATGATGCAAAAACTTATCAGTTGCTGGCGTCCGGCGATACTGCCGGTGTTTTCCAGCTGGAAGGCACCGGGATGCGCCGTTACATCAGGGAATTGAAGCCGAGCACCTTCCCGGAGATCGCTGCCATCGTGGCGCTTTACCGTCCGGGTCCGATGGAGCAAATTCCTACTTATATTAAAGCTAAACACGGATTGGAACCGATAAAATATCCGCATCCCGTCCTCGCCCGTTACCTGGAAGAGACCTATGGGGTGATCGTTTACCAGGAGCAGGTGTTATTTATTGTCCGGGAGTTTGGCGGCTACAGCCTGGGTAAAGCGGATATTTTCCGGAAGGCCATGGGTAAAAAAATCGCCGCGGTAATACAGAAAGAGAAAGCCATTTTTATCGCCGGCGCCAATGCTAAAGGATTCTCAAGTGAACTGGCGGAACAGGTTTACTCCCTCATTGAGCCTTTTGCGGGATATGCATTTAATAAAGCCCATGCCTTCAGTTATGCGCTAATAGCCTACCAGACGGCCTACCTCAAAGCCAATTATCCGGTAGAGTATATCACTGCTTTGTTGAGTGCGCATGCCGGTGTCACCGAAAAAATCACCAGCGCGATCAGCGAGTGCCGCCGTCTGGGCATCAAAGTCCTGCCGCCCAATATTAACCGCAGCCGGGCCAACTTTTCCATCGAAACCGATGATAAAGGTAATCAGGTCATCCGTTTCGGCCTGACTTCGATTAAAAATGTCGGCGTGGGTGGCATTGATACCATTATTAATGAACGTGATAAAAACGGTGAATTTAAGTCGATAGAAGACCTCTGCCGCCGCTGCGATATGAGTAATATTAACAAGCGCGTCATGGAAAGCCTGATCAAAGCCGGGGCATTGGATTCTCTGGGCAACCGCGGGACGTTATTGAATAATATTAACGAAATATTATCACTGGCGCAACGGGAACAAAAATCCCGCGATGCCGGTCAGACCACCATGTTCGATTTGTGGGGACAGGAAGTAGCGCCGCCGGTTTCGCCGCTGGAACTGGCCGAGGCCGAAGTGCCGATTAAGGACAAACTGGCCTGGGAAAAGGAATTAATGGGAGTCTACCTGTCCGAGCATCCTTTCAGCGCGTTTGCGGATAAAATTGCTGCTGAAAACACGATTCTCTGCGGTCAGGTCGACGCTGAAATGGCCGGACAAACGGTGCTGGTGGCAGGCATGGTCGCTTTTGTTGCGCACCTGGTAACAAAGCAGCAGAAAGCATTTGTCAAAGCCACGCTGGAAGACCTCGACGGCAGTATTGAGGTAATGGTCTGGTCGGATGTTTATTCCGGTACTGCCGAGCTGTGGGAAGAAGGAAACATCGTTTTGGTGGAAGGCAAAGTGAGCGTAAGGGACGACAGCGTCCAGTTGAGTTGCAAAAAAGTCAGCCGTTATCAACCGGATAGCACCAAAAAAGAAAAGCCTCCCACGCAAGCCGCGAAACCGACTGACGTAAATAATGAGAAACCGGTTTCCAATGGTGCACCGGTCCCCGGCGGATTTACCTATAAACCGGAAGAAAGACCGATGCCCAAAAAGCGTTATAAGCTGATTATTACCATCCGGGACTCCGGCGATGCTGAGAAAGATGCGAACAGTTTACGCCGCGTAGTGTATACTATGAAAGAGTTCCCAGGTCAGGATGAAGTTAGTCTGCGGATCCCCAATGAGGGGAAAATTGTCAAATTGAAGATTGCGAATCTTTTCACGGATTATTCCACAGAACTGCGCCAGCGGATCACTGAATTAGTAGGGGAAGAGGGGTTGAAAGTAGAGGTATTTGGGGACGCAGTGTCTTGACCAGGATGGAGGGAAAATAATGGGTGGATTGATATATGTCCTTGGCTATTTGTTAATTATTTTGGCTGCTGTTCTGCAGGCTTATTGTGAATTTGGTAGACAGGCCCGTGATAGTGTTAAACCCCACGTCTTTACCACGCGTTTCCGGTATGTATTGGAAGGCATCTGGATATTGCTGTTATTGCTGGGAGCAGCCATATTACTATTCCCGGGCAGTCTGACCGGCGCCGTTATGGCGGGTATCGGCATTGTTCTTTTCTGGCTGGTGCTTCCTTTTATTATCACGCCGATTATGCGCAACCGGGTATTACCGCCGTGGGATATGGTCAGGAAAGAATTGGAGCCTAAAGGCTATAACGAACGCGATTACTGGCGCGGGGACTGGTGGATGATCGAACCCAAACAGAAGCGGCGTAAACGCTAGTTTTAATCATAAGGTGACATAATGTCCGACGAAAATGTGCCGGTTGGGCATCGCAAACGTCTCAGGGAAAGGTTTATCAAAGGCGGTCTGACCGGCTTCGCGGACTACGAAGTGGTAGAACTGCTGCTGAGTCTGGGCACACCGCGTAGAGACTGCAAACAACAAGCTAAAGAAGCCATAAAAAGATTCAAGACCCTGAGAGGGGTCCTCTCGGCTTCAACGGAAGAATTGCAGCAGATCGAAGGAATCGGACCGCATTCGGCCTTCGGCATCAAACTGATGCATGACCTCGCACGTGAGTACCTCCGGGAACAAATCATCGACCAGCCGTATTTTCAATCATCCCGGGAAATTTTCGATTACCTTAATCATTCCATGCGCGACCTTAAAAATGAAGTTTTCAAAGTGATCTTCTTGAATTCGCAAAATCAGATTATTGATACCTCCGATCTTTTTGAGGGCACCGTTAACCATGCTGCCGTTGAGCCCAGGAAGATCGTGGAACAGGCATTGGCGCATCATGCCTCATCCCTGGTTTTTGCCCATAATCATCCTGCCGGCAGTATTGAGCCCAGCAAAAGCGATAAAGATATTACCCGCGATCTGGTTTTCGCCGGCGGCGCGATCGGAATCAAAATCCTCGACCATCTCATTATCGGTAATAACCGCTATTACAGCTTCGCCGGGGAAGGACTCATCAGCCTCTACGAGATGGATTTCTTGAGTTTGAAGATGAAAGGCGGGGGATAGAATCAGATTTATTTTTAACAATCGAATGTATTTTAAAAGGAGAATGAAACTTTCTACGGCAGGTTGTCTTCCTTGATATAGAATCAGTTTCGGAAGTCAGATACAAGCCTGAGGCTCTCTAAAAGTAACCAACAGACCCCATTTGTAATTATTTATATGGATTCCCAATCAGGTCGGGAATGACCATTCGGACAGCCTCATTGAGAGGGATTGGAAGTGTGGAGATTTACTTTCCTGCTTTCTCTAATTCCAGCAGTACACGCTTCATTTCCAGCCCGCCGCCAAATCCGCCCAGCGTGCCGTCGCCGGCAATCACCCGGTGGCAGGGGACAATGACGAGGAATGGATTTTTCCCCAGTGCCTGTCCCACCGCTCGCGCCGCTTTCGGTTTTCCGATCTGTTTGGCGATCCAGCCGTAGCTGCGGGTTTCTCCGCAAGGGATGAGCCTGGCTGCTTCCCAGACGTGTTTTTGAAAAGTAGTGGCATCAGAAAAATCTAAGGTCTCAACGAAGGTGGTCTTTTTACCGGAATAATAATCCTGCAATCTTCGCTCAAGCCCCTTGAACAGCTCAGTTGATATTTCAGCTTGTTTTACCCGCTTCCCCAGCGCGTCAACGGCCTGTTGCCGGGTGGTTTGGGGGAGCGTAACCGCCTGTAATCCGGCTTTTGTTCCCAGCACTCCGATCCAGCCCTTTTTAGTTTTGAAAACCGTGTAAGACATTTTAAACTCTCGGCTTTTTACTTGACATCGACGGTGATAAAGATATCGCCGGGTACGCCGTCGGTGGTCATGCGGGCGTTGCGCAGCCTGATCCTGGTGCCGGAATAGGTCCCGGCCGGTATTTTTACCCTCAGCCGTTTGCCGTTACGCGGCAGGTCTTTTTCCATTCCCCGGGCGGCCTGCTCTCGGGTGATCGTAATCTCGTAATTTATGCTGTGCGAAGACTGACGCCGCGGTTGCTGGCTGTAAAACTGCTCTTCCATGCTTTCGTCGTCCGGTGTCGTGAAGATAATCCGGCCGTTTCCGTCTGTCGCGTACTGATGGAAAGAGAAACCGCGTTTCTTCGTGAAGTTGCCGAAGATACTGTCCATAAAATCCACGCCAAGTCCGGCGCCCCCGAAATCCTTCATCATGTCTTCGAACGTAGTCTGGGTGGTCTGGCTGTTGAAGACGTCGCTGGCTTCACCGGTCGTGCCGAACTGGTCATATTGTTTCCGCTTATCGACATTTCCCAGCACCCCGTAAGCCTCATTTATCTCTTTGAATTTCTCGTTAGCCCATTTTTCTTTGCCGGGATTTTTATCCGGATGGTATTGCATGGCGAGCTTGCGGTAAGCCTTCTTGATATCATCGTCGCTGGCAGTTCGCGGCACGCCTAAAATATTATAATAATCTTTGTTTGGCATTTTTTCACTCTCAAGTTGAACGGGGAATCCCTCTTCCCCTTTTTCTGTTTAAAGTATAGCATAAGGTACTTGCTCTATGTTGTGTCTAAGGTTACAATCAAGGAAGAATAAAACAGTGTTAATTAATTAGAATATTTTAATCGTGGAGGAATCCGGAAATGGCTGAAGAACTGGGCAAGATAGAGAAGCTGGACATCGATCAGTTTGGTTTGCGCAAGGTATACGTGGTGCCGCTGCTTTATTCGGGCACGGACGCTCCTCCGGAATACAAGGAAAAACTGGAAAGGTACTGGCGTGAGGTCAATGAGCAGATCGCCAACCAGGAAATCAAGGTTGGCAAGATCAAACGGATCTATCACGAATCGATGTCCGTCGGCGGGGCAGAAGGGCTAAAGGTCATCGCGGAAATTAATCCCTTGAGTCATCTGATCGCCAAAGACAAGTTCGAATCCGGGGCTGTATTTGAGGCTACCGAACTGGCGGAGCTGGCAGACGAATGCATGGACTGGGAGCGTTGTTTGCTGATGGGGCTATTCAGCCAAAAGGCGATAAAAACCATTGCTGAGCTTTATGAGCAGTGTTCCGTGAAGCGTTTTGAATATATCAGCCAGCGGGTCGATGCGACACTGCAGAAAGGCGAAGCAGCTGTTTTGTTTATCCGGGAAGGGCATGGGCTGAAATTTGCCGCAGATATTGAAGTGTTTAACGTTGCACCGCCGGGTCTGGATGATGTTCACCGCTGGCTGCGTGACCGCTCGAAACAGATCGAAGAGCAAAATAATTCAGAAAAATGACACAGTGATGAAGCCAGGGATGAGAGCATGAATAAACGCATCTTTACCGGTAAATGGTTTCTGCTGATTGTGGCGGCTTTATTGCTCCTGCTTGGAAGTTGTACGGCTAAATCGACGACAACAGCTGTGATTTACTCTCAGCCTCAATTAGAGTACCGGCTCCTGGCTAAATATCCTGACGTGTTCTGGTGCGACCCTGACTATTACCCGGTGGCACGGACAGGGCAGGAGCAGCAGAATGCAATTACCAAATTTCCCACGATCCAATCTGATTAGCCGGAGTTTTCTGCGATTCTGGAACAGTTGAAAATAGCAGACAAAACCGATTATCCCGATAGTGAAAAACTTCTTATTTACAAGGAAAATAAAAAACTGACTTATGGGGTGCAAATGACTGCCGGCGATAACGGTTATCGTTTCGATTTGCGAACAGGAAACGGGCAGGGCCAGAATATCATCGGCTCAATCAATTTTTCGGGAACCATTACTGAAACCAAACGAGAAGCGATTGTGAATAGCTGCCCCATTTGTCTGACCGCCGGCACGCTGATCGATACGCCTGCCGGGCAGATTCCGGTGGAACGACTGGTCAAAGGTATGACAGTCTGGAGTCTGGACAGATCAGGCAAACGCATTGCTTCCATGATTACGAAAACCGCCGCGACACCTGTGCCGTTGCCTTTCCGGGCGGTTAGAATCGAATTAAACGATGGACGCAGCGTAACTGCTTCGCCGGGACACCCCACCGCGGAAGGGAGAGCCATCGTTGATTATCAGGTGGGGGATCTGCTTGACGGCGCGCAGGTCGTGAAAACGGAGTTTATTAATTACGAAAGTGCCATGACTTTTGATTTTTTACCGGATAGTACAACCGGGCTATACTGGGCCGACAAAATTATTCTGGAAAGTACTCTTAAACCATAAAATAATCTATTGGCCATATGCCATTAGTGCTTTTATCCTGTTAATTCCTCTGGGATGCCAATTTGGAAAGCGCCGATTTTAAATATGAATTATCCCAGGGTAAGGGTTCTTGCGGTTTGATTTGCAGCCATTCCTGATTCAAAATACTATGCCGGGCCTCTTTTTGCAGGTCTTTTTTGAATTCATACCAGGTAAGATACAGTGACTTTTGCATCGTCTCCTCCAAACCTAACTAATTATTACTTAAATGGTACTATTCTGATTTTACTTAATCTCCACCATAAGTAAATGCCGATATAGTAATGCCCCGGACATTACGAATGTCATGTGACCTAAAAGTAAGGTCTAAAAACCGTAGACAAAACAAAAATCTTAAGATAAGATAAACAATCACATATCCTTTAATAACCTGGAGAAAAAAGCGGTAGGAAAAACCGGAAAAATAGCTTATTGGTGGTAAATTAATTTGGCAGACTCAGAAGCAAAACTGGATTATCTCGAAGACAACATACGGACAACCAGCAGAGGATTTGGGCTTCTTCTTTTTCTCTTGAAAGCAGAAGAGCGCGGTCAAATGCTTTATCATTCGCTGGTTCAGTCCGAGGGTATGGTGAAGGACTTTAACGATGGGTGTCTCACGAACCTGTACACCGACCTGTTCAGGAGTTCCCGGAATCCATCTCCCTATCAGCAAATATATCCCGATGATTATTTTGCATTCCTCAGACGTTTACAGGTGCTGATCGACGAGGCCGCGGCTAAAGCTAATGAGGCTGACATCGATCTGCGGGAATCTATCGGATTACAGTCGGTTATAGGAATCTGGGGAGGCAGAGGCTGGCGTCCCCCTTCCATCGGCTAAACCTTTTTTCGCACTTGGGTTTTTAACATATCGGGGTATTGGCCTCATCCTTTCCGAAAACCGGAAAAAATTCTCTGTTTCGCGATTGTCGGAATCCCTGCCATTTCCTTTGTCACTATTGACAATCCCCCCGGTCAAGGTCTACATTTAATTCCAATCCCCTTGAACCGGACTTGCAACCCAAAGGACAATTGGACTTCGTGTCCGAATCGGCGAATATGCGGAGGGGTCAAAGGAGAAATGATGGACAAGGGTACTGAGAAAGTTATCAGAGCGATTTATGACGACATTAAAAAACAGCAGGCCGACCTGGATTGGTTTTGGGTTAAACAGGAAGCAGAGGCGATCATGGGCGGGCAGTCCCCCAGCGGCACCATCGGTGTATGCATCTCGGATCAGCTAAAGAAAGCCGGCAAGATTAAATAACCGATAATTCAGCTGATTTTGTTTTTAGATATTTACCTGCCGCAAGAACAACGGGTTTGATCCTTGAGGGGAAATTTTTATGCCCGTATGATCTTCCGAAGTTTAGTTATGGCATTGTGGTCCGCGAGCACATATATCTGGTCGCCCGGTTCCAAAATAAAATCCTTATCTTTGGTTGGAATAGATGCTTCTCCACGGTGTACCAGCAGTAAAGGTGCGATTTGTTCCACATCCCCTGATTTCAATCCGGTATTAATAATTGTAAATTCGGCAATGTTTTTTCCGCCGAATCTGCCTGGCAGGAAAGCCCCCACTATTTCATTGGATGTCGTAGCAGTAGCAAGTATATTTCCGATAATATCTGAAGGAGCTATAACCACATCTGCTTTGGCGGCTTTCGCCCCTTCGCGAAGTTCCCGCTCATTAATGATAGTTACAACTCTTATCTTTGGGTTGAGTTGTTTTGCCACCATTACTATCAGCATATTGTCACCGTCATCATCATAGGTAGCCACAAGTGAGCTTGCGCGCTCAATGCCGGCTTTCTTTAACGCTTCGTAGACCAGATTAACCGGTGAGGATATCGCCACGATTCCTGCGTTTTGGGCTACTTCCGCCTGCTCATCATCTTTAGCCACAACTATATATTCCGCTCCCATTTCTTTTAATTTTTCAGCCACATATTTCCCCAGGAAGCTGTATCCCATAACTATAATATGGTTGCTCATCGTGCTGACTTTTATTCTATCCAGTTGGCCCATAAAAAACTCCTTTTTGGTCACGGTCGAAACAAGTGATTGCAGTAATGACGCGGCTGACCCGACACTCCCGATTATTACGATAATCAGTAATATTTTTTCCGCATTGGGCATGCTAACGATGTCCGGTGAATATATGCCGATAGTTGTAATTGTTGATACCGAACCCAGTAAAGCAGTTAACCAGCTAAGTCCCTGGTAATGGTTGAAAATAGCGGCGCCAAAGACAAACATAATAGTGATTACCAATAATTGTACCCATATGCGTCCCAGTACGATAATTGGCCCGTATGCCAGAACCATGGCGGTTCGCTTGAATGTTTTAAGTATTTTCATCATTGCTTTATCTATTCACTAAAAAAAATCCGGTTGTCTTCCTCTTATGATATCTAATTCTGATATCTTTGCTTAGTTTATATCATATCATCGTTATACTACCCGCGTGATGTAGTGTTAGAATAAAACTGCAATGGCTAAACAAATTCGTGACGGGAAACGCCGTATAAATTTATCTTTAAAATCTTTTTGGCGCAGTTTCAGACATCCGACGCTGCAAGAGCACATCGACGTCAACTATCCCACAAAATGGCTGCTATCAGGGGCAATCATCGGCGTGGGAGCGGAAGTATCTTATTTAAAAAAGAACCTGACACTCGATACCGGATTTTTTACAGGCCGCGCTGATTTCTGCGGCTATCGTCGAAAAATATTCTGCGGAAAGGTACTTAGTCAAGTTATGTTCCCGGAATATCCAATCTGCCGAATGGTAATTCAAGCGGTCGATCAAAATATGGTCGACTTTTCCCGGTAGTAATTGCGCCAGTCCTTCCGCGCCGGGCAACAACGGCGCAATCATTGCGTAGGTTTTTACCCCGGCTTTGTGCAAAGTATCGAGCGCGGCGATTCTATCCTTGATCGGCGGTGCCTGCGGTTCGAATATTTTCCGGATACTGTCATCTGCCGTTGTCACCGATAATCCGACTTCAAAAGTTGGCGCCGTCTCGAAGATATCGATATCCCGTAATACCAGGGGGGAGCGCGTTTGCACGGATACCGGCCATTTGTGCTGCGCCAGTATTGCCAGGCATTTCCGCGTCAGGCCATATTTGGCTTCCAGCGGCTGGTATGGGTCGCAGACTCCGCTGACCCAGACTTCCCCCATTTTTTTCGTCAGGATCTCTTTCTGTAATAATTCGGCGGCATTTAACTTGACATCAACGAATTCTCCCCATGGTTCTTTGTGTCCGGTGAATCTTTTCATGAAACGGGCGTAACAATAGGAACACGCGTGCTCGCAACCGATGTACGGATTAACCACATAATCGCGGATCTTCGATATAGAAAGAATTGTTTTCGCCTGTACTTCTCTGATTATCATGATTCTTGTCTTAATATATAATGTATATTAATATGTAGAAGAAAAGTCAAAAAATTTACACGAATTTTGTATATTTTTCGGTGTTTACAAATTATAACACGGGTGGCGTTGGCAAAAAATCATTGACAGTTTATTGTTATTCGTGGCAGATATATGATAGGATTTACCGAAAAGAACAAATAATCACCGGCAGTTTTGTTTTCCTGTAATTTCTCTGCTCTTAACAAACGATTTCGATTTCCACGTAATAACCGGCAGCATATTTTTCGAGTTCTTTAAAATCGCATCTGGTTCCGGGAGTTTTTCAAATAGGTACCTCAAGAATAAGGTCATTAAACACGAAGGATACGCGAAAATGAAAGAAGTAGTCTTTTATGCCAGGGGCGGTCAGGGAGCAGTCACTGTCGCTGCGGTGCTCGTTGCCGCTTTCAACATTGAAGGTAAATATGCCCAGGCTTTTCCTTTTTTCGGTGGTGAACGCCGGGGCGCGCCGGTCAAGGCTTTTCTCAGGATCGATGACAAACCCGTCACCACCAGAGGCCAGATTTACAAACCGGATTGTATTGTTGTCCTGGATTCCAAACTGCCGAACTCAATGAATGTTTTTGACGGTTTGAAACAGGGCGGCATCGGTATTTTTAATTCCGGTCTCAGTCCGTCCGACATTAAATTAAAAGTTCCTTTATCAAAAGTAGGCGCCGTGGATGCGAACAAAATTGCCGATACGATTTTCGGCAGCATGGCAATACCTTTTACCAACTTCGCTATGCTGGGAGCTTTCGCCGCCACCACCGGGTGGGTTGGACTGGAATCAATTATCGAAGTATCAAAATCGAAATTTACCGGTAACGCCGCGAAGAATAATGAGAAAGCGACCCGCATGGCCTATGAATTGACTACAGTGGCAAGTTTTACAGTGCCGGAATTAGAAATAGTTCCGATTCCAGGTCCATTAGTGGCGAGAAAAGTGAAGTTGGAACTCTTACTCGGTATGGCAGTGAATAAAGAAAGTACCGCCAAAACCGGCAGTTGGCGCACAAGGACTCCGCTATTTGCAAATATGGTGCCTCCTTGTACCGACGGCTGTCCTGCCGGTATAAAAATCCGCGATTACCTCGCGCTGGTGGAAGAAGGCAAACTGGCAGAAGCTGTGCAATTGCTGCAGGAAGATAACCCGATCCCCGCAATCACCGGCCGGGTCTGTTATCACCCCTGCGAAGGCGCCTGTAACCGGAAAAACTTCGATGAGCCGATTGCCATCCACTCCATCGAGCGGTTTGTCGGTGATCATGCGCTGGCATCGCAGAAGGCAGCTATCGAAACTGCTGCGGGTGAGAATAAAATCGCGATTATCGGCTCGGGTCCTGCAGGCTTAAGCGCAGCCTATTATCTGGCAAAGAAGAGTTACCCTGTGACCGTTCTCGAAGCGCTGCCGTTGGCCGGGGGCATGCTGCGGGTGGGTATTCCCGAGTACCGTTTGCCGCGAAATATCCTCGACTCAACGATTGATGATATCAAGAAACTGGGCGTAGCGATCAAGACCGGCGTTGCGCTGGGGAAGGATATTACTATCGACGGCCTTTTCGAGCAGGGATACAAAGCCGTTTTCATTGCCACCGGCGCTCATAAAGCACAGGGTTTGGATATTCCCGGCGAGAACGCCAAAGGCGTTATAAAAGGAATAGAGTTCCTGCGTGATATCAACCTTGGTAAAAAGGTTAAAGTGGGGAAAAAGACGGTCGTGATCGGCGGCGGCAATGTCGCCATCGATGCCGCACGCTCAGCCCTCCGTTTGGGTTCAAAAGAGGTCTCTATAATATATCGTAGAACTCGGGAAGAAATGCCGGCGCGCGATGAGGAAATTTCAGCCTGTGAAGCTGAGGGTATCGAGATCGAATATTTGACCGCGCCGGTTAAGATACTGGAAAAAGACGGCAAAGCAGTCGGCATCGAATGCATGCGCATGAAACTCGGTAAACCGGATGAATCCGGACGCAAGAGCCCGTTGCCGGTCAGCGGGTCTGAATTCGCCATCGATGCCGATATGGTCGTCCCTGCCATTGGACAAACTCCGGACTTATCCTTCATCGGCAAAGATGAGGTAATAAAAATTTCCACTTCGGGGACGCTGGTTGTTAATGCGAAAAATCTCTCAACGGGACGAACGGGCGTCTATGCCGGCGGCGATGTTGTCAACGGACCGGCAACGGTAGTTGATGCTATTGCAGCGGGTAAAAAGGCAGCTTTGACCATCGATGCTGCACTCAAGGGAGAACAGTTACCGGAATTAGCGAAGGGCAAAGTGATAGAATATGCCGATTTGAATGTGGATTACTTCGCCGAAGCACCACGGCACGTGGAAGCGGAAATACCGGCGGGCAAGCGGAAATCTACGTTCCGGGAAGTCAGCGCGGGACTTGATGAACCGGCTGTAATGAGTGAAGTTAAAAGGTGTTTCCATTGCGGCGCCTGTAATCTTTGCGAAGTCTGTTCCACTATGTGCCCCGAGGGTATTTTATCAACGCGGAAAGAAACAGGTTGGAAGCCTGATCTTGACCAGTGCAAGGGCTGCGGGATTTGTGCCAACGAATGTCCCAGAGGCGCATTAGAAATGGTGTTGGATCGATAAGGGAGGATGAGACGATAATGTCAGATATAAAAGCGCTTACCGGTAATGAAGCTATTGCCTACGGGGTGAGATTAGCTAAACCTAAAGTGATCGCGGCATATCCCATCACTCCCCAGACTACGATCGTGGAAACCCTGGCCAATTTTGTTGCCGACGGATCTCTGAAAGCCCAATTTGTGGAGTCCGAAGGAGAACATGGTGCGATATTTACGGTGATGTCCGCGGCTTTGACCGGTGTGCGGGTTTTTACCGGCACATCTTCCCAGGGATTCGCTTACGGCTACGAAGCTATTGCCTATATTCCCGGTCGGAGATTGCCTGTTGTCATGGCCGTAGCTAACCGGCCGATCTCGTCACCGGGGAAAGCGGTAGAATGCGACCACAGTGATACGATGACGGGACGTGACCTGGGTTGGCTGCAGCTTTATGTGGCCAGCAATCAGGAAGCCCTCGATACTATTATCCAGGCTTACCGTATTGCCGAGGACCAGAAAGTTTTGCTGCCGATCATGGTGTGCATCGATGGTTTTTACATTACGCACACCACTGAAATGGTGCAAGTTCCCGACCAGAAAAGCGTCGATGAATTTTTACCGGTATATGAACCCAGGCACGTCGTACTGGATGTTTGTAATCCGATGTCGTTGTCCGGGGGCGGCACTCCGGAAGAAGACATGGGCTACGAGTATATTAAGAATGAAGCTTTGATCCAATCGGCGGACGTGATCAAACAAGCCAATACTGAATTCGCTGATAAATTCGGCAGAAAATACGGCAACGGCCTGGTGGAGCTGTATAACTGCGATGATGCGGATGTGGTTTTAGTTACTATGGGTTCGATGTCGGGCACCGGTAAAATTGCGGTTACCGAGATGCGCGCCGAAGGTAAAAAGGTTGGTCTCGTCCGTGTCCGTTCTTTCCGTCCTTTCCCCAAAGAAGATATTATCGCGTTGGCCAAAAAGGTCAAAGTTATCGCAGTTGTGGATAGAAGCATTTCGCGCGGTTTAGGGGAAGGCCCCTGCGTCACCGAAGTGAAATCCACCCTGTATAACCTGGAAGGCGAAAAAGCCCACGTGATTGGTTTCACCGCCGGTTTGCACAGCGTGGAAGTGCTCGTTTCCGATTTTAAATATATGGCGGATAAAGCCTTTAAAGTAGCCCAAACCGGCAAGATTACCAGTGAGATTGAATGGATCCCCAACCTGGAAGTGACCACTAAGAACCCTGTGCCGGTGCAGCACGAAAAACTGCTCATCCCGGGTACAACAGCCTGTCCGGGCTGCGGTATGGCTTTAGTTGTCAGAACTGTCGCGGAGGCGATGGGGAAAAACACAGTATTAGTCGAGAACATCGGCTGCGGCGCCTGGAATGCCGCCCAGGGAATGGGGAGCATGACCGGTCTGGGTATGCCTTCTTTCCCGTCGATGCCTTTACCCAGTGGTTCTGCCTGTGCCACCGGAATTTCATTGGGGTTGAAAGAAAAAGGACAGGATACTAAAGTTGTGTTATTAGGCGGCGACGGCAGCCTGGGAGACATCGGTTTCACTGCTTTATCCGGAGCCGCGGAGCGCAATTCCGATTTTGTCTGTGTTACTGAAGACAACGAAGCCTACGCCAACACAGGCATCCAGCGTAGCGGCGCAACTCCCCAGTATGCCTGGACTACCACGACCCCGGTAGGCGCCAATAAAACGGGTAAAAGTACCCCGCGCAAGGACATGCCGTTGATCATGGCGGCGCACCGGATCCCGTACGTTGCTACAGCTTCGCTGGCCTATCCCGAAGATTTCAAGCGAAAGTTGGAAAAAGCGAAACAAATGCACGGCTTCCGCTACATCCACGTTTATACGCCTTGTCCCACCAGTTGGCGTTTTCCACCGGAAAAACTGATTGAGGTTTCCAGACTCGGCGTGACGACCGGTATCTTTACCCTTTACGAAATTGAAGACGGTAAACTGAAAATAACCGTCAGACCAGCTAAATTTAAACCCGTCAGCGATTATCTGAAGGTGCAGGGGCGGTTCTCCCATCTTACCGCCGAAGAAATCGAGGCAATTCAAAAAGATGTGGATGGCGCACAGGCGCAGATGCAGGGCTGGGAAAAAAGCGGCCTGAGCCTTCCCGTTGCTACCGGTTAGAAAAGTTTTTGTGCTAATTAATTGATAGTTTTCGGGTGTATTTCTTATCGGGTGAGCCTTTCCATCGCTGGTCAGGAGAGAGAAATGGATACGATAGTACTGCCTCAACTTGCCTGGTACAACAAAAGAGAAGCGCAATATCCGGTTCCCAGTCGTTGGCTGGTGGAAGAGTGCGATATGACCGGCGCATATCAACCGGCGATGAATATTGAGCAGATACGTGCGGCCATGGATAACCCGATCGATACCAAACCGATCAAAGAGCTGGCCCGCGGCAAGAATCAGATCGTCATTCTTTTTGACGATCTGTCCCGCGTCACCCGGACATATGATTTTATTCCACTGATCCTGGAAGAACTGGCGGAGGCCGGTATTAAAGATCAAAACATCCGGTTTATTTGTGCCACCGGCTGTCATGGGGCGCTGACCAGGATCGATTTCGTCAAGAAACTCGGCGAGGCGGTATTGGGGCGTTTTCCGGTTTATAATCACAATCCTTTCGGCAATTGCATTCCGGTCGGTAAAACCAAAACTTTCGGCACCGAAATTTCGCTGAACGAAGAAGTAATAAAATGTGATTTGAAGATCGGCATCAGCGGCACGGTTCCCCACGCCATGACCGGCTTTGGCGGCGGCGGAAAAATTATCCTCCCCGGTGTCGCTTCCTACGAGAGCACCAAACACAATCACCATCACGCGCAGGTGGACTGTGTGCCCGGTCAGACGGGTATGGGCAATATCGATGATAATCCGGTCCGCCGCGATATCGAAGAAGCTGCAGCCCTGTCCGGTTTGGATTTCAATATCAGCGTTTTATTTAACAAGTTCGGTGAGACCGCCAGAGTATTTGCCGGCGCGTTAACACCTTCGTATACGGCCTCGGTTAAAGAAGCCAAATATCATTATTTTACGCCGCGAGTTACCGATAAGGATATTGTCATTGCCAACGCTTTTGTCAAAGCTACCGAAGCCAGCGGTTGTCTGAATATTGCCTATACGGCAATCGGCCCGCAGGGTGGTGACATCGTCCTGGTAGTGAATGAACCTGCCGGTCAGATCGTACATTATTTGTACGGAGCTTTTGGCAGCGCCAGCTTTGGCCCCGAACACCTGACTAAAAAGGTACCGGCAAATGTGAAAAAAGTAATTATTTATACGGCTTTGCCTGACATGGCTAACCGTGACTCATACCCGGTCTCGGAAAAAGTGATATCTTTACATAATTGGGGCGATGTATTAAAGATTCTGGAAGCGGATTATCCCGCCTCCGCTAATATCGCGATCTTTCCCTATGCCGAGATGCAATATACGAGGTAAGTCTTGTTTAATCTGAATACAGAGGGATATTAAAATGGATGCGTTTAAATTAAGAGAAGAAGACACCGTTCGTGTAACCGAAAAGAACCTGCGGGAGACCGCAGTCAATATTTTCGAAAAAATGGGTATGCCGAAGGAAGATTGCGTGCTTGGCGCGGATGTTCTCATCACCGCCGATCTGCGCGGTGTTTCCAGTCACGGCGTTTCCAATATTTTGCAGCGCTATGTCGGGTTTTTCAAAGACAGTCTGATCAATCCCAAACCGCATTGGAAAATTCTGCGTGAGACGCCGGGCATTGCCAGCATCGATTGCGATGGCGGACTGGGAATCGTCATGGCCCCCCGGGCGATGGAGATTGCCATCCAGAAAGCGCGCAATGTCGGCGTGGGCATGGTCACCATGCAAAACGGCCGGCATCTCAGTATGGCCTCTTACCATGCTATGCTGGCGCTGAAATACGATATGATCGGCATGTGCATGACCTCCACTATGCCGTTTATGATCCCAACTTTCGGCGCCGAACCCCGACTGGGCACCAATCCCATCGCGGTGGCCGCTCCGGCAGATAAGGAAGCCCCGTTTGTTTATGATGCTGCTACGACCGTTGTCGCTAACAATAAAATAACATTAGCCCGCCGTTCCGGCGTCAAGCTTTCACCCGGTTGGATCGCCGATGCTGACGGCACCCCCATCATGGAAGAAGTGCCCGCGCCGCCTCCCGGCGTCGACCGTATTTTACCTCTGGGCAGCACCAGGGAAATGGGTTCGCACAAAGGTTACGGACTGGCCGGCGTCGTCGATGTCTTCAGCGGAATCCTGACCGGCGGCGGCTATGGCGCCAGCAATCCCAAGCATGTCTGTAATCACTGCGTCGTTGCTTATAATATTGAAGCCTTCATGGATACTAAACAATTCAAGTCGACCATGGACGACTGGCTGCGCATGCTTAAATCCACTAAACCTGCCCCCGGCCACGACCGGGTGCTTTATCCCGGATTGCCGGAAGCCGAAACTGAACGGGAGTATCGTGCTAAAGGTATTCCGCTGCACCGTGAAGTAGTGGACTGGTTGCGAAAGACCTGTCAGGAATATCATACGCAATGTTACGTATAGTAAATTTCCGTTCAGTAACCGGATAAGATAAACTGATTAATATAAGCGGTTTCTAATTGCAGGGTTAGCGCTGTAATATTTCGAAACGTTAATGTTTTAATTTTTCAGGAGGACCCCAGATGGCACAAAAAGTAACCAAAGAAGAATTATTAGCCAAGGCAAAAAAACCGGCCGAGGATGCAATGGTCATGCATTCCTTTTACCGTGGGAAAATGCAGACTCTTCCGCGTGCCGTGATCAGGGATTACAAAGATTTTGCCGTATGGTATACACCGGGTGTAGCCGCTCCCTGTAAAGCTATCCAGGCCGACCGGGACAAAGCCTATGAATATACCAGTAAATGGAATACCGTGGCCGTTGTTTCGGATGGTACCCGTGTGCTTGGGTTGGGCAATATCGGCCCGGAAGCCGCTATGCCTGTAATGGAAGGCAAGGCGATGCTGTTTCAAATATCTTGGCGGTGTGGACGCGGTGGCAATTTGCCTGGATACCAAAGACCCTGAAGAAATCATCAGAACCGTCAAGATAATCCAGCCGTCATTCGGCGGCATTAACCTGGAAGACATCGAGAATCCGAAGTGCTTCCACATCCTGGATACATTGCGCAAAGAATGCCGTATTCCGGTCTGGCACGACGACCAGCAGGGGACTGCTGCTGTGACACTGGCGGGAATTGTGAATGCCCTAAAAGTCGTCAATAAAGACATGAAAAAGGTCAAAGTCACGATGATCGGCGTGGGGGCCGCGAATGTGGCCATTATCCGTCTGATGCTGTCTGCCGGTTTCAAAGCCGAGAATATGATCATCGTCGATAGCAAAGCCACTTTACATGGCGGCAGAAAAGATCTGGAAGAGAAACAGCAGGAAAACCCTTATAAATGGGATCTGGCCAAGCGCACCAATCCGGATAAAGTAGAAGGCGGCATCGCCGAGGCACTGGTCGGCTGCGACGTGGTGATTTCACTATCGACGCCGGACCCGGATACAATTAAACCGGCCTGGTTAAAAAAGATGAATAAAAATGGCATCGGCTTCTTCTGCGCCAATCCATTGCCGGAGATCTGGCCGTGGGATGCCAAAGAAGCCGGATTGCGGGTAGTGGCCACCGGGCGGTCGGATTTCCCCAATCAGGTCAACAATTCCATCGGTTTTCCGGCGATCTTCCGTGGCACACTGGATGTGAAAGCCCGCACCATTACCGACGAGATGTGTATTGCAGCTGCCTATGAGCTGGCCAAATTCGCCGAGGAGCAGGGCCTTTCAGATGAACACATTGTGCCGACAATGGCCGATACCGAGGTTTTTGTGCGCGAAGCTGTCGCGGTCGGCATGAAGGCCGTAGAGCAGGGCGTTGCCAGGGAAAATTTGACCCGCGAAGAATTGACCAGGCGTTCGGGGGAAATGATACGGGAAGCCAGAAAGACCGTGGAAACCTTGATGCAGACCGGCATGATCCCGCCGCCGCCGAAAGGCTATTAAAGTTGGTTCCGGAAATATATTTTGAATCTGAAAATTGCGTTACGGAAAGTGTGATTGAAGTGAGCCGCCCGAGAATCGAACTCGGAACCTAAGCATTAAGAGTGCTTTGCTCTGCCAGTTGAGCTAGCGGCCCATACGCATTTTAGTTTAACAAAACTGAGGCTCTTTCGCAAATTAAATTTTTTAAATGTATCAGGTTACATCAATGTAAAAGGAACGTAAATAACCGGACCGCCGGACGGGTGTCAGTAATTTTATTAAAATTTCCACTCTCGAATTGACTTTACCTGTGCCATTTCATATAATAATAAGGTTGTCTGCTTTTTATGGCGCTTAAAAACATATACGGTGCCCGAGTAGCGCAATGGCAGCGCAACCGATTTGTAATCGGTAGGTTAGTGGGTTCGACTCCCCTCTCGGGCTGTG
>PMMG01000075.1 GCA_003162335.1 Dehalococcoidia bacterium
AACATGGCTTTAATATCAAAAAAGGAACAGGATTCACTCCATGGTTTTGAGTTTTAGCAGGATTTCCAATTTTCACGATAGATATTAGCTAAACAATTTGTAAGATTCGGAATAATAAGTAAATATTTGTTTACCTGGGACTCAATTCGGGCTATAATGAATGTATATTATGATAAGTATAGTAGTTCCAGCTCTGAATGAAGAGAAGTTTCTGCCGGATTGTTTAAAATCTCTACGCAATCAGGATTACACTGGAACTTATGAAATCATTCTTGCTGATAATGGCAGTACTGACAAAAGCGCGAGTATCGCCCGTGATTTTGGTGCCCGTGTAGTACCGTGCGGGGAAAAAAAGAGCGTTTTTTATGCCCGCCAAATTGGCGCGGACTCCGCCCAGGGTGATATCATCGCACAGGCAGATGCTGATACAGTCTATCCCCACGATTGGCTCAGAAGAATCGCCGACCGGTTTGAAAAGCATCCCGAAGTCGTGGCTGTTACCGGCCGGTATGTGTATACAACACCTCCCTGGTGGGCGCCGGTGGAATATGTTATCCGCAGCGTCGTTAACTGGCTGACCACTCCTATTATCGGTCGTCCGTGGATCGTTTCCGGAGCAACCTTTGCATTTCGCCGCAAAACGTTTGTTGAACTGGACGGTTATCATGACATCAAATACGCCCCGGACCAATGGGGTATCGCCAGCCGACTCAGACAACGTGGCAAAGTAGCTTTTGATAATGGATTATGCGTGGCCACTTCTCCGCGGTCGGTGAATAAACCTCTTTTGCGGATTTTCAAAGAAGGACTCATCAACTGGGGCCGTTGGGGAAAATATGTTCTCAACCAGCCAATACAACCGAGTAACCTGGTTAATCGTATATTTCGTAGAAACCGCATGGCGGAAGTAGTGATCCTGATCATCATGGCCCTTGTGATGTTTGTTGTCGCCGGCGGTTATTTCCTGCCGTCCGCGCCGTTTTTTGGTAAGGTATACGCTTCTGCAAAATCGACAGACAAAACGATCGCTTTGACTTTTGATGACGGCCCGAACGAACCATACACTTCGGAAATCCTGGATATACTGAACAGTCATCATGTTAATGCGACTTTTTTCGTTATCGGTGAAAATGCTCAGCTTTATCCCGACGTTGTGAACAAAATTATCGCTGACGGTAATGTGATCGGTAATCATTCTTACAGTTATGACGCTAGTCATGCGCTTACTTCCTTCGGCGTTAAAGATATGGACAAAGCTGAGGATGTGCTCTACAGCATAACCGGGGTTAAACCCCATCTTTACCGTCCGCCGCACGGTAATAAATCACCGTGGGAAATTGACGGCGTCAAAGATGAAGGATTAATTGAAGTAACATGGGATGTCGCTGCCAATGACCGGCATTTGTTAGCCGATTTCGGTAAACCGACCGCCGAAAACTATGCCGGTGAAATTGTAAAAGCGGCTAAACCCGGATCTATCGTATTGTTACATGACGGGTATGGCTTGCTGCATGATTGCACAAAATCCGATGAAAGTCTGACGGTACAGGCCTTACCATTGATCATTGAACAGCTGCAATCCGAGGGTTACCAATTTGTTACTGTCCCCGACCTTCTTCATATATCCGCATACAATAAATAGTCCGGTCTGAATATGACTGACTTTTTAAAGCAAATCCTGAATTTCATGGGAACCTTTAACCTGGAGCTGGTCTGCCTGCTTTTTTTATTGTGCTCTTTCGGCGAACTGATGCTGGCTTCCGTGCCATATTTGTTGGAAACAGTCTGGTTGATGGCCGGATATAACGTGGCGGCAGGTTTGTTATCTCCATTTCATTTACTGCTATTGTGGCTGATTGCCGTCCTGGGAAGGGAAGCCGGAGTACTGTTGCTTTTCAGTGTCAGCAGGTTCGGCAGCCTGCCGTTAACAAAACTCTACAATAAATACCTGGAACGCCGTTTTAAACGGTTTTCAGGCAATAATACCTGGCTTGCTCGAATCTCCACTAAATTTGATTCTTATATTTCTCCTTTCACTATCGCTTTGGGACGGTTGATCGGATTAGGGACGCCGCTCACAGTATTGCTCGGTGTAAAAAAACATTACAAAGAACTCTTCGTGGGTGTGCTGTTATCCAGTATGGTTTTTGACGGTATCTTTTTAATCGTCGGTCTGACCGTCGGTACGCATACGATGGTCAAACCCGCAGAAATGATACTGTTTTCCCTTATCGGGTTGACTGTCTTTTACCTGATTGTCTTCGCAATCAGGCAGGTATCCAGATATACTAAAGCTCGCCTTACTGCCAAAAACAACCAAACTAAATAACCCAATATACCCAATGATAACGTCGACGCTACATGTGATAATATTAAATATTGAGTGCTATTTGCTTAACGATGAAATTATTATGAAGTTGGTATTTTAAATGTCTCCTGACAACCGGGAAATCCCCAAATTATTTGGCACCAGCGGTATCCGCGGCGTAGTGGGTAAAGATCTTAACTATGAGTTGCTCTGGAACGTCGGCAGAGCGATTGCGACCAGCTTACGTCCCGCAGCAAAAGTGCTGATTGCGACCGATTCCCGTGAGAGCCGCGAATCGGTCAAAGCAGCTGTTTCTGTAGGATTACTGGCGGGCGGTGTCAACGTCATCGATGGCGGTATTCTACCGACCCCGATACTGGCCTTTGCCACTGCCGATATGCGCATGGACATAGGTATCATGCTCACCGCCTCACATAACCCTCCCGAATACAACGGCGTTAAACTTTTTACTTCAGAAGGCATTGGTTTCAGTCCACGGCAAGAAAACGAGATCGAACGGATATATGCTGGAAAAAATTATCTTAACGGCGTTTCCGCGAACTTTAAACGTGAAGACGGCATCGATACCCGGTATACAGAATACTTACTATCGGCGTTTAAACACGTCAAAATTCCTCGATTCCGTATTGCCGTCGATCCAGGTAACGGCGCGGCTTCCGGTATCGCCGGAGAAATATTTACGGCTTTCGGCTATACTGTGATGCCGATAAACGATACACCGGACGGAACGTTTCCCGGCAGGAGTCCGGAGCCCAAGCAGGATACTCTTAAAAACACATATCAATTTTTACTGGATAACGATCTTGATATTGCCGTTTGCTTTGATGGTGATGCGGATAGAGTGGTTTTTATTGATAAAGAAGGATTTATCGGTTTCACCGAATCGGTAGCATTTCTCAGCGCACTGGCGGTGCGGCACACCGGTAAAAAACGGGTAGCCGCGACGGTAGAAACCGGCAATTTACTGGATAACGCCCTGGCTGACTTGGGAGTAGAGGTCGTACGTGGTAAAGTGGGAGACGTTTACGTTGCACACCTGACGCGTGAAATTGACGCGGCGATCGGGGTAGAACCGGTCGGCGTCTATATTTTGCCCGAATTGGGGCTGTATCCCAATACCATTGCCGCAGCGCTTACTTTATTATCTTCGATCAAAGCAGTTTCAGAAATCCGGGGGTTCTTTAAAAACATCCCGCCACTTTATCTGGGACAGCGTAAAATTGCCTGCCCGAACGATAAGAAAGAAGAATTGAAAGCCCTGGTGCTCGATAAAGCGGATGCTTTCGGCGGGGGCGCGGTTAATGAATTGGATGGATTGCGCATGGATTTCGGTAATTCCTGGATACTGGTTCGTCCCAGCGGTACTGAACCTATTTTCCGTATCATTGCGGAATCTCCATCACCGGCAGAAACCGAAAGATTACTTGAGAATGCATCCGCGGTATTACAAAAACTGGTAAGGTAACGAAATATGATAGTTTTATTCCTCTGTGGCGGCATCGGTAAAAGAATGTTTCCCCTTACCGAAGACAAATTTCTTCTGAATTTCCTCGGCAAAACCCTGCTGGAACATCAGTTGGACATGGCAGTCCAATCCGGACTGCGCCGATTTATAATCGTTGCCAACCCGGTGAATATTTCCCGTATTAAGAATCTCACCAAACAATATCCGGACACAGAGTTTAATTTTGTCGTTCAGGAAAAACCCCTTGGCATCGCCAATGCATTAGAAAACGCCCGGCTTTTGCTAAAAGACGAACTCCTGATCGTGAACCCTAATGATGTTTTTGAAAATCCTGCTTATTCGGCTTTATTAACCGCTCGTAAAAAGGAAAAAGCCGCAGCCTATATTACCGGCCGTCAAGTTCGCAGCTATTTCCCGGGTGGCTACCTTGTGGTCAATGAAGATGGGAAATTAACCGGCATACAGGAAAAACCCGGCGCGGGCCGCGAACCGAGCGACATGGTTAATATTCTGGTCCATCTGCATACCGACCCGGAAGCTTTATTACAATATATTTCGAAGGTAATAACCACCGAAGATGATGTCTACGAACGTGCTATTGACGCGATGTGCCGTGACCGCCGCCCGATCCAGGTGGTTCCTTACAACGGCGCCTGGACGCCGATCAAATATCCGTGGCACGTGCTCGATGTTGCCCGCCATTTTCTGGACAGGACTGCACCGTATACTGCGCCTGATGCCCGCATTTCTCAGAACGCTGTCATCGATGGTAAAGTAATTATCGCAGAAGGTGTAAGAATTCTTGAAAACGCCGTTATCCGCGGGCCGGTTTATATCGGCAAGAATGCCGTCATCGGGAACAGCACTCTTGTTCGGACTTACTCTCACATCGGCGCAAATTGTGTGGTAGGTTTTGGCACGGAAATCAAGGAGTCTTATGTTGGGGAAGGCACCCAATTTCATATGAATTACGCTGGTGATTCGGTCATTGGCGCTCGCTGTTCTTTCGGCGCCGGTACTATCACCGCGAACTGGCGTTTTGACACCAGAACCGTCCGCGTGAATATCAGCGGGTCTCCCGTAGATACCGGCCGTGACAAAATGGGCGCATTCATCGGTGACGATTGCCGTACTGGTATTAATGTCAGCATCATGCCCGGCGTCCGTATTGGGAATAACGCGCTTATTTATCCTCACATCAACTTGACGAACGATGTTGCTGCGAATACAATAGTTCATAGTCAATCTATTCCCTGATGCATCCAGGCGAATATATTTTGACCACAATCTGCAATGTTCCCTGGAGTGAACTATGTGCGGTATTATCGGTTATGTCGGTAGTAAACCGGCAGTAGATATCTTGAAAGACGCGCTGACCCGTTTGGAGTATCGCGGTTACGATTCAGCCGGTATCGCCACAATTGCCGATGACACACTGCACCTCTGCAAAGACAAAGGCAAAGTCGCAGAAGTCATTAAAAACTGTAATATCGATAATCTGCCTGGTTATACCGGCATCGGACATGTCAGATGGGCTACCCACGGCGGAGTGACGCGTGACAATGCCCATCCGCATTGTGACGCAATATCGCAAATCGCTGTAGTTCACAACGGGATCATTGAAAACTTCGAAGCATTAAAAAGTCGCCTGGTAAAGAAATATCATTTCAAATCGGACACTGATACTGAAGTAATTCCCCATCTTATCCGCGAGCAGGTGGACGCCGGGCTTTCATTTGAAGAAGCATTTTTTGCTGCTATCAGACAGTTGCAAGGTTCTTATGCTCTGATTGCGGTGTCCACCCTGGCAGATGGGAAATTGTTCGCCGCGCGTAAAGACTCCCCGATGGTACTCGGTCTCGGTAAAGACGCCAATTTTATCGGCAGCGATGTGCTGTCTTTTCTCCCCTATTCGCGTGAAGCCGTGTACATTGAAGACGGTGAATGCGTCGTTATGACCAAAAACACCTATCAGATATATGATTTAAACCATACACCCAAAAAACGCGAGTCCGTCGCGATTACCTGGAACCTTTCAGAAGCCGGGAAAGACAATCAGGATCATTTCATGATCAAAGAAATCAAAGAACAACCATTTGTTATCCGGCAGGCTATGATGCAGGATACACGTCTGCTAAACCGCATGGCAATCGATATACTGCGTGCGCACCAGGTGATTTTTGTCGCTTGCGGTACCTCACGGTTTGCCGCGTTGATCGGACGATATGTTTTCTCCAAAATCGGACATACCTTCAGTGACGTCGTCATGGCTTCTGAATTCGGTTATTTTTCTGATTCCGTAGATAAAAACACCATGGTCATTGCGATCTCGCAGAGCGGTGAAACCGCCGATGTGATGGATGGCGTGAAACAGGCCAAAGCCAAGGGCGCTACTGTTTATTCCATCGTTAATGTCGAAGGCTCATCTCTGGCTAGAATGAGCGACAAAGCCTTGTATCTCAGCTGCGGTCCGGAAATAGGGGTAGCAGCCACTAAATCATTTACTGCCCAGCTCTGCTTGCTGTATTTACTCGCCTTTGCCATGGACGGCAGGTTATCCGAAGGTAAAGAAAAATTATTGGAAATATCCTCACTTATCGAAAAAGACCTGCAGACCAATTTATCCGAAATTTCCCTGATCGCCGAAAAACTCAAAGATAAAAGGGACTTTTATTTTCTTGCGCGGGGAATTAACTTTGCCATGGCCGGTGAGGGGGCGTTAAAACTCAAGGAAGTCTGTTATGTCCATGCCGAGGGTATGCCCGCGGGAGAATTGAAACACGGTACGCTGGCTTTAATTGAGGAAGGCACACCGGTTATCGCGATCTGCCCGACGGATTATACCTATACAGATACTATCTCTAATATCTCCGAAGCAATGGTGCGCGGCGCGACCGTGATCGGTATCTCCAACGCGAATCAATCCATCTTCGCCGAATGGATTAAAATTCCTGAGGTGGAGATGATCTTTTATCCGCTTGTTACCGTGATACCGCTGCAGCTGCTCGCTTACCATTCTGCTATTGTTCGCGGCTTTGACCCGGATAAACCCAGAAACCTGGCCAAATCCGTCACCGTAAAATAGCTTCGTCACTATAAAACCCCGCGCTACTTGAGGGAGTTCAACAACATCCCTGACCGGAGCTATAAGGAGAAGATCGTTAAGCCTTTCTTTGTAAAAAATAATCCTCTTTTCCTCGCCTTAAACGGTGAGTGGTCAAGAGTAATGTTTTTAAAACTATTTTGTATTTATAGTTTACTACTTAATGATTAGCTATTCGGTCTTGCTGCCAGCGTTACTTTTATCTGCATTTCTTTACCGTCCCGCAGAATCGTCAATGTCGCTGTCTGCCCTACAGAACCGGAGCGGGCTAAAAATGTGATTAGATCATCGGAACTTTTCACTGTCTGGCCGTTGTAAGCCGTTATCACATCACCGCCGACATTAACTTGCGTGCCGGCGATTGTCGCTTTAGTGCCGCTGCCCCTAAGCCCTGCTTTTTCCGCCGGGCCGCCTGCTGTGACTGTGTTAATCAGCGCGCCGTGCTGGTTCGCAGGTAATTTCATTGCCCCGGCGATATCGGGATTTAAAGTGGCGACGGAAACACCCAGGTATGGATGATCGTAATGGCCTGTACTGATCAAAGCCGGTACAACCTGTTTGATAATTGCCGAAGGTATTGCAAAACCGACTCCGGAGGAAGTACCTGATGTTGTTGCTATTGACTGGGTAATACCAATCAGCGCACCGGTATCGTCCAGCAGCACTCCACCTGAATTCCCCGGATTGATCGCGGCGTCGGTTTGAATAATATCAGGAATGCTGTAATTTGGTCCCAGCGTATTTTGATTAGCCGGTAATAACCTCCCGACCCCGCTGACGAACCCTTCCGTCATAGTCCCTTGCAGTCCGAAGGGATTACCTATGGCAATTGCCAATTGTCCCACTTTAACCAGCGCAGAATCCGCGACCGTCACCGGCTGCAGTGTTAATCCGTTCGGATCGACTTTAATGACAGCCAGATCGCTATCCGAATCAGCGCCTACCAGTTTGGCATCTACCGTTGTGCCGTCATAAAAAACCACCGTAATACGGGTCGCTCCGTTAATAACATGGTTATTGGTAACAATATCACCCTGGTTATCCCACACGAAGCCCGAACCTAAAGCGCCGCCCCCGGGGTTTGATGCGCTGGGCGTCAGAACAACTTGAATATTTACCACCGATGGATTGACACGGTTGTATATCTCTTCAATCGTTGATTCGAAGCTGTGTATCGAGTCTGGAACTGCACCGGAATAGGCACTTGCTGCCACGGATGTAGTATTCTCCAACCTTGTCGGACTGACGGTTTCCGTAGTAGGGGAAATTGCGATACATCCGGTCAAAGCCACTATAATCATCGCCAGTATCGTAATAAATACAAATTTGGTCTTCATTTTAATTACTCCGCAGTATATTATGTTAAGTAATTGAATAATTAACGAATATTATTGATGCTTTCTCGTCAGTTGTCTTGATAAATATACGCTTTAACCATTCCTAAGGTTTCGCGCCGGTCGTTGTTACTGCAGTTGTTGCGGTGGTGAGACCGGTTGTTGATGTCTCAGACGGACGTTTCTTCAGTAATTCCTGTGCCTGATAATTCAACCAGCTGGAGGTCTGACTATCCATCGTGGTGCTTCCTTTCAGACCATGAATAACTATCGTGGCCGCCGATAGCTGTTTGGTTAACCAGTTATACAAAACCTGTTGCTTCGCCATTGTTACCTCATCATCGCTCAACGTCCTGTTATCGTCTTTTTCTGTAATCTTGACCAGAAGATAACTGGTTACATTTCCGCTGCTGGCACTGGTGCTTGATTGAGTATACGCTACAGGATCACTGACTTTACCGATATCTAGTTTTGAGATCGCAGTGGTAATCTCGTTAGGAAGCATCGCTGTCACCGCCCACCCCTGATCGCCGCCGTTTGTCTGTTGTCCCAACGTGTTGGCGACCGTGGCAAAATCCGCCCCGCCGTCTAATTTTGCTTTCGCGGTAAGAGCTGCAGTGTTGGAGTTGAATACCATAGCCCAGAGGTGCACTTGCGGAGCTGTCGAAGGCATATCGTAAGCCAATATGTCCATCAGTCGCTGTCGCTGTACTTCACGACTCATTACTTCCCGGAATTCGGACGCAGATAATCCGGTATTTTCCAACTGCTGTTTGAACCATTTATTAAAATCGGCATCGGAAATGGTGCTGTTTGTCCCTTTCGCCTGATCGCGCATATAATTATCAACATCTTTCGCCGTTACCGGGACTACTCCGTTGGCGGCAGCTTGTTGTTTTATGATCACTTCCGCTTCCATTCCTTGCACGGCGGAATTAACGTCGGCACCGGGATTAGCCACCATCCGTTTCAGAAAATAACCAGTGGAAATATCTTCGTTATTTACAGTTAAAATAGGACGCTGCATCGGCATAACCGCAATAAAATAATAGGCCAGACCGGCGATAACGGCCACCACCAGGACAATAGCGCTGATGCTCATTATCATTCTTGTCCGTTTTGAAACTTTTTTAACCGGCGGCGGCGCAGCGGAGACTTGCGCCTCTTTTTTCTCAGACCGTGATAGCGTTTTCATCACCGGTTTTGGCGCATGAACGCTCTGTACGTTCATTTGAGTTCGTTTCTTCGTACCGTGCGCCGGGTTTTTTTTGTTTGGTTCCCTTGAACTTGTCATTTTCTCTGACCTGCACTTTTGACTTTTCTATATTATAGCCGAAATTGGTTTACGCTGCTAACTATATCAATAATACTTACAGCTGTATGCTCAGCGCCATTTAGTTTGCTTGAATTAACCGGTTATCGTAATAAACAACATTTAACACAATTAGCTTGACAAATAAAATAGCACAGCATAAACTGAGCATACCAAACGTGACTCATGAAAAGAGCCGTAAATATTCGGCTATTCAGGATCGTGTTGGAAGGTGGCCGGCATGAATAAAGGGCGCAGATATCGTTATTCATTGTACTATGCATGATAGCGACATCGTGCGCCTTTTTTAGACAACAACTAAACAACGGTGTTTCACTTCAATACACAGAATTAATACAATGTATAAGTATTTTGTAATTTGTAATAAGGATCCCTGATGGCAATACACAAACGTGAAGCCGAAGATAAAACGAGCAAAGCCGCCAGGACTAAACGTGTCAAAGCAGTTGGCGCGCAACGATCTGAAACCGAAGGCACTCTAAAACAGAGGCTGACCGTTTCTAAACACAAAGAACTTGCCAAGACCGGCAAAAAGCCCCCGGGGATTGAAAAGTTGTTGGTTAATAAATCATCCTCGAAAAAGACAAAGTCCGGTGGTGTTCAAAACATTTTAAGCAGGATCGCGGAGCCGGAATTAGTCGCTGAGCGTAACGCCTACCTGGCTTCATTCCCGGAAATGCATTCCGAAGCTGTTCTGGAACTGGACAAAGACGGCTCTGTTTATTATTTAAACCCGGCTGCAAAACGTGTTTTCCCTGACCTTATTTCCCTCGGAATCAAACATCCTCTCCTGTCTGATTACACCGCGATACAAAAAATCCTTAATAAAGGACACAAGACGCATCCGGTTATTCTTGAAGTGCAGATTAAGAGTTCATTTTATGAACGTACTTTTTTGCCGGTTGGCAATAATCATGTTCGTGTGTATATAAAAGACATCACGCAATGGAAAAAAACTGAGCTAATTCTGCAAGCCGCTGAGCAAGCATTGCACAACGAAATCGAAAAATCCCCGCTCGGTGTCTCTATTGTGGGGAAAAACGCCGAAAAAATATATGCCAACAAAGCACTCTTGAAAATGTTCGGGTTCGTTAGCTTACAGGAATTCCTGGATACACCTGTCAGAAGCCTTTACACTCCGGAAAGCTGGAAAGAATCGGAAGTCAGAAGATTGCAGCGCCTGCGCGGTGAACCGGTACCCGATGGATACGAAATTTCCATTCTCCATAAAGACGGCCAGATTCGTCATCTTCAGGCCTTCCGCAATAAAATTGTATGGGAAGGTGAGTTGCGGAATGAAGCCTTATACCAGGATATTACGGAGAGTAAGCAAGCACAAGAAGCTTTAAGAATGTCCGAGGAGAAATATGCAGCGTTGGTTGACCAAAGCTCCGATGGCGTTATTTTGCTCAATGATCGAACAATTGACTACGCTAATCATCGTATGGAAGAGATTACCGGTTATTCCCAGACTGAATTGAAAGGGAAACGTTTTACAGAATTATTTACTCCTGACTCAATTAAGATATTAGACACAGGCTACAAACAACTACGTGCTCACAATGACTCGACAACCGACTATCAATTGGAAATCACCGCTAAAGGCGGACGTTTAATGTCGGTAGAAACAAAAGCAAAACGTATCAAGTACAAAAATAACAGTAGGGTGATGGTAATTATCCGCGATATTACTGAACGTAAGCAGGCAGAAGAAGCGCTGCAAGCATCGGAGAAAAAATATTCCACTCTGATCGAGCAAAGCACTGATGGTATTTTAATCCTTGATAAAAGGCGGATATTGTTTGCAAATCAACGGATAAGTGAAATCTCAGGTTATCCCCTGGAGCAACTTATCGGCAAGAGTTTTCCTGAATTGTTTACGTCTGAATCGAAAAACATTTTGGATGAAGGTTTCAAACTGCGGCAGGCTAGCCCAACCCAATTACCTGCCGATTATCAGTTAGAAATCCAAACTTATGACGGACGGATCACCCCGGTAGAAACGAAAGCAAAACGTATCTTCTATAAAGACAACTACACCGTTATGGTCATCGTCACGGATATTACCAAACGTAAACGGGCAGAAGAAGCTTTGGCAGCTTCGGAGCAGCTGTATTCAGCGTTGGTTGAACGAAGCACCGACGGCATTTTACTGCTCAATAACAGAACAATTATGTTCGCAAATCAGCGCATGGTTGAAATTACCGGCTTTTCCGCTGAGGAACTTAAAGGCAAGACTTTTTCCGAGCTATTTTCCCCTGAATACCATCAGTTTTTAGACAAAGCCTATCGAAAAATTGCCGTTGGTACCCAGATGTTGCCGACATATAATAACTTGAAAATCCTCGCTAAAGACGGTAAAAAGATTCCTGTTGAGACGAGGGCTCAGCGGTTTACGCTCAGAGACGACTACACTGCCATGGTAATTATTAGTGATATCACAGACCGTGAAAACGCCGCACAAGCGCTACAAATATCTGAAGAAAACTTCCGAAATTCCATCGAAAATACCCCTCTTGGCATTCGCATTGTAAATCGACAGGGAGAAACATTATACACCAACAAGGCTTTATTGGATATTTACGGCTTCCTTGACCTGGAAGAGTTCAACTCGACACCGGTAAAAAAACGTTATACCCCGGAAAGTTATGCCGCCTTTAATATCAGAATGGAGAGACGCCAGCGCGGTGATCCGCTACCGGATAATTATGATGTCTCTATTGTGCGTAAAGATGGAACC
>PMMG01000152.1 GCA_003162335.1 Dehalococcoidia bacterium
AAAGCACAGGTTAAACAGGCAGGTATCATTGAGCGGGAAGCACCGGTTGATTTATCAGATGTTATGCTGATATGCAATCATTGCAATCACCCCGTTCGTATTGGCTACAAGACCCTGGACGACGGTAGTAAAACTAGAATTTGTCGTGCTTGTGGTGAGGTTATCGAATAATGGCTGGTCTGAAAGAAAAGTATAAAAAAGAAATTGTACCCAAGCTGATGGAAGTCCAAGGCTACAAGAATATCATGGAAGTGCCGAAACTGGAAAAAATCGTCGTTGGCATCGGCTTAGGTGAAGCAGTGTCCAATGCCAAAGCGTTGGAAGGTGCGGAAAAGGATTTACCTATTATCACCGGGCAAAAGCCTATAGTAACCCGTTCCAAGAAATCTATCGCGAACTTCAAATTACGCGAAGGCATGCCCATCGGTCTTAAAGTGACTTTACGTCAGGAAAAGATGTTTGATTTCCTGGATAGATTGATCAATGTCGTTTTACCCAGAGGCCGTGAGTTTGTGGGTGTGCCCAGAAACGCTTTTGATGGCCGCGGTAACTATACCCTGGGGTTAAAAGAACAAACTATTTTCCCCGAGATTGAATATGACAAAGTTGATAAAGTACGGGGTCTGGAGATAACAATCGTTACTACGGCCAGAACCGATGAAGAAGGTCGATTATTACTGGAATTGCTGGGAATGCCGTTCAGCAAGGATTGATGGAGTTTAAATGGCTAAAAAGTCAGAAATTGCTAAATGGAGACGGACTCCTAAATTTGAAGTGCAACAGCACAATCGATGCCAGGTGTGCGGTCGTTCGCGCTCCTACATGCGTCGATTTGGTCTATGCAGAATATGTTTCCGGGAACTTGCTTTAGCCGGTAAGATTCCGGGCGTGAGAAAGTCAAGCTGGTAAGGATATTAACCAAAGGGGGGAAAGGGTGACTATTTCTGACCCAATTGCAGATATGCTGACCCGGATACGCAATGCCACCATGGCAAGGCATGATGCGGTGTTGGTATCATCTTCAAGATTAAAGTTGGCGATTGCCAAAATTCTCAAGGAAGAAGGCTTCATAAAAGATTTTGAAGTCGTCCGCGAAGAATCGCACAAAAACATCAAGATTTACATCAAATATCAAGATAGGAATCAACCGGTGCTTACCGGGTTAGAACGTGTGAGCAAACCCGGTTTGAGAATCTATGTTGAGAAAAAAGAGATCCCCCGCGTATATGGCGGAATGGGGATAGCTATTCTCTCTACTCCGAAAGGGGTAATGACCGGACGTCAGGCTTGGCGGCAGGGAATCGGCGGAGAGCTCTTATGTTACGTATGGTAAGCAAATACAGGAGCAAATTGTATGTCTAGAGTCGGACGTTTGCCAATACCACTGCCGAAAGATGTAGTGGTAAAAACAGATAACGGTGAAGTGATAGTCAAAGGACCGAAAGGTGAACTTCGTCGAAGCATGGGTTCTGATATCACTATCAGCCAGGAAAATAATACTTTGGTAGTTGCCCGCGCGAATGAAAATCGTGATGTCCGCGCCAGGCACGGCTTGATGCGCGCGCTGATTGCCAACATGGTAACAGGCGTCACCAAAGGCTATGAGAAAGGCATCGATATCGTCGGTGTCGGTTATAAAGCAACGAAAGCCGGCGATAAGGTGATTCTTAATGTAGGATATTCTCACCCGGTAGAAGTTTTACCGTCCCCGGGTATTGTATTGACAGTCGAAGGCACCACGAAAGTAAAAATTTCCGGTATTGACAAAGAAGCCGTCGGATTAAAAGCGGCGCAAATAAAAGCAATCAAACCCCACGATGCCTACAAAGGCAAAGGCTTAAGATATACCGGCGAAATAGTCAAGCTCAAGCCGGGTAAAGCGGGTAAGGCAATCGGGAAGTAGAGGTAAGAAAATAAATGGCAAAGTTTAACCGTAAGGTATCTCGTGATAGAAGACACACCCGCATCCGCAGAAGGGTGCAGGGTACAGAAACCAGGCCGCGTCTAAGCGTTTTCCGGAGTTTGACTAACGTATATGCTCAGGTAATTGACGATACCAAAGGGCTTACATTGGCAGCTGCCTCATCGCTCGATGCTGAAATTAAAAGCGCAGCTGACGGGAAAAAGAAAGCTGAAGTATCCAAGCTGGTAGGTGCTCTGGTCGCCAAACGCGCCAAGGAAAAAGGTGTCACGATGGTAGCTTTTGACCGTGGCGGTTTTAGATATCACGGTAGAGTCAAAGCTCTTGCCGAAGCCGTTCGAGAGCAGGGATTGAAATTCTAAGAGATAATAAGGATAGAATAATATGGCGCTAATCAATAAAATAGATCCGGCTGAACTGGCATTAACAGATAAATTAGTATACGTGAACCGCGTTGCCAAAGTTGTAAAAGGCGGCAAACGTATGAGCTTCAGCGCACTGGTTGTTACCGGTGACGGCGCCGGGCACGTTGGGGTAGGACTCGGTAAAGCAAACGAGGTCCCCGTAGCTATTAACAAAGCCAATGCCGATGCCCGGAAAAATTTGATTTCCGTACGTATGGAAGGCTCAAGTATTCCCCATGAAATTGAACTGAAAATGGGTTCCGCCAGAATTCTGCTTAAACCCGCGGCTCCGGGTACCGGTATTATAGCCGGCGGCAGTATGCGCGCTGTACTCGAATTATCCGGGGTTAAAGACATTTTAACCAAATCATTAGGCACATCAAATAAAACAAATGTTGCCCGCGCTACCGTTCTAGCGCTTAGCAGACTGAAAAATCCTGCGGAAGAGATTGCCAGACGGAAGCCGCCTGTTCAGAAAACCGGGGAGGTTGTCAGTGGCTAAACTAAATATTACCTGGGTTAAAAGCGGCATCGGCTACGAGGAAGACCAGAAAAGAACCTTGAAGGCTCTCGGTTTTCATCGTTTGAACGAAGTTGTCGTCAAAGAAGATTCTATGGCCATTCGAGGCATGATAAATAAAGTAAGACATTTAGTTAAAGTGGAGGAAGCAAGTTGATAAGACTGGATACACTTTCTCCTGCACCCGGCTCGAGAAAAGACAAGAAAAGGGTTGGGCGTGGTGACGGAAGCCGAAAAGGTAGTTTTTCCGGACGCGGTTGTAAAGGACAAAAAGCGCGTGCCGGTTTTAGAATGAAACCTGGTTTTGAAGGCGGGCAATTGCCGATTATCAAACGGTTACCCAGCCAGCGCGGGTTCACCAACATTTTTAAAACTCAATATGATGTCGTCAATGTCGGGACACTTAATGGTTTTGAACCCGGCACAGAAGTTGACATCATATTGTTAATAACCGCCGGTTTAGTAAAAACCGGCCAGAACCCGGTAAAAATCCTGGGTAACGGTGACATTGACCGTCCTTTAACCGTAAAGGCGGACAAATTTACCCCGTCTGCAAAAGCTAAAATCGAAGCGGCAGGCGGTAAAGTAATTGAGGAGGAATCCCTTGAAGCCTCGGCAGAGTAGGCCAAAGCTGCTCCAAGCCATGATCGACGCATTTCGCATGCCGGATTTGCGGCGTCGTATTTTAATCACTTTTGGATTACTGGTAGCATTTCGTTTCATTGCTCATATCCCGCTGCCCGGTGTAGACCCGGTAGCTTTAAAGAGCTTGTTCGATAGTAATGCCCTGTTAGGTATGCTTGATATGTTCAGCGGCGGCGCTCTGAGAAACTTCAGTGTGGCCGCAATGGGTGTTTATCCATATATTACATCCACTATCATCATCCAATTGCTCCAACCCGTTATTCCCGCGCTCATGCGGCTCTCTCAGGAAGGGGAAGCCGGTAGAGACAAGGTCAATCGCATCAGCCACTGGTTAACCATCCCCCTTGCTGCGCTCTCCGGTTACGGTCAGATCGTTCTCCTGCAGAGAGAAGGGGCTATCGCCTCTGCTACTCCGCTGGCAATGGTCGCGATGGTAGCATCCTTAGTAGCAGGCACAGTTTTCCTGGTCTGGTTAGGCGAACTGATCACTGAATATGGTATCGGTAACGGTGTTTCGATCATCATTTTCGCCGGAATTGTCACCCAATACCCGACAATGGCTGGCCAACTTGGTTTAGCATTCAGCCAGAATACCGCTGGGGTAATAGTATTCGGACTGATCCTTTTAGCCAGTCTCGTATTTATCGTCCTTTTCACCGAGGCGCACCGGCGGATTCCAGTTCAATATGCGCGCACCTCTTTCCGTGGTGGGCGCATGTACCGCCAGACCGGTGGAACACACATCCCCTTAAGAGTAAACACCGCGGGTATGATCCCTCTGATCTTTTCCATGTCGCTGGTTGTATTCCCCGGTATGATTGCAAGTTATTTCCAGAATCCGGCAGGGACGAACCCTAACTTTTGGAATGCTGTTTATAACATTTTCAACTCCAACACTGCTTTACCTTTGGGTATAATTTACTGGGCATTATATTTCATCCTCACCATTGTTGCGTCTTTCTTCTATACGATGGTTATCTTCCAGCAACAGGACTTGCCCGGCACTTTACAACGGCAGGGCGGGTTTGTCCCCGGTATCAGGCCCGGTAAAAATACCGAGTCGTACCTTAACAACGTCATTTACCGGATTACGTTAGCCGGTTCATTATTCCTGGGCATTGTTGCCGTCATCCCATTCATTGCGAAATTCGTCACCAATATTTCAACGGTTCAACTCTCCAGCACCGGTTTGATCATTGTTATCGGTGTAGTACTAGATACCATGAAACAGATGGAAGCGCAGTTAACCATGCGCCGCTATGAAGGGTTTATTAAGTAGGAGATATTTAAGTGTACGTAGTTTTTCTAGGAGCTCCTGGTGCTGGTAAAGGAACACAGGCGGCAGAAGTAGCGAAAGCCTTAAAGCTGGCGCACATCGCCACCGGTGATATGTTCCGTGAAGCGCAGAAGAAAGGAACCAAGCTTGCCCTGGAAGCCAAGACCTATATGGACAAAGGCGGATTGGTACCGGACGAGATCACCATCAAAATGGTGCTGGAAAGAATTTCCGCGCTGGATTGCAAAAACGGTGTGATCTTTGATGGTTTTCCACGTAACCTGGCACAAGCTCAGGCGCTTGATAAAGCAATGGCGGAACAGGCCAAAGCCATCGACAAAGTGATTTATATCAAGGTTTCTGAAGCCGAATTATTAAAGAGACTGGGCGGCCGCTGGATTTGCCGGCAATGCCAGACGCCGTATCATGAAGTCGCTTCGCCTCCCAAGGTTAAAGGCAAATGTGATAAATGCGGTGGCGAATTGTATCAACGGTCGGACGATGTGCCGGCGACCATTAAAGAAAGACTTAAGGTATTTTTTGCCCAGACTGCGCCTTTGATTGAATATTACACCAAAACAGGAAAACTCGCGGAAATCAACGGTGAAGGCGAAATGGACGAGATCAAACAGAGGATACTGGATGCCGTCGGAAAGAAAAGCACCCGACGGGGGTAAGTATGGGCATCATTATTAAAACCGATGCAGAAATCACCATCATGAGGGAGGCCGGCAGGATAACAGCAGAAGTATTAAAAATACTGACATCCAGTGTGAAAGCAGGGATGCGTACCGATGAGCTGGATGTCATTGCTGAAAAAGAACCGAAGAGATTCGGCGCAATACCTTCATTTAAAGGTTATCATGGTTATCCGGCCAGTGTCTGTGTATCGGTAAATGATGAAATAGTGCACGGTATTCCAGACAAGCGGGTCTTGCTGGATGGTGATATAGTATCAATAGACTACGGAGTAATTTATAAGGGATTCCAGGGTGACGCAGCCAGAACAGTTGCAGTCGGTTTCGTCAGCCCGAAAGCCCTTAAATTAATCGAAGTAACGGAGGGATCGTTAAGAGCCGGAATACAGGCGGCGCGTAAAGGGAACAGGTTGGGAGATGTTTCCGCGGCAATTGAAGAATATGTCGAGTCCCGCGGTTACAATGTAGTGCGTGAATATACCGGGCACGGAATCGGCCGGAATATGCACGAGGATCCTCAGATTCCTAATACCACCAAATCGTTCCTCGGCATGATGCGGGGGACAGGTCCGGTACTGAAAAAGGGAATGACGCTCGCCATAGAACCGATGGTGAATATCGGCGGGTGGGAAACTAAAGTAGAAAGCAACGGGTGGACAGTGCGCACCAAAGACGGCAGTCTGTCCGCCCATTTTGAGGATACCATTGCCATCACTGATGGCGAGCCTGAGGTGCTTACCAGTGCTTAATTAAAGGAGACTATGACAAAGAAAGAGACGATAGAGGTTGAAGGAGTCGTGGCGGAGTCTCTACCGAATGCGATGTTCCGCGTGGAACTGGCAAACGGGCACAAGGTACTGGCGCATATTTCGGGGAAAATGAGAGTTAATTACATTAGAATATTGCCGGGTGATAGGGTATTGATTGAGTTGTCCCCCTACGATTTAAGTCGGGGCAGAGTAACCTACCGGTTTAAGTAAAGAGGTAAATATGAAAGTCGGATCATCAGTTAAACCAAGATGTGAAAATTGCAAAGTAATCAGGCGGCGTGGTGTGGTCAGAGTTATTTGCACTCGCGCCAAGCACAAACAGAGACAGGGTTAGAGGGAGGAAAAAATGCCGCGTATTGCAGGTGTAGATATCCCCAGAGGAAAACAGATACTGTACTCGTTACAGTACATTCATGGCATCGGACCTAAAACCAGTGAAAAGATTTTAGACCAGCTTAGTATTGCACCGGAAGTCAAAGCCGATGACCTGACGGAAGGCGAAGTCAATAAGATCCGTGAGCTTATCGATAAAGAATATACCGTAGAGGGTGAACTTCGTAAAGAAGTAAATCTCAATATTAAAAGACTGATGGAGATCGGTTGTTATCG
>PMMG01000081.1 GCA_003162335.1 Dehalococcoidia bacterium
TACATTATAATATTATTTGTCATTGCCATCAAGGCAATGAAGTCACTCTCAACCTCATTGTTTTGTTCGTAATAAACGTGCTTGACAACAATAAATGTTAGTAGTATATTCGTTAGTAAGTAAATGATTACATTGCTTGGAGCAATCGCGGTATGCTACGCTGCTCTTTGGAATGATATAGGGGTTGGTAAATATTTGGATATTGAGTAATTATGCACTGAATTTAGAAAATAGTTACGAAGCATTATGGAATACATTTAAAAACTGCATCAAGCGGAGTTAAATGATGAAACAAATATATCGGATGAGAACNNCAAAACTATTGGCATAAAAACGTTACGTTTTCTAATCAGAATTTATGATTTTGAAACGGAAACTAAACTAAAATTCAGATAGTGTACTGTTGGCATCCTTGAAAGTAAAAGCGGGTAAGAAAATGGAAGAAGATAACGGTAAAATTGGCCTGAACAAGATTAACGACTTAATCACTAAGCTGGGGAATAGTGACGGATCTGTACGTGAAAATGCCCGTTTGGCTCTGATTAATATAGGGAAGGAGGCTGTCCATGGTTTAGCCGAAACGTTAAGTTCCAAGCAGGAACAATTGCGATGGGAAGCCGCTAAGACATTGGTCAGCATTGCCGACCCCGTTTCCGTCCCCGCCCTTATCAAAGTATTGCGAGATGAGATTTTTGATATCCGCTGGCTGGCGGCTGAAGCGCTGATCGCGACAGGCAACACCAGTATCGAGCCGCTGCTTCAAGCTTTGATCTCAGAATCCAAAGAATCGTTTCTGCGCGAAGGCGCGCATCATGTAATTACCCACCTAATGAAATATGAAGCCATGACGCCGGAATTAGCAAATATTTTAAAACCGGTAGAAAACGCTCTGGACAGTAGTGTACCCGGAGTCACGATACCGGTTGCTGCCAGAATCGCACTAGAAAAGTGGAAGGCTGCCCGCAAATCCTCTTAATATCTTTTAAGCCTGCCGGATATTTTATAATTGATTCGCCGGGACTTACAGCCGGTATTGTCATGATGGAAGTTTAGTGTGTTGAACAAAAGATTAAAATTCAACCGCAGCATAAATTTCCAACCGTTAGCAACGCGTATCATGGACCGCCGGGTCCTCGATGGAATATTTACGCTGGCAGTGCCCGCCTGTTATGTTGGACCCGCGATCATGGTCACCGCCGACGTTGTTACGATTGTGTTGAATCATGGCCACAGCCCGATTCGAGAAACAATCAGCTGGTTTGCCGCCGGGCCTTTCGGGTGGCTGGAAAAGTTGGGAATGTTGATAGTTGCAATCTCGTTTCTTTTCATCGCCGTGCACCTGTTAAGAGTAAAGGATTATAAAATCAATAATAAAAGCGAATTCCGTTTATTAAAACTGGATGGGATTCTGCTGGCAATTGTAGCATTCGGGTTCTTATTAATTACCATTTTTAATGCTAATGTAATCAGCACCACCGTCAGTTTTCACGGGTTGATACACCAGATAGCCACGGGATTTGTATCTGTTTTCTTTTATGCAGCCTGTCTGATTTTAATGCGTTTACTGATAAAAATCCCCGCTTTAAAATATACCGTGTTTTACAGCGGTTTGACATTCCTGGTGGGCATAGCCGGCCTATTCTGGCTTGGTTTTTCAGTTTACCGCAGTGATTACCTGGGATTGGTGGAACGCTTGATTGCCGGGTTTAACCTGGTCTGGATCGTGCTGGTGGGTCCGCAGGTTATCAAGCTGGTAAATGAACTGCGTTAGCAAACGATTATTTCCGCCGGACGATGGAAATTATCAGAATCAAACCTAAAATGATCGAACTGATGTAACCAATAAATGCCAGTAACGGAATATCACCCACATACGGCGATACTTTCGCCGTTACCACCATCGAAGACGACAGCAACAACGCGGCAATAACAATACTCAGCGAAGTACGGTTCCCGAACCGCTCGATAGTTGATCTGAGCGGTTCCAGCCCAACGTGTTCAAATTCGATCTTTATGCGGCCGCGGCGTAACTCACGGAAAACCACGCCGATGTCATAGGGAAGGTCTCTAACCGTATCCAGCGCATCGATCAACCAGTAGTAAAACCCGTAGGACTGGCCAAACGGATTGAGTTTCTGGTTAATGATCTTTTCGGCAAAAGGCTTGCCGAGTTCCATCAGGTTAAAATCGGCGTGCAGCGAGTGGGCAATCTCCTCCTGGATGGCGATACTTTTAGTTACCCATAACATCTGGGGACGGAGCCTGCCGCCGTGCGCTATAATAGCGCGCATCATGGCAAAAAGCATTCCTGCCAGCTTCAATTCACCCGCGGCAACATCGCTGTAATCATTGATTATTGCTGACATCGATGATTCCAAATCTTCCGCCGGGATGATATCCTCGGATTCCATTAATTCGTTGAGCGCCCGCGCGACCCGTTTTTCGTCATGAATTGTAATAAAATAAACCAGTTTGGCCAACCGTTCGCGGTCCCGCAGGGACAAGGACGCCATCATACCGAAGTCCACCAAACCTATAATGTTGTCAGGCAAAACGATAATATTACCAGGATGAGGATCAGCATGGAAAAAACCGTATTCGAAGGTAGACCTGAAACCAAGGATTGCGCCGCGCCGTGCGATCAATTGCAGATTATAGCCTTCATCTCTCAGCCGCTTTGTATCGGAGATATTAATCCCATCCAGGAACTCCATAGTGATGACCCGCCTGGTGCACAAATCCATATAGACTTCCGGAACATGGATAGTATCGTCACCTTCGAAATTCTGCGCAAAACGCCGGAGATTGTTGGCTTCCATGCGGAAATCCAGCTCTTTTTTCATCTGTTCGGCAAATTCATTCACCAGACCGACTGTGTTAACGGAGTAAAGCGCAGGATAATACCGCTCGGCCAGGCCGGCTAAACTGCGCATGATTTCAATGTCGGCTTCAGTGATTTCAGTAATATTGAGACGCTGAACCTTGAGGACTACCTGTTTGCTTTTGTACACCGCGCGGTGCACCTGAGCCAGCGATGCCGCTGCCAAAGGTTTATCGTCAAAGCTCTCGAACAATTCCTTGATGGGCTTGCCCAACTCCGATTCAATGATTGCTCTAATAACATCCGCGGGGATAAAGTCAACCGAAGCCTGCAATTTTTTCATTTCGGAGATGTAATCACGCGGGAGCAGATCCGGGCGCGTACTCAATAGCTGACCTAGCTTAATGAATGTGGGGCCGAGTTCTTGCATAGCCAGGCGCAGCCGCTGGGGAATGTTTAATTCGGGCACACTACATTCACGTTTGAGGATGCCTCTTTCAATATGCACACATTCCCAAACATGAACCTGGTTCAGTACCTGTCCAAAACCATATTTCGCGAAAACGCTAACCACTTGCTGAAAGCGTTTTATGCGTTTAAAAGCTCCCCCTGGAGTCGTTAAACCCGGCATTATCATTCCCCAGCCAGCCTTGCCGCCGGTGACCTTTTTTACCAATAACTAATCTATCCGGCTGACCAACCGGAAATAAGCGCCTTTATTCTCTTTAGTTAAAAGCAACGGTCAGCCTGTTGATTTCTTGAATTCGACATTGATCTTTCGAGGCTTGGCTCCGGCTGCTCTTTGCAGTTTGATACGGAGAATGCCGTCCTCATACGTCGCTTCTATATTTTTAGTTTCTACATTAGCCGGAAGAGAAATGGAGCGATAAAAAGTGCCGTAAGCAATTTCGTTACGGGAATAATCTTCATTCTTAATTCCCGCTTCCATTCTGCGCTCACCCTTTATCAATAACATATCGTTGGAAATCGAAACATCCACATCCTCCTGCTTAACGCCGGGGAGTTCTACTTTGATTTCCACAACTTCTCCCTTTTCAAAAACGTCCACTGCGGGAGACCAACCTTTGACCTCCTCGGGAACGCGTTCCCAGACTGCGCGCATTGCCGGGCGGACGACATCATCCTCGAACCGCCGCCGCATTTCTTCCATTTCTCTGGTGGGCCGGAACGGCCAGGGATTTTGGGGAATAGTCCATTTTTCAGGTGCCATGATAAACCTCCTTATTTTCCTTCTGCTAGACTTACCAACATCGTGCCACACAAACAATAAAAAAGTTATAAAATCAAAGACGAAATAATAACAGAACCATGACATTTCACTAACTACGGAAGCTGTCGTTATGTTGTGTCAGGTTGTGAGGTGCTTTATAATAGGCTATTCCCCGATGTATGAGTAAACAAAAGGAAAGACCAATGAAAGACGCAATTAAAGACCTGAAAGCCAAAGGTAAAGTCGCGAAAGAAGCGAGCCGCCCGCTGGCTTACATTTCTACTGATATCAAGAATAAAGCTCTGCGTAATATTGCTGAAGACCTGCGCACCTGTACTGCAGAGATTCTGGCCGCCAATAAAATCGATCTGCAGCAGGCCGATGCCAACGGCATCAACGAAACCATGCAGGACAGGCTGTTACTGAACGCAGCGCGGTTGGAAGGAATGGCCAAAGATGTACTGGTCGTGGCCGGGTTGCCCGACCCTGTGGGCGAAATTTTTGATATGCGCACCATGCCTAACAATTTACTAATCGGTAAGAAAAGAGTGCCGCTAGGCGTTATCGGCGCGATGTACGAGAGCCGTCCGAACGTGACGATCGATATTTCCGCATTGTGTCTGAAATCCGGCAATGCTGTAATTCTGCGTGGCGGTAAAGAAGCGATCAATTCTAACGTGGCATTGGCAAAGCTGGTGCAGAAGGCGATCAAGCGAGCAGGCGTCCCTGCGAACGCCGTGCAATTTGTGGAAAATACCGACCGCGCGCTGGTCACCGAAATGCTCAAGCTCAATGAATATATCGATCTGATGATCCCACGAGGCGGCGAACCCTTTGTGAAATTTGTGATTGAAAATGCGGCCATGCCTGTAGTCGCCGGCGGTATCGGGGTCTGCCATACCTTTGTCGACAGTTCTGCCGATATTGATAAAGCTGTGGCGATCGTATACAACGCCAAGGTACAAAAACCGTCTGTCTGCAATGCCCTGGATACAATTCTGGTGCACCAGGTAATTGCCGAGGATTATCTGCCCGCCGTCGCCAAAGAACTGGCGAAAGCAGGTGTAGAACTGCATTGCGACAAAGCCTCGCTGAAAATATTAAAATCCGACGACAGCCTGAAACTAAAAGCAGCCGTGGAAGCAGACTGGGGCAAGGAATTCCTGGCACTGATTGCGGCGATCAAAGTAGTGGACTCACTTGACGAGGCACTCGCACATATCGCCAAATACGGATCGGGTCATTCTGAGGCCATTATCACCGAAGACTATTCTTCCGGGATGCGCTTCCTCAATGAAGTAGATGCCGCCTGCGTTTACATCAATGCCAGCACCCGCTTCACCGACGGCAGCCAGTTCGGCCTAGGGGCGGAAGTGGGCATCAGCACGCAAAAGATGCATGCCCGCGGGCCGTTAGGATTGAAGGAACTGACCAGCTACAAGTGGATCATTTTCGGCAGCGGACAGGTAAGGCCGTAGGAAAACGAAATATTCAAAACTCAATAAACAATAATCAAGAACATAGAAAAAGGTGGGTACATTCAAACGTATCCACCTTTATTTCTAAATCTATTCTAAATTCAGGTTAGGCTTTGCCCCTCGCGAGAAAGAGCTAGATCGAAGGGGCCGGGTTCTTTACACTATTGTAAGCACAAAGAACTATCTTCTGCGCGCAGCGTCAATCACAGCTTTCTGGGCGATGAATAATTCTTTGATACCTTTTTCGGCCAGTTCCAGCAGGAAATCGACGGTTTCTTTATTGAAAGGCTTGGTCTCCGCGGTGCCCTGGATCTCGACAAACTCGCCCTTGCTGGTCATGACGATATTACAGTCCGCTTCAGCCTGGGAATCTTCGTCATAGCACAAGTCGAGAAGACGGTTGCCGTGCACAACGCCCACACTGGTGGCAGCAACCGCACAATTCAGGGGAATCGAGGAAATAACACCCATGTTGGCCAATTTATCCATTGCCAGGTAAAGCGCGACATAGGCGCCGGTAATGGCGGCAGTCCTGGTACCCCCATCAGCCTGTAACACATCACAATCGATGGTCAGGGTTCTTTCACCCAACGACCTCATATCAGTGACAGCCCGGATAGAACGCCCGATCAAACGCTGTATCTCCTGACTCCGGCCGGACACCTTTCCCTTGGCAGATTCACGTTCATTGCGAGTGAGTGTCGCGCGCGGTAACATCGAATATTCCGCAGTAACCCAACCGGTACCGCTGTTGCGTAAAAATGAGGGAACTCTATCCTCTACGGAAACGGAGCATACCACCCGTGTACGTCCTAATTCAATTAACACGGAACCTTCGGCAAAGCTCTGAAAACCGGGGGTAATCTTTACCGGCCGCAACTGGTCATAAGTTCTTCCATCGCCTCTTTTCAAAAAAGTCTTCCTTTCATCAGTATTGAGTTGTGAGTAAAAAATGTGAGTATTTCTAACCGTATCAAGTATAGCATTAACACGGCATTTTTGCCTGTTGCAAAGATTAATAAATCAATATCTACCGATTTCCCGCAGCCGCTCGTCACTGATGCCGAAGTGATGGGCAATCTCGTGCTTTACCACATGTTCGATTTCCGCCAGTATTTCCTCCTCATTACGGCATTTTGCTTCGATTGTTTTTTGAAAAATCGTTATTTTATCCGGCAGCACCATCCCGTAATTTGTCGTGCGGCGGGTCTGCGGCACTCCCTCGTAAAGACCAAGCAGCGTCTGGTTGGCTTTTAACCCGTTTTTCCGCAGCTGTGCGGATGTCGGCTGGCCGCTCACCAGCACCTCGACATTGTCCATAAGATCGAGAAATTCCTGCGGCAGGCTTTTCACAACCTTATCCACTAAATCTTCAAATTTTTCTATATCCATCGTCTGCCCCGCCTGAATCTACTTACTTTGTATTATACTATTTACGGTTATTAATATTTACTAAATACCGAACACGTGATATATTGCAGATATAAGAACAGATGGAAATACGAGGTTGATATATGAAACGACTTTTTTGTCTATTGGGCCTGGTTTTATTTTTACTCCCGCTAGCAGGTTGTAAAGGTACGATCGACGCAAATCTGGATTCTCAGTTTACGCTGGCGCCGGGACAAAGCGCCTATCTCAATAGCGAAAAGATGTATGTCAAATTCATCGGGATCACCCAGGACAGCCGCTGTGCGACAGGTGTAGAGTGTATCCGCGCAGGAGATGTAAGTTTCAGCATCGAAATCTCGCAAAACGGCGTTAAAAGTCCGGCAACTTTGACCATCACCGGAGGACAAAACAGCTCAATGGCGTTTGTTTCTCAAACTTACACATTGACCGCCAGTGTAACGCCCTATCCTACGGCCGGGAAAACGATCAAAAAGGGCGATTACCGTTTATTACTGAGTGTCAATAAATCAGGGCAGTGATGTTTTTCCTAGGGAAATAAATTCCTTAACCCGCCGTTCGAAGATCGCACGCGGCAACAGGACATGCCGCTGGCACTGCAGGCAAACGATGCCAATGTCGGCGCCGATCCTGACCACCTGCCAGTCGTAGCTGCCGCAGGGGTGCTGCTTTTTCAGCCGGACTACATCCCCGATATTAATTTCCAANNCCGCAGGGGTGCTGCTTTTTCAGTCTGACTACGTCTCCGAGGTTAATATCCGTCATCGTAAAAATACAAAATTTCAAGCGCCCAATACCAAACAATACGTAAATTTTAAAAAACAATAAATAACGCAAATTGAATATTGTTAATTGTTTGGTTTTTGGAATTTGGAACTTGAATATTTTCTCCCCGGTTATTTCTTCAAACCGTCGATACATTTATTGATATCATCCCGCAGGGTTTGCGCTGCCTGTCTGGCGGCTTTTGCGAAATCTGCTCCTTTGCCTGCATAAATTATTCCACGCGAGGAGTTGATCATAATGCCGCGATTGTGCGTATCGATACCGTAACGCACGGCCAGGTCTAAATCACCGCCCTGCACGCCGACCCCCGGAATTAGTATCGGCAAATCGGGATGAGCAATGCGGATATTTTTCAATTCTTCCGGATAAGTGGCGCCAACGACCAGACCGATATTATGATTGGTATTCCACTGGCTGGCTTTAAGCGCGACAATTTCGTACAACGGCCGTTTTTTACCATCATATTCGCAAAGCAGAGATTGAAAATCCGCCGCTCCTTTATTCGATGTCCGGCAAAGCATGATGACACCGTTTTCCTTGTATTTGAGAAACGGCTCTAATGAATCGAAACCGAGGTAGGGGCTGACCGTTACTGCATCGGCGCCCATATAGTCGAATAATGATTTGGCATAAGCAGCCGAGGTATTACCGATGTCTCCCCGCTTGGCATCAACAATGACAGGGATGTCTTTCGGAATATGTTTAATTGTTTTATGTAAAGTATCAAGCCCTTTTTCGCCCTGTGCTTCATAAAACGCGATATTCGGTTTATATACACACACAAGATCTGCCGTGGCATCGATGATCGCTTTGTTAAAATCCAGAACATTCATGCCATCGGGGATCAACTCGGGACTGGTATCCAGTCCGACACAGACCAGGCTGCTGTTTTTCCTGACTGCGGTATTTAATTTATCCACAAAATTCATTTTAAATCTCCTATCAATGATCTCACTTTGGGACTCCGGTTCTTTTGCAGCAGAGTAATCAAATATTAACACAATTATAAATTGACTTCACTACCTGACTACACTAATATTGAATTGTAATTTGGGATGAAATTACAGCAAGGCGGCACAAACTTGTCCATGCTGAAAAGAATACCGTTATTCCCCTTGAATACAATAGTAAACGACCAGGGGCATTTAGTGATCGGCGGCTGTGATACCACCGCGCTAGCCGCAGAATTCGGCACGCCGCTGTATATCTATGACGAATCGACGTTACGCGCAAAATGCCGTGAATTCCGCGAGGAGTTCGGCAAACGTTATCCCGATGTCCAGATTATTTACGCCAGCAAAGCCTATTCCAACGCCGCGTTATTACGTCTCGTTAATGAAGAAGGCCTGGGACTGGACGTAGTGTCCGAGGGTGAGATCGGCATCGCCGAGTCAGCAAAATTCCCAATGAAAAATGTCTATTTCCACGGCAATAATAAATCACCGCGGGAACTGGAAATAGCGCTGCGACAGCATATCGGACGCATTGTGGTGGACAATTTCCATGAACTGGAATTGCTGGAAGAACTGACAGCCGAGCTGTGTATAAAGCAGGATATTTTATTGCGCATTACGCCCGGCGTCGATCCGCATACGCATCAATTCACCTCCACCGGTTCCCTCGATAGCAAATTCGGTTTTCCGCTGCCCTTGAAAGAACAGGCTGTAGCTAAAGCCCTGAAAGTGCGCGGCTTGAATGTCGTCGGACTGCATTTTCACATCGGTTCTCTGATTTTTGAACCGGAACCATACGTAGAATCGGTTAAATTCGTGATTAATTTCGCCGCGGAGATGCACAAGAAATACGGCCTCGAATTAAAAGAACTGGATACAGGCGGCGGCTTTGCGGTGCAATACACCCTCGATCAACCGGCATTACCGTTTGCCGCTTTTGCCGAACAGATTACAACCGCCATTAACACGGAGTGCAAACGGCACGGATTGACACTGCCGAAACTGATCATCGAACCGGGCAGGGAGATTGTGGCCCAGGCGGGCGTCGCACTTTATACCATCGGCACTGTCAAAGAAATCCCCGGCGTGCGCACTTATGCGGCGGTAGACGGCGGCATGGGGGATAATGTCTGCCCGGCGCTTTACGGTGAAAAAATGGAGGCGGGACTGGCCAATAGAATGCGCGCGCGTGACGCCGGTAAAGTGACGATCTGCGGTAAATTCTGTGAATCCGGCGATATTTTAATCAGGGACACGGTCATGCCGAAAATAGTAGCAGGCGATCTTCTGGCGATCGCCGTATCCGGCGCCTACAGCATCCCGGAATCAATGAATTATAATGCCTTTTACAAACCTGCAGTAGTCATGGTGAAAAACGGTCAGGCCCAACTGATCAGACGGCGGGAGACGCTGGCGGATATTACCAGATGCGATATTAATTGAAAATACGAAATCCGAATATCGAAATTCGAAATAAATCATAAAAATAGAATACAAAATTATTGGAATTTAGAAGCTGAACATTATTTGCAAGATTTTAGTGCTCAGGACCTTCGGGGATTTAACGGATGTGGGATATAGTAGGACAGGAAAAAGCGGTTAACTTTCTGCAGAAGAGTTTGCTGCGCGGGAGCCTGGCACACGCCTATCTGCTCGTCGGACCGCCGCATGTCGGCAAAATGGCGCTGGCGGTGAACATTGCGATGGCGGTCAATTGCGAGTCGCCCGAACCTCCTTGCGGCAAGTGCGCGTCCTGCCTGCGGATCGCCGCCGGAAAACAGGCGGACATCCAGATCATCGAACTTGGCAAGATCGCGGAATCGGCGGAGGGTGAAAGTAAAACCAAGATCAGCGTAGAGCAAGTCGATCAGATCCTGCACGCAGTCAATCTGGCGCCGTTCGAAGGGAAATACCGGGTCTTTATCATTGACGGTGTGGAATATATGTCCATCGCTGCCGCCAACCGATTGTTGAAAACGATCGAGGAACCTGTACAGAATGTCATTTTTGTCCTATTGACCGCAAACGAAAGTCTGGTTCCGGTTACGATCGTTTCCCGGTGTCAAAAGATCGAACTTTTGCCGGTCGCCGCCGAAGTGATCGAACAGGCGTTGATCAGCCGGCATCAGGTGGAACCGGAAAAAGCCAAATTACTGGCGCGGATTGCCAATGGTTGTTTCGGGTGGGCAGTGACCGCAATGCGTGACGAAACGTTAGTGCAGCAAAGAATCGAATGGCTTGATGCCTGGCGGGATACATTCGGCGCAGATTACGACCGGCGGTTTGTTTTCGCCGCGAAAATGGTAGAAAAATACAGCCAGAATAGAAACACTGTGCAGCAAAAACTTGACCTTTTACTCAGCTGGTGGCATGATTTGCTACTGGCCAAGGTCGGCTGCGAAAAAGATATCAGGAATGTTGACTTCCAAAATGAATTAAAAACCACGGCTGCCGGATATTCACTGGGACAAATCAGGGCATTTATTGGTAGAATACAATCAGCGAAGGAACAACTCGGTTTGAATATCAATCCTCAACTGGTCATGGAAGTATTGATGTTAAATATGCCGGAGCACAACGTTTAAAAAAATCTGGTCGCATAATGAGGTGCGTCGATGGATGAACAGAATATTAACAATACTGGCGATATAAATAAACCCGCCGAAAATCCTGCCCCCGCAATAGCGGAGAATGGCAATGCGGTCACCGCACCGCCGGCCCCGGTTAAAACAGTCGGCGTACGCTTTAAAAGAGCAGGCAGGATCTATTACTTTGACCCGGCAGGACTGGAACTCGATGTAAATGACTGGATAGTCGTCGAAACGACGCGCGGGCTGGAAGTAGCCCGCGTGGTAATCGCACCCAAACAGGTTCTATCCAGCGAATTGGAAACACCACTGAAACCGGTTATCCGCAAAGCTGAGAAAAAAGAAGTCCAGCACAGCGAAGAAACTGAAGCCAAAGAAAAAGAAGCCCTGGTAGAATGCGCGAAAATCGTGACGCGTATCGGGCTGCCGATGAAACTGTTATCGGCGGAATATAGTCTGGACGGCGGACACATTACCTTCTTTTTCAGCTCAGCGGAGAGAGTTGATTTCCGTGAACTGGTGCGTGAACTGGCTGGACGGTTTAAGGTCAGAGTGGAATTACGGCAGGTCGGCGCCAGGGACGAAGCCAAGATTTGCGGCGGTTTCGGACGCTGCGGCCGCCAGTTATGTTGTGCCAGCTTCCTGTCCGAATTTGTGCCGATCTCGATCAAAATGGCCAAGGAACAGGATCTGCCGCTCAACCCCATGAAAATATCCGGCGTCTGCGGACGTCTGCTTTGCTGTCTGGCTTACGAGCACGATTTTTATCATGACATGAAAGCCAAAATGCCCAGAGACGGCCAAACCGTCACCACCCCAATGGGATTTGCGCGCGTTGTCGGCAGCAATCCACTGAAAGAAACCGTGGTGGTGGAGCTGGAAACACAGGTCACTGTGGAATTACCGATCACCGACGTCAAAGTAGTCAACCGCCCGATGCCCATTAACCGACCGGAACCCATCAATCCTCAGGAAATCAAAGAGCCGAAAGAAAATATTGTACCGCCGGAAGATAAAGGCAAATCCCCGAATTAGTATTTTATTGCACAAGTTCACGTTATGATAATCCGGGTAAAAATGAGCTACCCCTCACCCCGAAGGTATTCTCTGCGTTTACTCCGAACTACTTCATAAAGCACCTCCGACTGCGATCTACGGAAGTACCTACGACTGCGGTCTCCGGCCTCAATACATTTCGATTTAAGTTCAAAAGTACTTCGGCTTGCGAGCCTCAGGGTGCGTACATTTCAACTGCGCTTGAAAGTATTTCGTTTAAGACTCAAAGGAAATATAGCGCTGATTTCCACAATCAGGTACTAGAAATGGCCTAAAATCTTTCTTTCAAGGCTTTTTTCGCGGCATAATAACCGCACATCCCGTGCACTCCGGCGCCGGGCGGCATCGATGAGGAACAGATATACACCCCTTTAATCGGGGTTTTATACGGCTTCGGCATCGTGAATAAACTGAACGGATTGGTGATGCCCCCCGCGATGTCTCCCCCGATGTAATTCGGATTATCTGCCTGCATTGCCGCGGTATTCATCTTGCTACGTATAAGAACCTGATTGCGGAACCCGGGGGCGAACCGCTCAATTTGCGCCTCGATCCTGTCTGACATATCGAAGGTTGAACCGTTTGGGACGTGGCAATAGGCCCAAACCGTATGCTTACCGGCAGGCGCGCGTGTTGTATCGAACAGGCTGGGCTGAACCAGCAGCACAAACGGGTTTTCAGGATGTTCCCCGTTCCCAACCTTATCTTCCGCATCAGCAATATCCTCGAAAGAACCGCCGACATGCACCGTTGCCGCCCCCAAACAATCAGCGGCTTTCCACGGTACCGGCCCATCCAGAACCCAATCCATCTTGAACACGCCGGCGCCATATTTATGCTGCGTCATTTTTTGCTGCAGATTCTGTGGTAACTTAACTCCCCCGATATTCGCCAGTTGTTTATAAGTTATGTCAAGTAATACAACCCTATTTTCCGGTAATTCATCCAACGCATGGATCTCAACACCAGTCTTTACTTCGCCGCCCAGTTCAATAAAATACCGTGTTAACGCCACGGCGATATTGCACGACCCACCTCTGGCGATCGGCCACCCGCCGGTATGTCCGGCCGCGCCCAGCAGTAATCCGAAAGCCGCGGTGCCGGGTTTATCCAGCGGCATTTTCGCATGCGCAGCGATTCCCGCAAACAAAGCCTTTGCCTGTTTTGTGCGGAAGTTTTTAAATATCGTATAAACGGCAGACTGACCGCCCGCAAACCCGAACAAACTGAAAGCCAAAGGATGTCGCGGAAAATGCAGCGGGCTAAGGATATCCGGCAGCAGTCTATTCCAATTATTAACCAACGGCCTCATCAATTTGTTGTAATTGCGGCCGTCTTGCCCCAGATTCTTGACAGTAGCATCAAGCGAACGTTCCAGCAGCACAGCTGTACCATCATCCAACGGATGCGCCAGCGGCACCGGCGGGTTAATCCACTCCAATCCATATTTAGACAAGTCAAGCGAACGGAAAAAAGGAGAAGCAAGCCCCAGCGGATGCGCGGCTGAACAAATATCATGAATACAACCGCTATTCGTCAGATCGGCAGAACGCATTCCACCGCCAATCGTCCGGTTGGCTTCTATCAATAATACCTTGCGGCCTGCCTGCGCCAGCGTGATGGCTGCCGCTAATCCGTTCGGGCCGGAGCCAACTACAACCGCATCACATTTACTTTTGTCTTGCGTCATTTTTGTCCTGGTTTGCTGCTTTGTCCCGTCTTCTGAATGGCATGTAAAAAATAGTCCTTATCTGCGCATTGTACCAGACATTACCCAATTGCGACCACTGAATATGCTTATCGATGCATTTTGGTTCCACTGCGACTTCCGGCGGCACGCCCAGGAAGACGGCCAACGAACTAAGTACGTGCGTCCAGATTTTTACCTGCATTTTGGAACCGACGGTGCGGAAAGCGGCTTCATAGATAAAATCATTGGCGCGCGCCAGTCCGGTAATCTGCGCTATTATTTTTCCTTCCGATTCGACGGCGCTAAAGGTTACCCAGCCTGATTCGGGATGCCCTTGCGGCGTCATCAAAGTGAAGCAAACATCGTCGGAGTAAGAAACCAGTACACCGGTGGAAACGGGTCCGCCCGGCGTCGATGAATCGATGGCGATAATTTCTCCCGGGATAATACCTGCTTTCGACGGATAAAACCGGTTGTACGGCGGCTGGAAAGCGGGGAGATGTTGTCTGAGCGCTAATACAACATCCTTTGCTGTCAAACCAGGTTTATTGATTATCAAACGGTAGGTTTTTTGCCACAACTGGCCAAAACCATTGACCGGCCCGACCGTATGGCGTCCCTGCACATTCCGGTTGATCGCCTGCGGAAACATTTCCGGCACACTCAACCTATCGACCTGGTGCGCCCAGTGGTTCACATCCATAGATAGAATTTGCGGAGTTTCGACCGGCGTGGGATTGACAGCAGATATTCCTGCAGCGGCAAATGCTTCTGCTCTATTTTTATATACTTGTATTACCTGATCAAGGCCGGTCAGTTTAAGCACATCCCGATAATGATCGCTGACACCACAAGCCAGCAGTCTCTGGCCGCGTTGTCCGGCTAACACCCCCAGTTTTACGAATACGTAAGCCCCCAGCCCGGTAATGAGTTGTATATTACTGAAATCCAGTATCAAGTAGCCCTTATTACCCGCATTTTTAGGGATAGTGACATCCAGAAACGGTGTTTCATCAGGGTCTTTCAGCTCGGTGGGCAATTCTACCAGAAAGACATTATCACCTAAACTCGCGATGTTCATTTGATTCCCTCTCTGATCTGACTATTTTGCTCAAGTGGCAATTGGAGATAGTACCGTCCGTATTTCAAGGGAGTGCGTATAAATGAAGTGGAAACCGGCGGCTTAGTGCGGGAAATATCTCTCCCATTCCTGCCGTAATTTCATATAGTGCATGGGGATATACGAAAAACGGTTTGCCTGGGGCGGGGCCGGGACTTTGTGTAGTTTCATATTGGCTTCTTCCGGGGTCCTGCCGGCTTTACGGCGGTTGCAGGGAGCGCAGGAACTTACTACATTTTCCCAGGTATGCTGCCCGCCGCGATAACGCGGCATCACATGGTCAAGGGTCAATTGCCGTGTTTTTTTGCCGCAATACTGGCAGGTGAACTGGTCGCGGTTGTAGATTTCCGCCCGGCTGATCTTACGTGCGACGTGGTAAGGTCGTTTAACCAAATACGGAAGCCGGATGACCGATGGGATCGGCACGTCCTGATTGGCCGTATGAATATAACCATAGCCATTTTCCAGCATCTCAGCTCTACTCTGGTAGAGAAGCGTCAAAGCCCGGCGGACATGGCAGATGTTTAAAGGTTCATAATTCTGGTTCAGCACAAGTACGGAATGATTCAACATCAAAATACTCTTGTTATTCAGAATTAAGTTTATTCTACCGTAAAATTCGAGTCTGGTGCAAATTTCGTGTGTAAATGAGGTGATTGGAAGAAGGCGTTCAGCGATCAGCATAACAAAAAGCAGGCCTGTTCTCTAAAACAGGCCTGCCTAAATACTATTTAGCTATCCTTTTCCAGATCTATTTATAGCCCTTGCTGAATTTTTTCGGCTCTACCTTAAATAATTCGTCTACCATCGCTTTGATTTCATCGATGGACAGGATGGAGAAGGTCAGGGGATCAAGCAGCAGTGACTGAAGGACTTTCTGCTTGTCCTTTTCCACGATCCCTCTGACTGCCATTTCCTGAACATTAATGTTCATGCGGTTCAGGGCGGCGCATTGTGGCGGCAGTGCACCTATGTAGCACGGATGTATACCGCCCTTGTCTACCATGCAGGGCACTTCCACCACACTTCCCTCTAACAGGTTGGTGATCAGGCCGTTATTCTTGACGTTACCAAAAATACGCGCCGGTTTATTGGTCTCGATTGCGTTAATGATATTCAAGGCAATTGTGGTATAGGTATGATCTTTACTTAGCTCGATCTTTCGGCCGCTCTTAAGCTCTTTTTTGATATCTTCACCCTGTTGTTTTATCAGCGCAATCACGTGGTCGCGGCTTTCGTCAGCTAATCTGTAGCGTTCCATCAGTTCCGGTTTTCTTCTGAAATAAGGCGTCGAGATAGTCAGATGGCCGCCGCCGCTGGAGAAGTATCCGAAGGTCTGCATCACCTCTACCTCGGTGATGTCGGCGGATTTATATGGAGAATTCGGTTTGTTAAAAATCTCCGGGTCTTTGAACATTTCTCTTAACCGGGGATAAAGATCCTCCCCTTTGTGCTGCAGTTCCAGGAACCAGGATTGATGATTCAGTCCGCCCACCGTATAATAAAGTTCTTCAGTCGGAATGTTCAGGTATCCCGATATCTGGCGGGCAAAATGGATCGGGTTCGGGCACAGCCCGACATTCTTGACCCTGGTGTAATCATTTATCGCCCAGCAGATCATCGCCTGCGGGTTTGAATAGTTCAAAAGCCAGGCATTGGGGCAGAGCTCTTCCATATCATGACAGATATCCAGGATATCCGGGATGTGGCGTAAAGCAGAGAAGACGCCGCCGACACCCATCGCGTCGGACTGGATTTCCACCCCTCGTTTCATCGTTATCTGCCGGTCCTTAATAAAAGGCGGCCAATCTCCGGACCGGATGGAAATGATCACGTAGTCCGCCCCGTCCACTGCCTCGCGCCGGCTAGTTGTAGATTCGATTTTTAAATCCGCTTTTTGCTGCTTGACCAGTTCTTTGGCATACGCTGTCGCCAGTTCTAACCGGGCCGCGTCAATGTCCATCAGGGAAAACGTGCTGCCTTTCAGGTTAGGATATAAAAGCAGATCCGAAATCATATCCTTACCGAAGACATAACTGCCGACACCAATGAGCGCTATCTTTGTCATATTGAACCTTCCTTGTTGTCTATTTTTTATCATTACAGGTGGTAAATCGTTGTTGTATCTTAATTTGTGACTTTTTTTTCATGTGGAACGCATTTGATTATATTCCTCCTCAACGGCACTTACAAGACTAATTTTCGATACCGATTTACGATTCTCTGTTTCTTTTTTATTTCAAAGCTCGCTGTAATTGCGCAAACCAATCCTATTTCACGCCTTTCCGGCGCGCGGCCATATAATCGACCAGAATGTATTTTCCCAGACCGTCCGCATTGGCGAAGAAAACCCTGCCCTTATTGATCTTAGCGATCCTCGTGATAAAAGCGCTGTGGAGATTGCTTTCTCCCAGCATAAATGTGTTGATTGTGATACCCTGCTTTGTGCAGTTTTCCACTTCTCTCATTGTTAGTTGCAGGGTGCGCGCGCCGGGCGAGAAATGGTAACTGATCTGCCCTTCTTCAACATGCGCGGTCGGTTCGCCGTCNNAGACCGCTCTGGATATTGGTGTAGGGATCAGCCTGGTCCAGACGCAAGGTAACAAGATCCTCTTTTTTAATCTCGCGGGCAAAGCTGGAAAACCCTACAATATACAGACTGTCTCTGGGAAACTGGCTTCGGATCAGCCCTTCCAGCGCAATCGCGACATGCTTGGCAGCGTAAAAGTTATCCCGCACGGACATCGAGAGGCTGAGGTCGAGCATCAATACAGTAGCCGAACGCATTGATTGTTCGGACTTATATACTTCAAAATCGGTCACCTCTAGTTTAAGCGGGAGTTTTTTCTGACCGCGGGTCAATGCATTCATGATTGTCTGTTTAAGCTCAATGTCGAAATTATCGCCAAACTCAAACCGTTTTGTTTCTTCGCTCCTTTTCCCCAGGGCGCCTCTGCTGCCTACATTATGTCCGCCGAATTTGTCTTTATGCAGTTGCGAAAATATATCACGCAGCGCTTTCTCGCCGATTTTCCGCATGCCCAAAGGCGTCAGAGTGAAACCCTCGCCTTTGCGGCGGATGTATTGTGCTTCTTCCAAAACTTCGGTAATTCCCGGCATCTCCAGTTCCCCGACGGCCTGTTCGCCCAGCAATTCACGCACTGTCTGTGGGTCGATCGGTTCCTTAGAACTGCCGTATTGGGCATCTTCAATTTGTCCCCGCAGCTTATCCATCTGCTGCAGTGTTTCCATCAGGTGCATGGCTTCATCGAATGAAATTGATTCCTTGCCCATAAAAGGAGATGCCCCTTCGAGCGCTCCTTCGAGAGTCAGAGATTCCAGATTGGGCTCCATTATATTCTGGAATTGCTGACGGGCGTCATCATCGGTAAAATCGTATTTTTGCAGTTCCTTGATTTTACCCCCGATATCGGATGGCAAGTCCTTAAGCTGCTTGAGATTGTTGACAACCATTTGCTCGATTTTTTGCATATTTTGGGTGTCGGTACTTTGTTTAGCTTCCTTCAGCTTTTCCTGAAGATTGGCTTGCTCTAATTTAATGATGTCATCCATTTTGTTTCTGATAACATCCAGCATCGACGAGAAGTCATATTTAGCTTGCTGTTTCTGTCTGGCCTCCTGCAGCCGTTTCAGCAATTGTTGCAGGCCGGTTAACCGTTCTTCCCCGTCAATTAAATCCTGCCGCTGCATTTTCCAGAGCAAATATGACAGGTCGCCGTCCCGCATGATGCCGTGGGCGAGTTCATCCATCAATTCGTCTTTATTGAAACCGGGGAGTTGCTGTGTAGCATCCCATTCTGAGTAACGATAGATGTTCATCTGTATCCTAGCAGCGGTAAACGGTTTTGCCCCCGGATTTAGTCTTGTTCAGCTTTTTATTGACGTGCAGTCCTTCCAGAATGAACTCACAGGCGGACGCGATAACTTCCGCGTATTCGGACTTTGTCAGTTTCCTGACCGCGGTTTGCAAGCCAGTGATTTCTTTGGCATATTGTACATATTTATCAGCCTGCATCTTGTCTGAGACATCGATATTAAATCCGTCCTTGAACCGGGCAATCAGAGAATTGAGGGATGACAGTGAGAAATGGCGGCTAAAAACATTCAGAACCGCCTCGCGGATCAGATCTTCGATGACTTTACCTTCCTTGTCTTCTTCGAAACCCTCCAATTCGATCTTGGAGCCCATCGAAGCAGCAATATAGGGCAGATCACTGATGCGGGGTACTGCCAGTTTTTCGCCTGACATGACTGCGCGCCGAACGGCGTTTGAAACAATTGTTTCGAAATTCATGATCGAGACGCGCACACTGACACCGCTCCGCTGGTTGATTTCCGGATTTTTGCGGCTGAGATGAGTGATCTCGGCAATAATTTCTTCCATAAAAGGAGGAATGAACGTGGCAATATCCGTTTCCGCGAACCGGTGATACTCCTGTTTGATTATAGAAATCTCGTCGTGAATATTGAGCGGATAATGGGTCCTCACCTGGGAGCCGAATCTGTCTTTCAGCGGCGAAATAATGCGGCCGCGGTTGGTGTAATCTTCCGGGTTCGCGCTGGCCACCAGTAAAATATCCAGCGGCAATCTGATACGGTAACCACGGATCTGCACATCGCGTTCTTCCAGCAGGTTGAAAAGACCGACCTGCAATCTTTCCGCAAGGTCAGGCAGTTCGTTGATACAGAAGATACCCCGGTTCGTGCGAGGTATCAGACCATAATGGATGGTCAATTCATCCGAAAGGTATTTTCCCTCTGCCACTTTGATCGGGTCGATATCCCCGAGGATATCCGCCATGGCAATATCCGGAGTCGCCAGCTTTTCCGAATAGCGGCTTCCCCTGCCGAGCCAGACAATTTCGGTTTTATCTCCAAGCGCGGCAACCATATCGCGGCAATGTTTACAAATCGGCGAGAACGGGTCGTCGTTGATTTCACAACCTTTGATGGCCGGTATTTGTTCATCCAGCAGTTGCATCAGCGCCCGCATCAAACGGGACTTTGCCTGTCCGCGTTCCCCCAGGAAAATAATATCGTGTCCGGAAAGAATCGCATTTTCGATGTTTGGAATTACGGTATCGTTGTAACCGATGATACCGGGGAAGACGTCCTTGTGATTTTTAATCTGATTGATAAGATTACGTCTTAATTCCTGTTTCACCGAAACTGGATAATAACCTGATGCTCTGAGTTCCCCGATCGTCTTTGGCTGGCTTTGTTTGACCATGTTGTCTCCCTTATGATTGTTGTCCGGAAATAATATAATATATATAATTCTTTCATATAATTAGATGTATTGCTTGACAAATTAATTAACCGATGCTATAGTCCAATATGGTTTGCAATCTTCGATAGCGAATATAATACCACAAAACGAGGTAAAATACCTAACGGCAGGAGGGGAAAAACAGTCAGATAAAGAACAGAAAGTATTAACACAGGAGTCTTTTCCGGGGAAATTGGATATTTTAAATGACAGTTATAATGGTTTACCCAAATAAAATAGGAGATCTGAATGAAAAAAGCAACAATCTGGATGCTGCTGACGTTTTTTATAGCGGCATCCATGGTTTTAGCGTCTTGCGGCAGCTCGATCACTGCCACGACGCAAACCACAACTACCACTACCACACAATTACAGGTTACAACAACAACTAACTCAACAAAGGCTACAACAACACTTACTACCACATCAACCCCAGCGGCTACCGGCAAATGGTGGGACAAATTCGGTGTTCCGCAATACGGCGGCGAAATGAATCTTCGTCTGAACCAGAACGTCACGAACTGGGACCCTTACAACGGCACCAACTTTTCGGCTGTTATCGGGAACTACATGGAACAACCAACCGCCACCGACTGGTTAACCGACCCGAAAGTATTCGATTATACGATCGGATGGCTGCCCCCTGACTTTGCTAAAGGATTTTTAGCCACCACATGGGAATTTACCGACCCGACAACGTACGTTCTACATATGCGCCAGGGCGTTCATTATCAGAATATTTCACCGGCTAACGGCCGCGAAATGACCGCTGACGATGTTGTTTATTCATACCACCGGCTTTACGGCGGCGGCGATGGTTTTACCAAGATCAGCCCGTTCTGGTCTACTGTCGCACAGTGGGCCGATTTGATCTCGGTATCCGCTACCGATAAATACACCGTGATTTTTAAATGGAAGACCCCGAACGTTACCGCTATCACAGGCGCGTTACAGGCCGGCAGTTGCGGCAACTGCATCGAGAGCCCGGAAGCCGTCAAACAATGGGGCGACCTCAGTGACTGGCATCATGCTATCGGCACTGGCGCCTATATGGTCAAAGATTTTGTTTCCGACAGCTCTGTCACCTTCATCAAGAACCCGAGTTATTGGGGCTATGATGAACGTTATCCGCAGAACCAATTACCTTACGTAGACCAGGTAAATGTGCTCATTATCGCCAATAACACCACCGCGCTGGCAGCATTACGCACCGGCAAACTGGACGACCTTGACCTCGTTTCATGGGATTCCGCGCTCGCCCTGAAGAAAACGAATCCTGAATTAAGCCAATTAGGTGTTTTATTGGGAACTGAACTGAGCGTCGACCCCAGGAATGACCTGAAACCCTTCAATGATATTAAAGTCCGCACCGCGCTGCAGAAAGCAATCGATATCCCGACTATCGCAGCAACCTATTACGGCGGTACTGCCTCGACGCTTCCCGGCTCTTTGACATCCTATTCCATGACTGGTTTTACTTATCAGTACTCTGACTGGCCGCAAGCTTTAAAGGATGAGTACAAATATGACCCGGCCGCAGCGAAAAAACTGCTGGCCGATGCCGGTTACCCCTCCGGTTTTAAAACCAACCTGGTCATTTCCAATGATTCGGACTTGAGCCTGTTCCAGATTGTTAAAGCCTACTTCGCAGATATCGGGGTTGATATGACAATCACCCCGATGGATCCCCCCGCATGGCAGGCTTATGTCTTGACCAGCCATAAGAATGACGCGCTGGCTGCCCGCAACCAGGGTTCGCTCGGTCTGAACTTCGAACCCATCGTGCAGATTTATCGTTATTCCACCGGTTACCGGACTAACTACATGATGGTGAGCGACTCCAATTACGACGCTATTCTGGCGCGCGGTCTCGCCGCTACTTCCGTCGATGCTTTTAAACAGGCAATGGTCGACGCGAATACCTACGGCGTCCAGCAGCATTTCGTCATCTCCGTCGTTCAACCAAAAGTGTTCATCCTGTACCAACCGTGGTTAAAAGGCTTTGAAGGTCAAACCAACTCGATCTTTGGCCCAATGCTGTTCTTCTACCAGTATGCCCCGCGCTTCTGGATCGACCAGAACGTGAAAAAGCAGTACGGTCACTAAAGCCAAAGAATAATCCACACCGGCAACATAAGAAGTGGGTCTGTTAATACAGACCCACTTCTTTAACTAAAACCGGTTAGTCCCCTCTCCCAAGCGTGGCTGAAGGAACAGGGTGAGCGGTATTTCATTAAAATAAATGCATTGGATTTTTTCTCTTGAAAGTACATAATATTATCAACAGCTTCGTCGTTAATCTATAAACCAGGAGATTAGATATGGCCAAGATCGTGTTGATCGGCGCAGGCAGTCATGTTTTCTCGAGTCGTCTCATCACGGATATCATGTCTTATCCTGAGCTCAGAGACAGTGCAATTTCCCTGATGGACATCGCCGCGGAACCGCTCAAATTGGCGGAGGCTTTCGCGCATAGAATCGTCGAGCAAAACAAGTTCCCCACAAAAATAGAAGCCACCACCGACCGCCGGAAAGCATTGAACGGCGCGGATTATGTCATCATCATCTTGAATGTCGGTTATAAATGGAAAGAGGCCGACCGCAAGATCACGCTGAAATACGGACTGGACCAGGGCGACACAGCCACCATGGGGCCTTGCGGTGTCTTCAACGGTATCCGTCATGTTCCACCTATCCTGGATATCTGCCGCGACATGGAAGAACTATGCCCTCACGCCTGGCTGATAAACTACACCAACCCGCTGGCAATTATTACCTGGGCGGTCAACGATCACACCCATATCAAAAATGTCGGTTTATGCCACAGCGTGCCGCATACGGCCGGAACCCTCGCCGGTTATATAGGCGTGCCGGTGAAAGAAGTCTCTTATTTAGTCGCCGGTATCAATCATATGGCCTGGTTCCTGGAGCTAAAATGGCGCGGGGAAGATGCCTACCCCCTGTTAAGAGAGAAGTTTAGAGACTCTGCTGTTTATTCCGGTTCCGGGGCCACCTACGCCGGAGCGGATGTGGTTCGGGCGGAGATGTTTAAAACATTTGGCTATTACGTCACCGAATCGAGCCAGCATGTTGCGTCTTATGTTTCCCTTTTCCGTAAAAAACCGGAACACATCAAACAATACCGGCTCTCCGATGGCACGCAATATCAAAAAAACTTCCAGATGTGGGCAGCGCAGGATCACCAGAAAGACAAGCAACTGGAAGACCAGGTGAAGAGTAATTACCGGTTCCCCATCGACCATAGCGGGGAGTTCGGCTCGATCATCATCCATTCCCTTGAGACCGGTCAGCCTTCCGCGATTTACGGCGATGTGAAAAATAACGGCCTTATCACCAATCTGTTACAGGGCAGTTGTGTCGAAGTCCCCTGCCTGGTAGACCGGGGAGGTATTCACCCCTGTTATGTCGGTAACCTACCGCCGCAACTGACCGCTTTAAATCAGACCAATATCGGAGTGCAACAATTGGCTGTACAGGGCATTATCGAAAAAGACAAAAACAAGATCTTCCAGGCAATTCTGCTTGACCCGCTCACTGCCGCAGTTCTCACTATCGATGAAACCCACCGGATGGTTGATGAAATGTTCGAGGGGGAAAAACCATTTGTAAACGGATATAAATAATCAAGAAACGGTACCGGGATAAGAGCCCGATGCTCTAACGCGTATTTACAATTGCTTAGAAATCAACTGATTGTTGCTTAAATAGAAAATCCAGGATCGTTGGGCATATCGGGGATTGCACTAGAGTGTATACAAGATTATTATTCCAATCAGAATGGAATCAAATATTAACGCCGACATTTGATCATCACATAAAACTGAGAGCTGAACGCTGACAGCTGAGAACTATTACTCAGCTCTTTCGCTGCGGGCGGTACGTTCGCTTTTGCGCGGGCCTGTCGCCGCTATAATGCGGTGCCATAATATTGAAAAATTCGCTGATCTTCGTATCAGCAAGTCTTGCGGCAATTCGACTTTCCATCTCATCCATTGAGCATGATGTCGTGATAACAGTGGCCAGACGCGCATTATAGCGGTGATTAATGATCTGATACAATTTCTCCTGCGCCCACGGGGTGCCCGCCTGCTCGCCGAAATCATCCAGCACCAGCAGTTCGGAATTCCTGACGCTTTCAAAATACTGATCGTAGGAAACCTTACTTTCCGGGCTGAACGTCGAACGCAAGTGGTCGAGGAAATCCGGTACCACAATGAAAAGCGACGGCTTTCCCAGTTTGTAACGAAAGTTCACAATCGCCGAAGCCAGGTGCGTCTTGCCGCACCCGTTGATACCAGCAAAGATCAGCCAACCGTCCGGTGATTTCGCGAACTCTAAAGCTGAATTATAAGCTGCTTCCAGGTTCTGCCGCTGTTCCAATGGCAAATTTGGGCGTTTCCAGTCGAAGCTCTCGAAGGTCATCTTTTTCTGCAATTCAAACCACGGCGCCCAACCATTGGAATACAGCGCCGGGGTTTTACTGCCGATAACATGTATCTGGCAAAACTCGGTATTGGTTAGCCGACTGCGTGCCCTGTCCTCTAATTCCTCGATGGGAGAAATAGAGATAATCACTGTAGGCAAACGATTGGCATAGCGGTGATTAAGTAACTGGTCGAGTTTTTCTTTCGCCCAGGGAGTGCTTGATTGTGCCCCGAAATCATCCATGATCAACAACGGGGCATTCTTCACCTGGTCGAAGAACTCATCATATGGCATGTCGCTGCCCGGGCTGAAACTGGCGCGTAAATGGTCTAACAAGTCCGGCGTAGTGACATAAAAAGCCGGTCTTTTATGCGCGATGCATTCATTGCCGATGGCGGCTGCCAGATGGGTTTTCCCGCAGCCGGACGGTCCGGTGATGACCAGCCAGCCTTCCGGTTTCTGAGCGAATGCCAATGCTGCTTCATACACGCGGCGGAATTGGGCCTGGCTAGAGGATTCTTTGATTTTTCCTTCGGGAATTAAATTGGCAAAAGTCAGGCGCGTCAGGTTGCCCAGATTGCTATAGCTCTGCAATCGTGACTGCCGTTTGTTATCAGTTTCCTGCTCCACGCAGCGGCATGGCACGATCCGGCTGTAGTCCGGTTTACCCGGCGCTAAAAGCGGGTGCACGAACCTGTTACCCTTACAAACCGGACAGACTTTCTCCGCCTCCACTTCTTCAGCGTTTGACGGCGTGGCCGTATTTTCCTTTGATAAATTTGTCCGGGTCTGTTTTTTTAAAATCTCTGAGATGTGTTCCATCACTTTTGCCTTCGGTCTCCCAGCGTTCCAGAATGGCGGAAATATAGCGCCAGTTCCGTTTGCCGGCATTGACCGCTTCTTTTATGGCATCCTTTATCCATACCATGGGATAGGTTTTTTCCGCGTCCCGTAATTCTTCGGCGATCATCGGGGTTAATAACCCGATGTTTTCTTCATACATTGTAAAGATATTTTCCGGTTTTTCCATCAGCGCTTCAGGGATTAATCTTTTGGCAGTTATCACTGGGAGACGCAGCTCCCCGTTCAGGATTTTTTCTACGGCTTCCCTGTTAGCTTCGGTGTTTAACAAGTAAACATCTTCCTGCTTTCCGTTCTGGCCGGCGATGCGCAACAGCGTTTTCCGTCTGACAGCTGATGATAGCGCCTGACCGAGCGTATTTTCAATATTATCCCCGATATCCTTCAATCCTGCCGTTAGTCCGGCATCATTAGCCAGTTCTTGAAACGAAATATACTGCGGAAACCCTTTTTTAAAATAGAGCAGACGGAAAGCATGCAGCATCACTCTTAATTCCGCGATATCCGTTATTTCCGGGAGAAGGTTGCTCAGGAAAATATTCGGCACCGGTGTATATTCCATTCTGGCAGGAAAACCAATAAACTCNNCATTTCTCACGCGTGGGATAATAGTAATCCTGGCGGTAGAGAAAGATGACCATATCCGCATCCTGTTCGATGGTACCGGAATCACGCAGGTCGGAGAGTTGCGGCGTACGATCCTGCCGGACCTCCGCAGCGCGGCTCAACTGCGAAACCGCAATTACCGGCACTTGCAAATCACGCGCCAGCGCTTTCAGGTTCCGGGTAATATATCCAATTTCCTGCACGCGGTTATTCATCATACCGTCGGCGTCGATTAGTCCCAGATGGTCGATGATGATCATGTTTACTTTCTGCTCGTAAAGCAGGCGGCGGGCTTTGCTGCGGATTTCGGAGATACGCAGTTTGGGCGAATCATCGATGTATATCTTCGTTTCGGACAGAGTGCCGATGGCGTTCAATATTTTCCTTTCATCCATTTC
>PMMG01000140.1:0-17651 GCA_003162335.1 Dehalococcoidia bacterium
AATCATGAACAAAAGATATTGATAGTTGATGATGAAGCAACGATCAGAAGCCTTTTACGGCAAAAGCTCACAAGAATAGGTTTTCATTGTGAAGAAGCGAGTTCTTCCCTTAACGCTCTGGAAAAATTGAACACTTTCACTGCCGATCTTATATTGCTCGATATGAAAATGCCCGGGATGTCCGGGATGGATTTGCTGCCGAAGCTAAAATCTACCTATCCGGAAACAGCGGTAATCATCGTAACTGCGGTTGCCGAAGCCAATCTGGCTATTCAATGTTTGCGGCTGGGCGCTGATGATTATATCACCAAACCTTTCAATTTGGATGAGGTGATTTTGAATGTCGAAAAGACTCTCGAAAAACGCATGTTGGAACATCAGATTAAGGAATTTCAGGAACATTTGCAACAAAAGGTNNAATTTGAGATGGGGCAGCCTTCTGCACGATGTCGGTAAGATCGCCGTAGACCAGTGTGTCCAGAACAAGCCAGGTAGGCTTACTCCGGCTGAGTATGAACATATCATGATTCATGCCCATGTCGGAGCTGGTATAGTCAAGCCTGTAGTGAACGAAAAAGTTGTAGAAATCGTGGAGCATCACCATGATCATTATGATGGCACCGGACTGCACCAGACAATATCCGGAGAAGACATTCCATTAGGATCAAGGATTCTGGCAGTAGCTGATGCCTGGGATGCAATGACCTCTGATCGCCCATATCGTCCGGCGCTTCCAATCGAACAGGCAAGGAAAGAAGTTATTAGATGTACTGGAACCCAGTTCGACCCGGTAATTGCCAGCGCATTTCTTAAAACAGAATCATCATATTCTTCGGCTGAAACTAGTAAAGCAGCTGTTATAGATAAATAGATAGGCCTTCTCAGAGGAGGATTATTTAAATGGAAGAGGTTGCTGTTAAAAAGAAAGTACTAATCGTGGATGATGAGCCTAATGTGAGACGTCTTTCCCGAATAATATTAAATAAACAATTTGATATTATTGAAGCTGAAGACGGGCGGCAAGCGCTGGAGCAAGTTACAGCTCAAAAACCGGACGTAATTCTGATGGACATGATGATGCCTAAAATGGATGGATTAACTGCTTGCCATATCATTAAGACTGACCCGTTGACAAAAGCGACTCCCATCATTATGGTTACCGCTATCGGTTTTGAACTTAATATCAAACTGAGTCAGCAAATGGGCGCGAACGGCTACGTGACCAAACCATTCTTACCCCAGGAATTACTCGGCAAAATCTTAGAGGTACTAGCGAATCCCTTACTATCAGAACAACCCGTTTGAAGCAAGTCCACAAGCAAACTAATTTACGCAATCTTTATTCGATGCCTCCAACTGATATTGAGTAAAAAACACTTAGGCACTTGAAGCTACTAAATATTAGAAAACAGCTATTTGCATGTACCACATAATAAAACATAAAAAGTATGCTCGACAATTGGATGACGACGGAATAAACTCAACTTCAAAATGAATATAGTCTATTATATTAAACTATATTATAAGGCTGTCAAAACTGGCGGACAAAATTAACATCCAGGCCGGAATCATTGGTGCGAATCAGATGTTTCATTGTCAGTTGACTTTTCTGCAAGCTTGTTTTTCTTCTTGTTTTGCCGCCGCACATCTACGATTTCCGCCATGATGCTGATAGCTATTTCTTCCGGAGTGTCTGTGGCAATGGGCACACCTATGGGGGCATGAATCCTTTTCAATGATTCTTGCGGCACGCCTTCTTTAATCATGTTTGCGAATACTGTTTTAACCTTCTTTTTGCTGCCTAACAATCCAATGTAAAAAGCGTTGGTCTTTAATGCTTCAATAAGTGTTTGCTGGTCTTCCAGATGCCCCCGGCAGGCAATCACCAGATACGACACTTTATTGATATTGATTTTAGACAAGGTATCCGCCGGTTCTTGAACAAGGATTTTATCCGCATCGGGAAACCTTTCTTTATTAGCATAGGCCGGGCGGTCATCAATAACAGTTATTTTAAAACCGGCGATCTTCGCAATTTTAGAAACTGCGAAACCGATATGCCCGGCGCCAAGAATATACACCACCGGTTGAGGAAGAATCGGTTCAATAGAAACTTGCATGGTTCCGCCGCAGATCAGTCCCTCCGGGGTATCTTCTCTCCCTGTCATGTCAAAATCTAAAATGGTTGGGGTTTCATCTTTTATCACCTTCATCGCGGCTTCCCAAACACCTGCCTCGGCACACCCGCCGCCAATCGAACCCAGGATTGTCCCGTCGCTGCGAACAAGCATTTTAGAGCCTTCCGGCCTCGGCGTGGAACCTTTAACCCGAACAATACTGGCCAAAGCGCAAACATCACCCTGGTTTTTAATCCTGACTATTTCTTCATATATGTCTTCCATTGTATTTGCCTCTTTTTGGTTACGGTACAAGAGTAATAATATTACGATGATTTAATTAATATTCTATCGTTATACTAGACTATCAATATTAAAGTAGTCAACTATTGACAACCGGAAAAATTCATGTTATTCTACTAACTATGGCAATTGTTGTGTTATATGATTATATTAGTATACAATTAAGGTTAAGTGATAAAAGTATAGACTCGTAAGTCGAATAAAAAATTAACAGGAGGGGGAGAGGTGATAAACTGGGGTAATCAATCCAACGATAACCGCGCAGATAACCTTTACCGGGAAATATTTTCCCGATACCACGGGCTTATCAATGAAGATGAGCAATCGCAGCTGCGACGTTCGACGGTCGCGATAGCGAGTGTTGGTGGCATCGGCGGTTTACTGGCGGAAAGGTTAATACGCACAGGAATCGGACGGTTGAAAATCAGCGATCCAGGTAATTTTCAAAAGCGCAACTTCAACCGGCAGTATGGAACATCAATGATTACCCTTGATCATAATAAATCGGAAACCGTTTCTCAGCAATTGGCAGACATCAATCCAACAGTGCAAATAGTGTGGGATAAGCCAGGAATCTCCGGTGAAAGCAGCGCCAATGTCTTTATTCATGATGCTGATTTTATGGATTATAATATTCTGGTTGGGAACATTAAAAACGAAACGACAAAAAAATAAAAACCGTTACGGTGATATGTACCAAATATAAAATTAAATTTTAAGGAGAAATGAAAATGACTACATCGAGCAAAAACGTACAAAAACTTAAATACAAGACAATCGAGCTGCCCATATTAACGCGGGGAATTGCCCATGATTTGACGGAAACCATCGGGAATACCCCGCTGGTCAGACTAAACCGGGTAACGGATGGAGCGCCAGCCCAGGTAGTAGTTAAACTGGAATCATTCAATCCTATCCACAGTGTTAAAGACCGGATAGGTGTAGCAATGATTCTGGATGCAGAAGAAAAGGGTTTAATCAACAAGAATACGGTAATCGTAGAGCCTACCAGTGGAAACACCGGCATCGCCCTGGCTTATGTTGCCGCTGCACGCGGTTATAAGCTCATCTTGACGATGCCGGACACAATGTCCGTAGAGAGAAGGCAGCTTCTCTCCATCTTCGGCGCGCAACTGGTACTGACTCCCGGCGCGGAAGGCATGAAAGGAGCAATCAAGAAAGCCGAAGAGCTGGCAGCGGCTAATGCGAATTACTATATGCCGCAGCAGTTTAAGAACCCTGCCAATCCGGAAATACACCGCCTGACCACCGCGGAGGAAATCTGGCGTGACACAGACGGTAAAGTGGATATTCTGGTTGCCGGCGTCGGCACCGGCGGAACAATCACCGGTGTATCCGAAGTGTTGAAGAAAAAGAAACCGGGTTTTAAGGCCATTGCTGTGGAACCAGCCGCTTCCCCTGTATTATCCGGTGGTAAACCCGGACCGCATAAAATCCAGGGTATCGGGGCGGGTTTTGTGCCTGACGTTTTCAAAAAAGAATTTGTGGATGAAATTATCCAGGTCACTAATGAAAATGCCGGGGCTACCGCCCGCAGGCTGGCTAAAGAGGAAGGTATTCTGGCAGGTATTTCTTCCGGTGCTGCAACCTGGGCCGCGATTGAAGTAGCCAAACGCCCGGAAAACAAAGGGAAGTTAATCGTTGTCATTATCCCGGATACTGGTGAACGTTACCTGAGCACCTGGTTATTCCAGGATGTGGTTGCTGCGCCACCCGCTATCTAGAAATAAAATAATTAAAAATAATAAATAAAAGGAAATAAAAATGTCATACAAACTGGAAACAATTGCCCTGCATGCCGGACAGGAGAGCCCGGATCCCACCACCGGCGCACGCGCCGTTCCCATTTACCAAACCACATCCTACGTATTCAAGAGTTCTGACCACGCCGCGAACTTGTTTGCATTGAAAGAATTAGGGAATATCTACACGCGGTTAATGAATCCGACTACAGATGTTTTTGAACGCCGGGTAGCCGCCATCGAAGGCGGAACCGGCGCCCTTGCAGTATCATCAGGACAAGCAGCCATTACTTTCTCGCTATTGAACGTTACCCGTCCGGGCGATAATATTGTCGCGGCTAATAACCTCTACGGCGGTACTTATGAACTATTCCATTACACGTTTCCCAAACTGGGACGCACCGCGAAATTCGTCGATTCGCAAAATCTGGATGCCTTTAAGAAAGCAATAGATACACACACTCGTGCTATTTATGCGGAGACCGTCGGCAATCCCAAATTGGATGTTCCTGATTTCGAAGCGCTGGCGAAAATCGCCCATGACGCTGGTATTCCGTTGGTAGTAGATAATACCGTTGGTGTTGGTATTGTGAAACCTTTAGATTACGGCGCGGATATCCTGGCCACTTCCGCCACCAAGTATATCGGCGGGCACGGCACCTCGATCGGCGGCATTATTGTCGACGGCGGCAAATTTAAATGGAATAACGGCAAATTCCCGGAATATACCGAGCCTGATCCCAGTTACCACGGTTTAGTTTACTGGGATGTTTTTAAGGACTTCGCAGGTATGGGGAATGTCGCCTTCATTTTCAAAGCCAGGGTACAGTGGCTGCGGGATGTCGGCGCTGCTTTGAGCCCATTCAATTCCTTCCTGTTCCTGCAAGGACTGGAGACGCTGCCGTTACGTCAGGCGAAACATTCCGCTAACGCTCTTGAAATCGCCCATTTCCTGACCAAGCACCCGGCGGTGGCGTGGGTGAACTATCCCGGTTTGGAGACTAGCCCAAATTATAAAATCGCTTCTAAATATCTTAAAGGCCAATACGGCGGCTTGATCGGTTTCGGGATTAAAGGCGGGTTGGAACCGGCCAAGAAATTCACTCAGAACGTAAAATTATTTTCGCACCTGGCTAATATCGGGGATGCCAAGAGTCTGGTCATTCATCCGGCTTCTACAACCCATGCACAGCTCACTGCCGAAGAACAAAAAGAGACCGGCGTAACGGCTGATTACATCAGACTCTCGATCGGTATCGAGAATGTAGAAGACCTGAAACAGGATCTTGATCAGGCTTTAAAACTTGCAATAGCATAAATTTCACTTAATCAGGAGAATCACCGTGGCAGATACAGGTACGTGGAAGACTAAAACCAGTCTGGCTAAAATGCTCAAAGGCGGAGTGATTATGGACGTAGTCACTCCGGAGCAGGCTAAAATAGCGGAGAATGCCGGGGCTTGCGCGGTTATGGCACTGGAACGGGTGCCTTCTGACATCCGAAAAGCCGGCGGTGTGGCCAGAATGGCAGACCTGACCATAGTGGAAGAAATTATGAAGGCGGTCACCATCCCTGTGATGGCGAAATGCCGTATCGGGCACTTTGTGGAGGCCCAGGTGCTGGAAGCCATCGGCATCGATTTTATCGATGAATCGGAGGTTTTAACACCGGCTGATGAAAGCTATCATGTCTGGAAACATGATTTCAAGGTGCCTTTTGTCTGCGGCTGCCGTGATTTGGGTGAAGCGCTCAGGCGTATTGGCGAAGGTGCCGCAATGATCCGCTCTAAAGGTGAAGCAGGGACCGGCAATATTGTCGAAGCCGTTCGCCACATGCGTACAGTGCAGGATGCAATCCGCAAGCTGGTCAATACACCGAGAGAAGAGTTGATGGCTTTCGCTAAAGAAATCGGCGCGCCTTTTAATCTGGTTGAAGAAGTACACACAACCGGAAAACTACCTGTCGTAAACTTCGCGGCCGGCGGCGTGGCCACACCGGCTGACGCCGCATTGATGATGCAACTGGGCGCCGAAGGGATTTTTGTCGGTTCGGGAATATTCAAATCATCCGACCCGGCGGGCAGGGCCGAGGCAATTGTGAAAGCAACCACACACTACAACAACCCGGAGATCCTCGCTCAGGTTTCTAAAAACCTGGGCGAGGCGATGCCGGGGTATGATATCAGACAACTGAAACCGGAGGAACTTTTAGCTACCCGCGGGTGGTAATAACCGGAGTCCAATCCAGGACACCTTTTAGCCGGGGACTGCAAAAAGTTCCCGGCTTTTCTTTTCATTCTGTTCGTGACTTGCAATATATTGACAATACTTTTTACCGTATGGTAATCTTGATATTGTAGATTAATTCAGTCAACAATATTGAGCCATCAGTATTTCAAGAATGGAGGGGACATATGAAAATATCCACCAGGGCACGATATGGCACAAGGGCGCTGCTGGATTTGGCGCTTCATCAGGCAGAGGCTCCGGTTTCACTAAAAGATATAGCCAAACGCCAGGAAATATCGCTGCAATATTTAGAACATCTCGTCACCCCCCTGATAACCGCAGGTATGGTTAGAAGTGTACGTGGTCCCAAAGGCGGCATCACACTGGCAAAATCGCCTGCGAAAATTACGATGAGCGAAATCATCCAGCTGCTCGAAGGTTCAACGGCTCTGGTAGAATGCGTGGATAATCCGAAGTTATGTCCCCGGGCTGACTCGTGCGTAACACGGGATATCTGGACCGAAGTAAAAGACGCTGTAAACGGGGTTCTGGACTCGACTACACTACAAAATCTGATCGAGCGGGAAGAAAAAAAGAGGAAGACACCAAAACAGGAAATGTACTACATCTAAATAGTATATTAATTAAAGAGGTAATTCTTGCACAGTCAGTACAAAAGTTTCTTCAATTGACACAATTGACCGGCAGTTAGTCGTCGTAAATATTCAGAAGCGGAAAACTCCTAAAAATAAAATAGCCTGTTCCGGAACAAAGAAGAGAATATAATAATGATTGACAGATATTCGAGGCAAATCCTCTTTCCCGCCGTTGGCCAGGAGGGGCAAAGAAAGCTTGGCGAAAGTAAGGTGGCGATCATTGGCTGCGGTGCATTGGGAACGGTAATCGCGGCTATTCTCGTGCGTGCCGGGATCGGCCAGGTCAAGATTATTGACCGGGATTTTATTGAGTATCACAACTTGCAAAGACAGGTGCTGTTTGATGAAGACGATATTAAAAACCAACTGCCGAAAGCAATCGCGGCGGAACGGCACCTGAAAAAGGTAAACTCTTCTATTGAGATTAAGGGCATTGTTGCGGATGTTAACTTCACCAACATCGAAAAGCTCATAAGCGGCGTTGATTTGATCCTTGATGGGTTGGATAATAGAGAGACTAGATTTCTGATTAACGATGTCTCCTTGAAACTCAAAATCCCCTGGATTTATGGCGGTGCAATTTCAAGTTATGGCATGACGATGAATATTATTCCGGGTGAAACCCCATGCCTCCGATGTATTTGGCACAAACCATCGGAAACCGGACTGGCGATGACCTGCGATACCGCCGGGGTCATTGCGCCTGCACCATTTATAACCGCTTCTTTACAGGCTACAGAGGCCCTGAAGCTACTGACAGGAGCGACAGATATTAACCGGGACCTGATTTCTATCGACGTCTGGCTGGCGGAAATAAAACATATAAAAATTGCACGCCAAAACGGTTGTCCGAGCTGTCATGGTAAATACGAATTTCTGGACGCGCATTTCGGCACTAGAACCACATCTCTTTGCGGCCAGAATGCAGTACAGGTGTCAAATCCAGGCAGGAAGGCCGTCTCTTTACAGGAATTGTCAGAACGCCTTAAACCAATCGGTGAGGTAAAAAATAACGAGTTTATGCTGGATTTCAAGGTCGATTCCCAAGAAATGGTTATTTTCCCCGATGGGCGGGCGATTGTAAAAAACACAACTGATGAATCGTTAGCGCGCGGTCTCTACGCTAAATATGTTGGAGCGTGAAAATGATTTACCTGGATAACGCGGCTACATCATGGCCGAAGCCGGAAATCGTATACACGACAATGGATGAATTCCTGCGGACGAAAGGTGGTAATCCCAGCCGCGGTAGTCATAGTTTGGCGTTAGCGGCGAGAGAAACCGTCGAGGAAACAAGAAGGTTAATTGCCCGTTTTATTAACGCCCCGGAAAGCAAAAGGGTAATATTCACTCTTAATTGCACCGATGCTCTGAATCTCGGATTAAAGGGGCTGCTGAAACCGGGCGATCACGTTATCACTGATAGCATCGGTCATAATTCACTGGTGCGTCCGCTGAAAAAACTTGAAAGTCAGGGAGTACGGGTCACCAGAATTCCGCCATCGCCGGAAACTGGAGTATTATCTGTAAAAGATATCGAGGCGGCTATCACAAAAGATACCAGATTGTTGGTTGTGACTCACGCCTCCAATGTAACCGGCGTAATTCAACCCGTAGAGGATTACGGCGCAATTGTCCGAAGGCATCAAGTGTTGTTCATGGTGGATGCAGCGCAGACTGCCGGTAAATATCCCATCGATGTCGAAGCAAGTAATATTGATTTACTGGCTTTTTCCGGACACAAAGGCTTATTTGGACCGCCCGGAACAGGCGTGCTCTACATTAGTGATCATGCTGAGTTGGATTCGATCCGTGAGGGCGGTACCGGTTCCTATTCAGAACAGGAGGAACAACCGGTGAATTTACCCGATAGATTTGAAAGCGGGACGCTTAATAGTGTTGGCATCGCGGGACTTGGTGCAGGATTAAAATTTATCCTCGGTGAAGGATTGGACAAGATAATGACCCATGAACAGTCCCTGACCAACCGGTTGATTGACGGTTTGGGAAAAATATCCGGAGTCACGGTTTATGCAGCTAGAAACAGGGCGCAGCAGGCGCCTGTCGTTTCTTTCAATATAAAAGAATACACACCCGGAGATGTGGGAACAATCCTTGACCAGGCGTTTGATACGAAGGTCAGGACCGGCCTGCACTGCTCACCGGCAATGCATAAAACTCTGGGGACATTCCCACAGGGAACAGTGCGTATCAGTCTGTCGTATCTTAACATCGCTGAAGATATCGAAATGACATTACAAGCTGTTGAGAGGATCAGCGTCTCCCGGGATTTTTCAAATTCCGGGAGGTCAATGCGTTGATCATGTAAGACTTCACACCGTCAATGCTGCTCTAAGGAGACCACAACTTGACTAAAATAATTGAAAACACCGATAAAGGCCTTGGGTTTGTTGAGACGAAATATTTCACGTTCGGAAATCCACCGGATGAATTGAAACTCGAATCAGGTGAAAAGCTCAGTCCGGTGACATTGGCCTATGAAACCTATGGTACGCTGAATGAGGATAAATCCAATGCCATTCTGATTCTGCATGCACTCACAGGCAACGCGCACGTAGCCGGTTATCATCCAGGAGAAAAAGATCCGGGTTGGTGGGATAATATGATAGGTCACGGCAAGGCATTTGATATTGATAAATATTTCGTCATCTGCTCCAACGTTATCGGCGGCTGTCATGGTTCAACTGGTCCTTCCACCATCAATCCGAAGACTAATCGTCCATACGGGCTGGATTTTCCTCTGATTACCGTTAAAGACATGGTTACAGCGCAATCTTATCTCGTAAAAAGTCTGGGCATTAAAAAGCTGGTATGCGTTGCCGGCGGTTCCATGGGCGGGATGCAGGTGCTGCAGTGGACCGTATCCTTCCCGGAAATGGTCGCCACCGCAATACCGATTGCCACATCTGCCCGTCATTCCCCTCAGCAGATCGCGTTCAACGAGGTCGGCAGGCAAGCCATCATGGCAGACTCGAATTGGAACGACGGGAACTATTACGGCAAATCAGCTCCACGCAGCGGTCTGTCGGTAGCCCGCATGATCGGGCATATCACCTACATGAGCGATGTTTCCATGGGGGAAAAATTTGGCAGGCGGGTTAAAGAAGAACACGGCGATAAAAAATTCAGCCCGGATTTTGAAGTTGAGGGTTATTTACAATACCGCGGTGATAATTTTGTGAAAAGGTTTGACGCCAATTCATATCTTTATATCACTAAAGCGATTGATCGTTTCGACCTCACCAACGGCGGTAGTCTGGAAAAAGTCTTTAAGGCCGCATCAGCGGTAAAATTTCTGGTCATTGCCTTTAAATCCGATTGGCTGTATCCCGCATACCAATCCAAGGAAATTGTCCGGGCATGCAAACAGGCGCAGGTAGATGTCAGTTACTGCGAACTGAACTCCACTTATGGCCACGATGCTTTTCTTCTTGAAGTCGAAGAGCAGGAACATTTTATTAAAAATTTTCTGAGAAGGGTATCAGATGAGTAATAATTTGCCAATACCTGATATTAAAAAAGTAAAACTCGAATACAGGGCCATACTTGACCTGATTCCAACCGGATCGTCTGTTCTTGACCTGGGCTGCGGCGACGGCGAGTTACTGAATCTTTTGGTAAAAATTAAAAATATCCGCGGCAGCGGGATCGAAATTGACCCGGAAGCTGTGCGGAAATGTGCCTCGCTCGGTATCAGCGTCTCCCAACAGGATATTGAAAGCGGTCTATCTGATTATGGCGACAGGTCGTTTGATTTTGTAATCTTAAACCAGAGTTTACAGCAGGTAGTCAAATTGGAGGCCGTGCTGAAAGAGACTTTAAGAGTGGGCAATAAAGTAATTATTGGCTTCCCTAATTTTGTCTACTACAAATCCCGGCTGCAAATGGTTTTCGGAGGGCGGACGCCGGTCACGCCGTCTTTACCTAATATGTGGTATGATACTCCAAATCTGCACTTTTTATCGATAACAGATTTTCAGGCATATTGCCGTGACAGGCATCTGGAAATAGAGAAGGTGATTTATATCGACGGCAACCGGAGAATAAAATTTTTCCCAAATGTTTTTGCGCAAACCGGGATATTCCTCATTAAAAATCAAAAATAACGGAGGAGGAAATAATGCAACGGATATATCTGGATTATGCTGCTACCACACCCACCGACCCCAATGTGGTGCAGGCAATGTTACCATATTTTCATGATGCTTTTGGAAATCCCTCGGCTATCTATTCTTATGGGCAGGAAGCGAAAAATGCTCTGGAAGAAGCCCGTGGGAAAGTCGCCCGGCTTATCGGAGCAAGGGATGAAGAGATCATTTTCACCAGCGGCGGCACTGAGGCGGATAACTTTGCGCTGAAGGGTGCAGCCTACGCTAACCAGAAAAAAGGCAATCATATTATTACTTCAGCCATTGAACATCATGCCGTTTTAGAGTCCTGCAAATTCCTTGGTAAAATGGGATATAAAATTACCTACTTACCGGTGGATAAATACGGTTTGGTCGACCCGGATTCCGTAAAAAAGGCAATCACAGACAAGACGATCCTTATCTCAGTGATGCATGCTAATAATGAAATAGGTACGATTCAACCAATCTCTGAGATCGGTAAGATTGCCAAAGAAGCCGGTATCCTGTTTCATTCAGATGCCGTGCAGACAGCGGGACACATACCGGTGAATGTAAATGAATTGGGGGTTGATTTACTCTCGATGTCCGGGCATAAGCTATATGGTCCGAAGGGTGTAGGCGTACTTTATACTCGCAAAGGTTCAAAATTGACTCCTTTTATGCACGGCGGCGGACAGGAAAGAGGCCGGCGGGCCAGCACGGAAAACGTCCCCGGAATTGTTGGTTTGGGCCAGGCCGCCGAACTTGCGGGACAAGATCTGGAAGGTGAAACACAACGTTTGATCGGCCTGCGTGACAAACTGATCTCCGGTATTGTTCAAAAAGTTGACCGGACGCACTTGAACGGCCATCCCGTCAAGCGGCTGCCAAACAACGTAAATATCAGCGTCGAATTTGTGGAAGGTGAATCCATGTGCCTCAACATGGATATAGTGGGAATTTGCGCTTCTACAGGGTCTGCTTGCAGTTCAGGCAGTCTGGAAGCATCGCACGTACTTCTGGCTATCGGATTGGAACACGTACAGGCACACGGCTCCTTACGCTTTACCCTGGGTAAATGGACTACCGAAGAAGAGGTAGAGAAAGTGCTGGAGATTCTGCCGCGAATTATCGGTAAACTCCGGGCTATGTCACCCCTGACGAAAAACTTGAGCCCAGGCTAAACAAAACTAAATTTGTGAGGGATCTTCATTGTACAGCGAAAAAGTGATGGATCATTTCAATAACCCGCGGAACACCGGCGACATGGAAAATCCTGACGGCATCGGGCACGTCGGAAACCCCGTTTGCGGTGATATTATGGAGCTCTATATCAAAGTTAAAGATGATATCATCACCGATGCCAAGTTCAAGACATTCGGCTGCGGCGCGGCTATTGCTACCAGTTCCATGGTCACCGAAATGGTTAAAGGTAAAAGTCTGGCAGATGCCCTGAAAATTTCCAATAAAGCCGTCGCTGAAGCTTTGGGCGGATTACCGGCGATAAAAATGCATTGCTCCGTTCTCGCCGAAGAAGCTCTGAGTTCGGCTATTGACGATTATCTCAAGAAAAACCCAACCAGAAATACAGATGCTTTGCGTAAATTACACAAAACCCCACATCACGAAGAAACAGAATGAAAGAGATTGTTGTCGAAAAAACCATGGCTATTTCAGAGATACTGGATGATCTCCAGCTTTCCTCTGTTCCTGTCTTGATCGCCGTTAACGGAACGATTGTTGATCCCGATGAGAAAAAAACTGATAAGGTAAAACAGGGAGACAAAGTTCTGGTAATTTCGATTTAGCGCAAAGGACAATATTGTTCTTTGTGCGATAACGGGCAGAAAAATTGTGGATTCTTCGGAAAACTAAACACTATAATATAGATCAAAGGGAATTATTACGACAACTAATTCTTATATTGAGCGTTGTAAGTCTGCCCTGGAACAGGCTCTTTCGAGTGTCCCGTTTTACAAGGCGTGGAAACAATATGACAAAGGTCCCGCGTTTTCTCTAACCGACCGCATGGCGGCTCTCCCTGTTCTGACCAAAAAAGACCTGCGTAGCTATGTACCCGACGGATTCATTGCTGAAAAATACAAATGCAAGGAAGGATTTGCTTCCGGCGAGATTGAAATGGAGAGTACCAGCGGAACTGCTGAAGAAAGGGTTTCAGTGGTTTGGAATCAAAAATGGTGGGACCGTTCCGAGCTGGCAGCAGCTAAACTTAATGCAGTGCTCAATAATATTTTCAGCCGTCCTCACCGGGAGGCAGTGCTCGCCACCCCGGCCTGCTCCGGCAACCTTTGCCATGTCGGCGAATCACCAATGCGCGAACGGACTATCGGTAATTTACTTTTTCTGAATCAGACGCCCGACCCTACCGCTTGGGATAATAAAAATATCCGACGTATGGTAGAGGAGCTCGAGTCATTTCAACCGGATATTATCGAAGCTGACCCTGCTTACCTGAGCATATTATCAAAGGCCTGCTTGTCAGCAGGTTATACTTTATGTCAACCGAAATGCATTGTCCTGACCTACGAATTTCCATCTCAAATACATTACCGGCAGATTCATCGGGCATTTCCCGGAATTCCGGTAGTTAGTTCCTATGGTTCAACCGAAACGGGGCATGTTTTTACGCAGTGCGAAGCGGGTTCTTTTCATCAGAACACCGCCACATGCTATGTGGACATCCAGCCCCTTAAAACAAAATTCGGAAATCCTGATCTAGGGCGCATTCTGGTTTCCACACTGGATAACCCATGGTTTGTTTTATTGCGCTACGATGTGGGAGATATTGCCTTGCTGAACACCGGGAAAGAATGTTCCTGCGGACGTGCGGATGGATTAATTGTCCCAGGTGTTGAGGGCAGGACCCGTGATATCACTTTTGATACCAAAGGCCGTATTGTTACCCTGAAACAGCTTGATGACGCACTCGAACCCGCCACTGCCCTTTTAAATTATCACCTTGCACAAGCAGATGCTCAGCATTATTCGATGTCTTATGAGGCAGACCCTGCAACTCAGCTAAATTCCGCAGATATTTTACCGGATATTTTGCACCGTTTATACGGCTCCGATGCAATAATTGAAATTGCGCGCGACTCCGCGCTGGTGCCGGAACAGTCAGGGAAATTCCGCCTGGCACATACCGCCTGGCCGTTACAGGCAGAGGAATTTTTTTAATGGCCGATTCTCTGGAATTTACCCGCAAGGAGTTTCCTTTTCTTCGCCGTGAGATTGACGGCCGTCCGATTGTGTATCTCGATAGCGCATCAACCTCGCCGAAACCGCAATGTGTCATCGATACCGTAAACGGAGTTTATCAACATACTGCGGCTAACGTCCACCGGGGGATTCACACAGTGGCCGATGAAGCAACCGAGGCGTACGAGAACGCGCGCCGTGAAGTCGCTAAATTCCTGAATGCCTCCCCATCGGAGATTATTTTCACAAGAAATGCCACCGAAGGTATTAATATCGTCGCCAACGGGCTGGGCTTAATGCCGGATGACGAAGTCGTATTGACTCCTGCTGAACACCATTCTAATTATCTGCCGTGGCGTCTGCGGGCGCGGATTGTGCCCGTTGGTTTATCGACCGACGGTTTCCCCATTTACGCTGACGTACAAAAAGTTATATCGCTGCACACTAAAATAATTACGCTGGCGCATATCTCAAACACCACGGGTATTATTGCGCCGGTCGAACATTGGGTCGAGGCTGCACATAGCCGGGGTCTCCCCGTTTTAATTGATGCCGCACAAAGCGCAAGTCATATTCCGCTTGACGTACGCGCTTTGGATTGCGACTTCCTCGTTCTTTCCGGCCACAAATTGTTAGGGCCTTCTGGAATCGGGGTATTGTATGGCAAACGCGAACGTTTAGCGAAGCTGTCACTTTATCAAACCGGCGGCGGCATGGTGCGATATCACAGCGAAGACCGCTTTGAGGTTCAGGATGTCCCGCAACGGTTCGAGGCGGGGACTCCCAACATTGAAGGCGCAATCGGGCTTGGGACGGCAGTGAAATGGCTGCGGTCGCTTGGTATGGAAAGAATAATGGCTCATTCGAAGTCATTGGGACGTCAACTGGTGCATGGATTGGAAACTATCCCCGGCATACACATTATCGCTGCTTCGGCGCCGCTGGAAAGCCGCATCGGATTGGTTACATTTAACCTTAAAGTACCGGGCTTCAGCCAGGACGCACTTGCCCGTCTGCTCTGCGACCGCTACCAGATTCTCGTCAGCGGAGGCTTCCACTGTGCGCATATTCTGCACCACCGTCTTGGGTTTGAAGGCACAGTACGCATTTCCACTCATGTTTTTACAACCCACGAAGAGATTGATAAAGTACTTTCAGCTTTGCATGAACTGACTGACACCTATTGCAGATGACCGTTTCAAATATTTTAATTTGAAAATACAGATATAATTAAGATAGATGAGTATGATTTCAATGGCAACTAACGTAAAAAAAGTTCTGGCACTAATGAGTGGCGGCGTGGATTCTTCTGTTGCAGCTGCTTTGCTTCAAGAACAGGGATTTACGGTTATCGGCGTTACCATGAAAATATGGGACGGAAAAACCGGCAAGGAAGCGGCAACCCATCACGGCTGTTACGGTCCGGGCGAAGAAGAGGACATTGAGGAAGCCCGGAGAGTGGCGCAGAATCTGAAGATTGACTTTCATGTACTGGATCTGACCAAAGAGTATCAGACCGGAGTTCTGGATTACTTTTGCAGCGAATATTTGTCCGGTAGGACTCCCAACCCCTGCGTGAGATGTAACCCGAATATTAAATTCGGGGCTTTAGTAGATAGAGCGAGATCTAGCGGGATTGAATTCGATTTTATCGCCAGCGGCCACTATGCCAGAGTAGAATGTGACGAAAACCGCCGGTATATCTTAAAAAAAGCGAAAGATCTGGCTAAAGACCAAACCTATTTCCTGGCATTTCTATCTCAAACGCAGTTCAGTCATCTGCTGCTGCCGTTGGGTGATTACACCAAGGTAGAAGTCAGGGAAATGGCAAAGCGGTTCGGACTGGAGGTGGCAGATAAACCGGATAGCCAGAACTTTGTTTGCGGTGACTATACTTCGATCATTCAGTCAAAATCAAATCCAGGTCCAATCCTCGATAAAAAAGGGAATACAATAGGACAGCACCGCGGGTTGCAATTCTATACCATCGGGCAGCGCAAAGGGCTGGAAATCCCGGCAAAACAGCCGCTATACGTCATTGCATTGGATTCTGCCCGAAATGCGGTAATTACCGGTTCAAAACCGGATATCTATAAAAATGAATTTACCGTTTCTAATTTAAACTGGATAGCAATTGAAGGTTTGCGTGAACCTCTTTTAGCCAACGTAAAAATCCGCTCCGCTCATCATGAAGCCAGGGCAGTGTTAACTCCGGCAGATAATGGAAACGTAGATGTAAAATTTGAAGAAAGTCAATTAGCCATCACCCCCGGTCAGGCAGCTGTTTTTTATCGGGAAGATGTGGTAATCGGCGGCGGTATCATTGAAAAAATACTTACTTAGCTAATATTTAGTTATGTTTACTGAGTGTGAAACATATTTTCAAGGAAGGATGCAATAAATGGAAAACAAAGCTGAAAAAGACAGGTGTGAGTCCGAAATCCAGGAATTGAAAAATTTCCGGGAAGACATCCCTGCAGCGGTAGAAAAACTTGTCGCGACCTGTAACCAACCGGATAGTTTTGATCATGTGGACTCGCAACCGATTCCCTCGCGCGATGCGATGGTGGGCATTATCCACCGGCTCCGTAGAATCATCTTCCCCGGTTATTTCATTTCCGAGCAGCTTGATAAAGTGAACCTGAAATACTATCTGGGGCAGGAAACAACATCCTTGTTTGAGGAACTCTCCGTACAAATAACCCTCTGTATAAAGCACGATTGCATCCGCCAGGACCGTCCTTGTACGCATTGTGAGGAACAGGGGCGTGAAGAAGCGGTTAAGTTTATACGTGAGTTGCCGCGTTTACGGATGCTGCTGGCCAAAGATGTGCGGGCGGCTTTTGAGGGCGACCCGGCAGCGGGGAGTTACGACGAAATCATTCTCTGCTACCCCGGATTGCTGGCGGTTACCGTCTATCGCATAGCCCATCAACTTCACCTCCAGAATATCTCGCTTATGCCTCGTATTATCAGTGAATATGTGCATGGACTAACCGGAATTGATATTCATCCCGCNNGGTGTGGTAATCGGGCAAACCGCTGATATCGGAAATAATGTCAGAATTTACCAGGGAGTTACATTAGGTGCGATATCCCTGGCAAAGGAGGAAGTCGAACGGTTGCGCGGTAAAAAGCGTCATCCCACCATTGAAGACGATGTTATCATCTATTCCGGTTCAACAATACTTGGAGGGGAAACAGTCATCGGGGCAAGGTCGGTTATCGGCGGTAA
>PMMG01000140.1:17660-17841 GCA_003162335.1 Dehalococcoidia bacterium
CAATACCGTGGTTATATTCAACCTAAAGATCCGGTCAATAAAGCTGTAGAAAAAGAAACCGCTGATTTTGATAAACTTCAAAAACTGCTTGAGCCGTGGTCAGTAGCGCCGGCAAACGAAGAAAACCAAGCTGCGGAAAAGAAAATAAATTTAAGAATTATAGATATGGAGACAGGACAGC
>PMMG01000059.1:0-1914 GCA_003162335.1 Dehalococcoidia bacterium
TTAAACCTAAAAAAATCTCTCCTGACGAGGCTGTCCGAAATCTTCTGGATTGTCAGGTCATTCCCGACCTGATCGGGAATCCTTATAAATATTTGCCAACGGCTATTTTCCGACAACCTCAGAATTCCAAATGATATTCTTTTTACAGCCATGTGTATAGCTCTTTGTTCAAAATCACAATCATACATCGCTTTAATTTTTATTCCGGCGATGGTATCATATAGAGAAATTACCGATAAAAATCAAGCTCTAAATGATAAATCGATGAATGTCCGGTCGGTTTTTCAGTATATTGATCATTTGGTGCAATGAAGCGGAGGATATCAACTATGCCTTTTTGTCCCCAGTGCGGAAGAGAATATCAGGATTGGGCAAAGCAATGTTATTACTGCCAAATTGACCTTGTCGACAAATTGCCGGATGTTCCCCATGAACCGGAATTTGATATTTCTGCAGAACCGTTAGTGACAATCGCTTCCTTCAGTTATCCGCAAGAGGCTTATCTCTATCAAGCTTTATTAGATTATACCGGGATAGATTGTTTTGTGGCCGATGACTATATTGTTACTGCGAACTGGCTGTATTCAACTGCTGTTGGCGGAGTAAAGTTGCGGGTCAGGAAATCGGATGTTCAGGATGCACTTTTGATATTGACCCAGGTTGTCAATACTGACACCGAAAATATAGTTGATGCAGCTGAACTTGAGGATGAAAAATGTCCAAGATGTAGTTCGGAGAATGTACGTTTAGTTACTTTTGATATCCGCCTGTTGAATATACCCTGGCTTTTATTGCAATTAGGACTGCCATATTTTTTACGATGGCTTAGTTTGGTATGGATTTTGATACTTATACCGCTGCCATTTTTTTACAAAAGGCAGAAATGCCGTGTCTGCGGGAACAAATGGAAACAGAAAAAGCAGAGCGATGCAGGTTACACTTGATAAGCTTTCGCGTACGTCGTTAATGAATCTTTACTTTTCCAGCATCGCTTTCAATGGGGTCCAGTAATAGTCCCGCCAGCCCTGCGCGATTTCTTCATACTGTTTTTCGGGGATGCCGCTCTGGGTAAACGTTAAACGGGTGCCTGCCGGGATTGCTTTGAATGAGAAGGTGGCGGTGGAATACAGACCTTCAGGCCAGTCGCTGGCGCGCCAGGTCTGGACAATTTTAGTGTCCTGCACCAGTTCGAGGTTGGTGCCTTCACTATAACCGTCGAAGGTGGAGAATTTACCCCCGACCTTACGGCTGATGCTGGCCTTGTCACCCGTGAATTTGGTGTGTTTTTTAGAATCCATCAGCGCTTCGTAAACATCATGCGGAGCAGCCTTAAAGGTTACCGTCTGTTTGATCATTCTGGTTTCCATTTTTATCCCCCCGGCGATAAATCTTAACCATAATGTAGCATGCCGTAACCGGGGTTTCAATCATCATTTTTACAGACACAAAATAGCAGTAAAAACGCCCGAATGGAAACGTTTACTATCTACCGGAAGGTATTGATTGTATTGTTTATCACTACGCCAAACATAAACACTACATACGGTAAAAGTATAAAAATAAAGGCCGCACGCCGGTATCCCTGATGGCCCAACCGGCTGTAAATAGAGCTTACGCCGAGGGCGATCAGTATGAATGTGCCGATGACGGCGACATCCACAACNNAAAAAACACCAGCTTTGATTCCCGCCACGGCCAGATCAACATCGATATCCGCTCAATCGGTTTTTCCAGTTTCTTGTCGCGCTCGATGCTCTGTCTGACACTTTTCCGCAATGATTCGAAAAATTTTCGCATAGTATAGTTCCTCTGCTGTTGTTTCCGTCAACTTATTATACTGTTTTCTGATAACTAATATGTTGGTATTTTAAAGTGATTTTTAATAAACGATATTCTTCTAATACATACCCTTCA
>PMMG01000059.1:1964-13615 GCA_003162335.1 Dehalococcoidia bacterium
GGGGTGGCGCATGTTCACGGAAAACGACCTGGATTTAATGCGAGCTGAAGCGGAAACGATCAAAATCGAGTACAGCTTAAAGAAATCAAGCCAATCGGAAGAAAAACATACAAGGGCTTTTTAAACAGATTCGAGCGTAAAACATATTCTAAATAATTGAGGTGAAAGAAATCATGGATACGATTATCAACGAAAAAAGCAATAACGGTAAATCAAGCGAAGTCGGCGGGATGGATTTGTACAGAGAATCCATTAAAAAGGGGCTGGCCAGCGCGATCGGAACCGCTATTGATGAGGAAACCATGCGGGTGACGAAGGAAATGGAAGGCATCCGCGAAAACGCCATCAAGTTGATCGCCGAGGAACAAAGAAATGTCATTCAGAAGATTATTGAAGATGAAAAGAAGTCCATCTGGACCAAGGCCTTTGAAGCTCAGCAATCCGAGGGTTTCAATCCGACAGTGATCAAAGATAATATAATGCAGGACGTAACTATTGAAAAACCAGGCGAAAATGGGAAAAACGGACACACTCCGGTAGTTGAGGCCAATCATGCTCCGGCTGCTACTACTGCGCCGGCTGCCGCTCCCGCGCCCGTTGCCGCTACTCCTGCGCAAGCGCCTACCCCCATCCCGGTCTATGAAGAAAAACTGGAATTAGAGATATTACCTCCGCGCGACCAGAATGAAATCGAATCCATTCATGCCTATCTCAAGACCATGCGCGAAGTTCAGGAAGTGGAACTTTTAACCCTGGTCGACAAGAGTTTATTCAAAGTCACATTGAATCACCCGGTTGATTTCATGGAAAAGCTCGGCCAACTTCCCCAGGTACACAATGCTGAAGAAGTGCGCGAAAACGGTAAGAAGAAAATCAAGATCGCGCTGTCCGCAAAATCCAAACTGGAAAGAAATCACAACGAAGTGAATGATAAAGTAAATAAAATTTTCAACAGAAAGAAATAATTACAAACCGGGTGTATGGTTAATTAATAACAAAGTTCAAGCTACAGCGTCCCGGCCGCAAACAAGAACCGGGGCGCTGTGTCTCTAATAACCCTGCAATAGTGATGATGTACTTAAAGAAGCTTGATTCCGGTTTACCAGAAAATAAAGTTAAGCCGGAGTTCCCGGACTACAAGATCAGCACAAACTGGACAAGATGATGAAAAACGAATTTCAAACTAAAGTATTATTTCCCGGTTATAACGCCAAAAAATCTGCGGAGCGGTTATATTGCCCGCGTTGTGTTAAAGGGAACATGTACGTTGAATCCGAAGATGAGTGTGTCTGTTTACAATGCGGCTACCGCCATTATACTCATTTGTCCAGAGATAAGGGCATTATTAAAAAAGATCCAATGCGGCCGTGGAATCTGCGGATACCGTCCGGTAATTAGTTATTTCGGTGCGCCGGGATTACCAGCAGCCCGCAGGGAGAGGTAAATTAGCTTACAATCAAGTTCTGTTTCATCAGCCCGATTAAAAGAGGATGTGCCTGCAGGCTGAATCAGCCGATCGTCATATAAAGCTGCAGGAAATTTGTTTTTTATCTGCGTTACAATCGCGTTAAAATTAGTAAAAGATGACAATGTGATGTTCGTTCCAAGCGAAGAAAAATCAAAGTTGTTTTCAATGATTTCAACTCTGGGCTCGATTGAAATCCGATCATAGAGCCGCGCAAAGTACCCTACCTCGGTTGAGGTATCCTTTGTCTTCTCTTTAACTTTTCGCCAGACCGGAAAGCCACCGGTCATTATTGTTCCCGATAAACTGAATTTCATTGTCGTGGTGGTAACCTCTTTGTCGGAATACAAGATAAACTTTCCTTTTAGTATAAGAAAGACATCTGCGGTTTCCATTTTCAACACGCGGCCGGTTTTATCCTGGAAAGTAACTTCTTTGTCCCCCCATTTCAGTGCACGTGCGGTGAAACGGCCTGAGGGAGATTGGCGAAGTTCTGTGTCATTGATGACAACAACCGTTAACCCCAGGGCTTTCAGACGTGCGGCGGTCGATTCCGCCTCCTGGGTACTTTGGTAATGGCCAAATAGTTTGGGAATTGCGCCGGATAAAAGCAACCTGGTCTCGTAAGGATCTTTTTGCAATATTCCCGCAGCTTCCTTTACGATGCTGGTTTCAATGGTTTCCGGGGGAGCAACCAGAATGTGTATGATATTATGAACAGTCATGATATTTCTCGCAGAATATTTCTTGCAATTACCTTACCACTATTTACCGCAAATGGCAAAGCGGCCGGATTGAGTGTAGAGACGAGGTGACATGCATATACATTCTGATGGTGAATATCTCTACGAAAGAGTACAATAGTAATGATGGTGCCAGTTCACTTGACTTCTTGGGTATACTTGATACATAATAACTCAACAAACATAAATGACTAATGTTGGAAGGTAAAATAGTACCTTTCGCCAATTGAATTTTTACATGCCAGGTTGTAGAATCAAATCGTAAGTATGACAAATGCATTCAACAAGTGCAATGAATCGATATTAGGAGGCTGACGATGGAATCCAAGATAAGTCGCACCCCGGACAACGGTAAAGGCACAATGGTCGAGGACAAGGCTGAATACAGAGAAGCTGTCAGAAAACAGCTTAACGATGAAGTCAAGAAAATCATCGACCTTGAAATGCAAAAAGCAGCCCAGGAGTTGATTGAAGAGCATAAGAAAGCGACACGTCAGGTGGTAGAAGAATACAGAGCCGCGATCCACCAGATTGTTCAGGAAGAAAAAGAGGAAATCTGGAAGAAAGCGGAAATGCTGAAAAAATCGATATTGCAACTCGGCCTGTGATAACTATCTTGAATAGATTAAAATAGACATGATAAAAGATTGTTGATAATAAAAAATAATCAATAATTGAAAAATTGTTAATTTCCGGGGAAGGACCATGGGTTTGTGGCAAGGAATATTTCTGGTATTAGGATGCGCACTAGCTGGTTTAATTGTCGGCCTGGGAATAATGTATGCTTTGCAGCGGAAAAAGGCTAAACAATACTCCATTTTTCAGAAGGAAAAGAATTACGCCAAAGCCGGGACACCTGCAACATCAGCCGTCGCAGCATCAAATGATGTAAAAGCGAGTTCAAATGTGGATGAGGATCCACTGGAAGCTTTAGTCAAGAGCCGGAAAAATAATGTTGTAATAGAGAGCCCGAAACAATCTGTGCCAGAGCTTCCCGTGGTTCCGGAATTTACCGGGCAACAAAGTGCTCCGATTGTTGAAAATGAAGAGAAGCCCGTCGAAACTAAGGCAATTAATTGGACGGAGTTGATCCTGCCGCACAATGAGCCGTTGACACCGAAAGAGCCGGTCACGGTCAATCAAAAGAATACTATGGTAGCCGATGAACCGAAAAAATCGGCCGATATTTCGCCCCGGAAAACTATAATAGTCGGGGAAGCGCCAAAGAAAACAACTAAAACGGTTGCTGCTAAAAAGCAGGAAGCAGTCAGTGTCCGGGTAACACCCGTTGTAAAACAGCCGAAGAAACCGGTGAAGCCGGTTGTTCCTGAGCCGGAATTCATCAAAGACGAGATTATGCCGGTAGTGGAAGAACATATTGAACCGCCGCAACACAGCGTTCTGGAACCGGAAGTCTTCATGAGCGAGAGTATAGCTGCGGCAGAAAAACACACGGAATCTCCGCAATCCAATGTCTGGGAACCGGAATCTGTCAAACAGGAAAGCATACCGGCTGTGGAGAAGCATATAGACGCAGGCAAATCGGATTTTATGCAGGAACTGGAAAATAACCTCGCGGTTGCCACCATGCCGTGGTCGGATAAATTGACTTCGTTCCAGACTAAATGCTGGGATACCAAGCACGGCGAATACGAACCGTTGTTGACTGCTCATCATCAAGAGTTGATCCAGTTGTATGTTGACATCGGTTTAGCCAATAATATTGTATGGCTGGCAACTGAAATCGGCCACCGCAGCAAAGAACTGGATGACAGTTATATTAAACTGTGTAAAGGTATCGCGGAGAGTATTAAACATATCGCGCCCTCATTGGATAACATCGGTTAATCACAGTGAGGCACGTATTCTCTGCGGTAACAGGACAAATATTACGGGATATGGAAGGCGCCAGGCCGATTGTCCCGGAAGCGAAATTTAACATTGAATAGCCCGTACAGGAGGTATGTTATGAGTTTACCCCGCAAACTCTTGTATTTTGCGTTAGCCATTGTTGTCTTAATTGGTCTTGTTTCTTTTACCAGAATTTACATAACTCCTTCTGTACAAGCGGTCTCTTATAACTTGCAGCCGTTCTCCAGCAATCCGGTAGTCAGTTTGGGCAGTGCTCCTGTTGTCGCTGATAGCGGCGCAGCCGTCATTTATGATGGTCAGTATAAAATGTGGTACGTCGAAACCAGCATCGACGATACCATACGGGCAGATTTATATAGTCACCTCAGTGCTAACTTAAAGAGTCATCTTAACGTTAATAATTTTTCCGCTGTGGCCGCAAGTGACAGCGCGGATGTCAAAGCCTTCTTGGATTATTTGAAAAGCTTAAATACAACTCAACTAAATGCTTATATCAACAGCATTACCACAACTGTCAAATACGCAACTTCTACAAGCGGCACCAGTTGGACAATTGTGGGTTCTACAAATTTGACGCCGAGCGCCGGTTGGGACAAATTTATTTCCAGTCTATATGTAATCAATGATGCCAGTACATACAAGATGTGGTACGCAGGTAATACCATCAACGTTACAGATTTACAGAACCTATTCAGTGCGATTGACCCTGTTGGTCTTACCGCCCCCCAAATCGCAACATTACTAAACGATATTTTTAATGGACACATTACACAGTTGCATTCGGATATTATCAGCTTCTCATTACAAACTGCCACCGGTGATATCCTGACCAAATCACTTGCCTTTTTAAACACAAGTCAACCCAAGATCGGGTATGCTTCATCCCCATCAACAGATGGAACTAATTGGACAAAGAGCGGCAGCAATCCGGTGTTGATGACCGGCGGCTGGGATAATATCGGAGTTATGACACCCGCAGTTATTAAAAATGCTGACGGCAGTTATGACATGTGGTACACCGGCATCAGTATCAGCCTTAGCCTGGCCAATTTATCCACAGCAACTAACGTCGCCGGCGTCGAGACTGCTTTACTGGGCGGCGTTAATATGGCAATCGGTCATGCTCATGCTGCTTCCGGAAACGGGGATTCCGGTTGGGCCAAAGATGGTAGTCCTGTCCTTAGCAAAGGAAATTTATCGGACTGGGATAACTACGGCGTTTTCGGGCCGGCGGTGATCAAGAATACGGACGGTAGTTACGACATGTGGTACACGGGTATTAAAGGTAATCTGACCACATTCAGCAGTTTTCTGGCAAGTCCCTCGAGCCTAGACACCACCGTCTTCACCGGAGCCGGCACAAATATTGGTCACGCAACTTTGGCTAACAGCAGCGCGGGAGCGGTTAAAGATACCGCAGCAAACCCCGTAGTGACCAAGGGCGCACCTGGTGATTGGGATAATTTCGGGGTTACTTACCCGTCAGTAGTTGTAAACGGCGGGAATTTAAATATGTGGTATACCGGCATTAAAGCCGGTCCCCAAGCTGCTTTAACATCGTTTTTCACCGGTAATAATGGCATTGCCACGATTTTAGCAGCGGGCGTCGGAACCAATGCGAAAATCGGTTACGCCAGTGCGGTTATTCCTCCCCCAACGACTACCACAACTACAACTACGGGTGGNNGTGGCGGTGGTGGCGGTGGTGGTGGTGGATTTGGTCCACCGCCTCTCGGCTATATCAATGTCTATAATCACATTAGCCCATCCGGTATTGTTACCGATGATCTGATCGGAACTTCATCCGATAATCTGGTGACTTTGACCATTCCGAAAGGGACAGTCGGTTTAACCGCCGACGGCCGTGCAATCAGCCAGATCAGTATATTCCCGGCGGATCCACAGCCTGCATTAACGGCTGGATTTAAGATTTTCGGGATTTTTTACGAAATGCAGCCCAGCGGCGCCACGTTTAACCCGGCGATCACGATTTCCTTCAGTTATAAGGGTCTTACGCTGCCTGCGGGCGTAAATGAAAGCGATATTACCGCCGGCTGGCTGGATGCCCAGGGAAAATTCAATACGCTTACTTCCACTGTGGATACGGTAAATAAAATCGTGACAGTACAGATCAGTCACTTTACGATGTTCGGGTTGGCAACGCCGTCCGGTGTTGTTACTACGACGACGCCATCTGTCCCTGTACCTGTAGCTTTTACTACCACCAAATTTACCATTTCACCGTCTCAAGCGCTGGTTAATCAGGCTGTTACCGTGAGTGTTTTAGTCACCAATACCAGTAATGCCGGCTCTACTTTTTCCATCGATCTGAAGACCGACGGCACCGTGACGTCTACTCAAACAATCATATTGGCGGGCGGCGCCAGCGGTACTGTAACATTCAATGTCACCAAACCTACCGCAGGTACCTTTACCATCGGTATTGGCGGAGATAGCGGCAAATTGATAGTGAGTGATGTGCCCGTGATATCCACACCGACCGGAAAACCGGCGGCCTTCAGCACCTCTAATTTGTTGATCACACCGACCCAAATGAAGCCCGGCGATATTGCTACCGTAAACGTCACGGTCACTAATACGGGCGACCGGCAGGGAACCTATATCGTGGCTTTAAAAGTCAACGGTTTGACCGAAGATTCGCATCAGGTCACTCTGAGGGGCGGCGAAACTCAGAACGTGAATTTTTCCGTTACAAAAAACCAGGCCGGAAACTATGCCATCGGTGTCGATACTCTGAGTGCAACTCTGGTAGTGCAGGCGCCCATGAATACCACCCCGGTAGTCTCGACGACACCGGCACAAAAGAATAATACTCCTATTATTATCGGCGCGATTATCGGCGCAATTCTTGGGCTTTTCTTAGCATTATTATTGGTCCAATATATGATCCGGCCGGCGACTTTCAGTATGTCCGGTTTGTCGATCATGCCGGCATTAGTGACTCCCGGCGCGACGGCACATGTGAACGTCAAGGTAACGAATACAGGTAATAAGCACGGCACTTATAAAGTGACGATGAAGGTTAACGGGGTGATCGAAGGCTCACAAGACGTCACCTTGCAGAAGGGCAGCAACCAGGTGGTTGGTTTTACTGTCGTGAAAAATAACCCCGGTATATACATGATTTCCATTGATAATGTCAGCGGACGGCTGGTGGTACAGGATCAATCAGGGGAGGAATCACCGCCAACGGATAAGATTAAACCGCGTAACTGGCCGGATTTGTTTCATTAGAAACGTGCTGTTGGTAAGATCATGCGGATAAAACGATTTATTCCCGCGGCACTGCTAGGCGGTGTTGCCGGAGTATTATTGAGTGTGTTTGTAGTTTCGCCGGTGGCCGCGATAAGTGTCAGCGATTACTTTTCTTATAGTTATAACTTTGCTTTCAGCAAAACCAGCATTACCGGCAGCGAGGCATTTATGGTCACGGTTATCGGTAATGCCAACTGTGTGCATGATTTACCCATGACTGTCAGCGCCGCAAATATCGTTTCAACAGTCATAGGGCGGAATCAACAGACCGGGGCCGAAGTTGTATTGAATCCCAACTATTCCCTGCGTTATGATAATTCCTTTCCCAATCATACAGGGCAAACAGCTTCCGTCACTGTTCAGGTACCCCTCTCTTTCCCCGGCGGTAGTGTGCCGGGAACGTATGATGTTATCGGCACGCTCACTGATGCAGATGTCACTATTTTAGGTATATCTTTCAATGTCAAAGCATATCTTCCCTCGACTCAAGCTATGGGGGTCGTCAATTATTCCGCGCCGAGCACTGGTGGGGGCGGAGGCGGTGGGGTTTTCATCCCAACAACAACGGCAACTACGACAACTACCACTACTACATCCTCCACTACGCCAACTGTGGTCTCTACATCAACTACCTCGCAGGCATCCACGACTCCGATAGTATTGACCACCGTGGCATCTGTTTTAATTTCAACTACAACAACCAAAACCGTTCAACCGGCGGTCCAATCAGCAGCTTCTTTTGCCGTCAGCAGTCTGCAATTAACTCCGGCAACCGTGAAAAATGGCAAGACGGTGAAAATCAGCGTGCTGCTTTCCAATACCGGCGACCTTGCCGGCATGTATAAAGTTGTGATGCAAATTGACGGGCAGTATGCCAACAGTCAGGAAATTGAGCTGGCTGGAAAGTCCAGCCAGACAGTTACGTTTACGCACCTGGCCAGTATTGAGGGGCCGCACATAGTTTCGATCGGCGGCCTTGACAAGAGCTTGACGGTCGAACCGGCGTCCACCGGTGGTTCTATAGGGTGGTGGATATTCGCCGCGTTGGCGGGATTGGGGATCGGTATATTGTGCGGCGGCGCATTGTTATACGCGTTACGGTATAAGAAATACCGACCTTAAATCCTAATTTCTAAATACGCAACACTAAACAAAATCCAAAAACCAAAGGCCAAGCTCCAAATAAATACGAAATACAAATTAAATACGAAATTTCAAATATTTGCTGATATAAAGTACCTTGTCTCGCTGCATTTCCTTCACAGGCACAAACAGAGTCGGTTGATTTGTTCTAGTGGTATAATGTATTTGCACGGTTAGTGTTATTTGAAGGAGAAGTAATGGACGAGCTTAAGGTATTTACAGGTAATGCTCACCCTGCGCTGGCGAAAGAAATAACCGACTATCTTGACATCCCGCTGGGACGCGCGGATGTCTTTGAATTTTCAAATGAGAATATCTTTGTCCGTATCCTGGAAAATGTCCGAGAACGCGATGTTTTCGTAGTGCAATCAATGTCACACCCGGTCAGTAAGAGCCTGATGGAATTATTGATTATGCTGGATGCTTTAAAGCGGGCTTCCGCGAAAAGAATTACGGCGGTGATCCCTTACTACGGTTACGGCCGCACCGATAAAAAAGACCAGCCGCGCGTGCCGATTACAGCGCGTTTGATCGCCGACCTGCTAACTGTAGCAGGCGCCAACCGTTTACTCACAGTTGACCTCCATGCAGCGCAAATTCAGGGCTTTTTTAATATTCCGGTAGACGAATTAACGGCATTAACCCTGCTGAGCGATTACTTTAAAAAGAAGCAGATGGAAGACCTGGTGGTCGTGGCTACCGATATCGGCATCTCCAAACGCGCGCGCGATATGGCGGCCAGAATGAATGCGCCGCTGGCGATCGTGGAAAAAAGACGCCTGGGTAATGCCGGCAAGACCGAGGCTTTGAATGTCATCGGGGAAGTGAAAGGTAAAATTGCCGTGACGTTTGATGACGAAATCGATACTGCCGGTTCGCTGGTTAATACGGTCGCGGCGTTGATAGACCGCGGCGCGAAGGAAGTTTATTCCTGCGCTACCCACCCGGTACTCTCAGATAATGCTATCGAGCGTATCTCTAAAAGTCAGGTGAAACAGGTCGTAGTTGTGGATACGGTGCCGGTTCCCGTGGAAAAACGGCTGGATAAAATTGTAGTTTTGCCGATGGCGCCGTTACTGGGTGAAGCAATCCATCGTATTCACACCGGTCTGTCCATCGGAGCGATGTTTGAACCGGAATAAACGTCGGGAAATAATCAAGAATCAAGATACAATAATCAAGAAAAGAATTAACCAGATTCCTGTGTAGGCAGGAATAACAAAGTGGGGCATTACACCGCTCAAAGAGGAAAAAGATGTTTAAATGGCTTGGTAATCTCGTTGATTCAAACGACAAAGCAATTAAAAAAATGCAGCCCATCGTGGAGCAAATCAATGGGCTTGAACCGGAATTCGAAAAGCTTTCTGACGACGAATTGAGAGCTAAAACCCAGGAGTTCAAAACCCGGGTAGCGCAGAGCACCGTCGATATTCAGCAGAAAGTAGACGAGGCTAAACAGGAATTACAGGAAGCGAAAAAACGCGTCTCGGAAGCCCAGGACAGGTTTAATCTGGAAAGCGGCGAACTGGCGACCAGGCAGCTGCAGGAAAGGCTGGAGCAACTGGAAAAGCAACTGGCGAAAGTCCAGGATGATGCGTTGAATGAAATCCTGCCGGAGGCTTTTGCTGCCGTGCGTGAGGCAGCAAAACGCACCATCAAGCAGCGCCATTTTGATGTGCAATTGCTCGGCGGTATGGTGCTGCATCAGGGCAAAATCGCGGAAATGAAAACCGGTGAAGGCAAAACACTGGTAGCCACACTGCCGTTGTATCTGAATGCGTTAACCGGCAAGGGTGTTCACCTGGTTACCGTTAACGATTATCTGTCCAAGCGTGACCCGTACTGGATGGGGCCTATTTACGATGCGTTAGGAATGAAGGTTTCCAGCATTCAGGGACAGCAGACCGCCGGCGCGTCAGGCGGTGTTTCCTATATTTATGAACCGGCTTACAGCAGCGGTAAGGAAGACGACCCGTGGTTGCATTTCCGCCCGGTAACCCGTCAGGAAGCCTATCTGGCTGACATCACCTACGGCACTAATAATGAATTCGGCTTTGATTATCTGCGCGATAACATGGTAGTCGACCTGAAGCGATGTGTACAGCGCGATTTGAACTATGCCATCGTCGATGAGGTGGACAACATCCTGATCGATGAAGCGCGCACGCCGTTGATCATCAGCGGTCCAGCCGAAGAAGGTGCATTACAAAAATATGGTTTGGCAGATAAAGCGGCGCGTCAGTTGACAGGAAGAATCGTTTCCGAAAAAGAGGAAATGGATGCCAAGCAACAGGGCACTGATATCGAAGAAGGCCTGGACTATCTGGTTGATGAGAAAAATCATACGGTAAGTTTAACCGCAGAAGGCGTCACCAAAGCGCAAAATAAGCTAAATATCGAGAGTTTGCATGAATTTCAATTGAAATGGGAACATTATATCCGCCAGGCGATCGTGGCATATCAACTTTATAAAAAGAACCGCGAATATGTGGTCAACAACGGCAGCGTTATCATCGTGGATGAATTTACCGGGCGTATGATGCACGGCCGCAGGTATTCCGACGGTTTGCACCAGGCGATCGAAGCCAAAGAAGTCGCGAACGGCGAGCGCGTGCATGTGGAAGAAGAAACCCGAACTTACGCCACGGTAACCTTCCAGAATTACTTCCGTATGTACCAGAAACTGGCGGGTATGACCGGTACTGCTGTCACCGAAGCGGAAGAGTTCCATAAGATTTATAAACTGGAAGTGGTGATCATTCCGACCAATAAACCGACTTTGCGGAAAGATCTCATCGACAAAATCTACAAAAATGAAACGGCCAAGTTCAATCAGGTTGTTCAGGAAGTGGAGGAAATGCACAAGGAAGGCCGCCCGATCCTGATCGGTACGGTCTCGGTAGAGAAATCTGAAGTTTTAAGCGGCATCATGACCCGGAAAGGGATCAAGCACGAGGTATTAAATGCCAAACTGCATGAAAAAGAAGCGGCCATCGTTGCCCAGGCCGGGAGAACCGGCGCTGTCACCGTGGCTACGAACATGGCAGGCCGCGGTGTTGATATCGTTTTAGGCGGCAAACCGGATGGGCGCGATCCCAAGGAATGGCAGAAAGAACATGATGAGGTGATCCAGGCGGGCGGGCTGCATATCA
>PMMG01000063.1 GCA_003162335.1 Dehalococcoidia bacterium
AAAAAGGGTCTATAATAGCTGATTAATTCAGGCAGTTCCCGTCGATGTTGAACTTAGATTCATTATTCCCCGACCGGATAGAAAACCAGGTGGATTACTCCATCGAATTCTGTGAGTAACAGAATATAAGCAGTAAAGAAATATTTTCCTTGCCCGCTATGACTGCCTATCCATCCCGATGGAAATCGGATCAAGATTGCATAACATCCGGAATTTCGATATTCGGATTTAAGATTTATTTGGTATTTAGGATTTCCTTGATTATTGATATGTGAATCTTGATTATTTTTTACTCACAACTTATTTCACAATTACTCGTCTCTGTGTTACAATAAATTTCTGGAATATGTAAAGTTGTGCTGTTTGTAGGGCGCGTGCGGCGATGCAGATCTTTATTCTCACTATCTCACCGGAAACATTTCAAGGACCATTCAATTGCGGGCTCTTTCAAAAAGCCGTCGATAAAGGCATCGTGAAAGTGGACATCCGTAATATCCGCGATTATACCCACGATAAACACCATACCACGGACGATTCCCCGTACGGTGGCGGCGCCGGAATGGTGATGAAACCTGAACCAATCTTCGAAGCGGTAGAAACTATCAAAGCCGAACTGGCTCAGCAAGAGATTACCGGCGTGCCGGTCATTCTGATGACGCCGCAAGGGCAATTATTTACTCAGGCCGTTGCGCAAAAAATGAACCAATATGAGAACATGATCATAATCTGCGGGCAATATGAAGGCGTGGACGAACGTGTGCGCGAACATCTGGTCACCGAAGAGATCAGCATCGGTGATTACGTTCTCAGCGGCGGTGAATTGGCCGCGATGGTCGTCGTTAACGCAGTGGTCAGGTTGCTGCCCGGGTTTCTTGGTTCGCCGCAATCATTATTATCAGAATCCCACACCGACGGGTTGCTGGAATACCCGCAATACACCCGTCCCCAGGAATTCCGCAATTGGGCGGTGCCGGATATTTTACTATCCGGAAATCACGCAGAAATTGCCAAATGGCGGGAAAATCAAGCAATAATTCGCACAAAACAGCGCAGACCTGATATGATAGAGAGAGCGAATTAACAAACCTGAAAAATGTTATAATAATAAGGTTATATCAACCACGATAATAGGAGTCTAGTAGAATGAAAATCACAGAACTAACCGGCCTTAAAGCCAATGCCAGGGTTCCGGCAATCACGCCCGGCGACACGGTCAAAGTCGGTATCAAGATCAAAGAAGGCGACAAAGAGCGCGTGCAGCCTTTCCAGGGTGTGATCATCCGCGTCAGAAATGGCGATGCCGGCGGCAGTTTCACAGTCAGACGCGTTGCCTACGGCGTCGGTATTGAAAGAACCTTCCCGACCGCTTCTCCCCTGCTGGATAAAGTCGAGGTCATCAGACACGGTAAAGTTCGCCGCGCCAAACTCTATTATCTGCGTGGATTGAGCGCCAAGAAAGCCCGTATTAAGGAAAAGCGGTTCCCCAAAGAGCTGCTGACCACTCCGGAACCGGAAGTAATTCCGGAACCGCCGGCTGAACAACCAAAGGCCTAATTGAGCCAGATCGCCGGGAGCGCAGGATGAAATATGCTGAGGTCAGTGTTAACGCACCCGCGGCACAACGGCAGACCTTCAGTTATTCTATTCCATCTGAATTGTCGGTAGACGTCGGACAAGCTGTATATGTGCCGTTCGGCCAAAAAATTGTCCAGGGAATTGTCATTGAGCTGGCCGATGTCCCAGCTTTTGAACCGACAAGGGATATTAGCGGCGTTATTGACTATCAGCCTCTGCTATCCGCCAAACAGGTCTTGCTGGCGAAATGGTTAAGTGAATATTATGTTTCCCCGCTGTTTGATGCGGTCGCGTTAATGCTGCCGCCCGGATTTGAACGGCGGGTGCTGACTACCGTTTCCCTCATACAGCAACCGACTGATACTTCTTCACTTACGGAGAATCAACAGCATCTATTGCAGTCGCTGTCACAGAAACCTTCAGTCAAAATCAGCGAAATAGAAACTCTGCTGGGGAAAAAGCGTGCTTCTATAACTGTATCCCAACTGGTAGAAGCGGGCTTTGTCGAAAGGACCTATGCCTTTGAACCGGTGAAAGTCAAAACTCAACAGGTACCTTATGTTCATTTAATAATATCTGCGGAAGAAGCCCTGGTAATATCCGTGAATCTGCCAGACAGATCTCGAAAACAGACGGCTCTTCTTACTCTATTAGCAACGCAATCCGGCCCGATTTCCGTGTCCGAAGCGAAGTTAAAAACTAATTGTGATATGGCTGCCATTAATACTATCGTCCGTAAGGGTCTGGCCGTAATTGAAAATATCGAAGTTAAGCGAGCGCCGTTGTCACGCTACCAGGTTCAGTTATCCCAACCGTTAAATCTCACAGATGCGCAGGAAGCTGTTTTTAAACCGATCCTGGCCGGTCTGCGCCGTGAAACACCTGATGCAAAACCATCAGTTTTCCTGTTGCACGGCGTTACCGCCAGCGGCAAGACGGAAATCTACCTGCAGGCGCTGGCAGAAGCAATTAAACTCGGCAAAAAAGGCATTGCGCTGGTGCCTGAAATCGCGTTGACGCCGCAAACCATCGAACGCTTTTCCGCCCGCTTCCCGGGGCGGGTAGCTGTCCTGCACAGCCAGCTTTCGTTGGGTGAACAGTTCGACGAGTGGCAAAGAATCAAAAACGGCGAAGTGGACGTGGTGGTTGGCCCAAGGAGCGCGCTTTTTGCACCCCAGCCAAACCTGGGTCTGATTATCCTTGATGAAGAGCACGAATGGACGTACAAACAATCTGAACAATCGCCCAGGTACCACGCGCGGGATGCCGCGATCAAGATGGCCGAACTGACCGGCGCAGTTGTCGTTATGGGCAGTGCGACACCATCGGTGGAAACCTATTACCGTGCCAGCCGGGGGGAATATCAGCTTCTGCAATTACCGGATAGAGTCGTACCGGTGGAAAATGCGCCCCTGCCGGAAGTGGAAATCGCCGACATGCGCGAAGAGCTAAAAGCGGGTAACCGCAGCATTTTTAGCCTTTCGCTCACTCAGGCATTGGAAAAAGTGCTGGCCAATAAAGAACAGGCCATCCTTTTTCTCAACCGGCGCGGCTCGGCCACTACCATCCAGTGTCGTAATTGCGGCTTTGTTATCAAATGTAAACGCTGCGATATTCCGCTGACCTACCATTTCGATTCCGATTCGCTGGTTTGCCACCGCTGCAACTATAAAACTAAACCGCCGCAGACCTGTCCGCGGTGCTTTAGCAGGCGCATCCGCTATCTGGGCATCGGCACGGAAAAACTGGCGGAAGAAGCGCAGCTTATGTTTCCGGAAGCGCGTTTGTTGCGCTGGGACAGCGACGTTACGCAAAAGAAGGATTCACACCAGGACATCCTCAATAAATTCCGAAATCATGCCGCCGATATCCTCATCGGCACGCAGATGGTGACCAAAGGCCTGGATCTGCCGCTGGTCACACTTGTCGGCGTGGTGATTGCCGATACATCATTGAATTTACCCGATTTCCGCGCAGGGGAAAGAACATTCCAGTTGCTCAGTCAGGTGGCCGGTAGAGCCGGACGCGGACAATTAGGCGGGCAGGTCATTATCCAGACCTATAACCCGGAGCATTACGCAATCCTGGCCGCAGCCAAACATGATTATCAGGCTTTTTACAATAAGGAAATAATATTTCGCAGAGAATTAAAAGAGCCACCCTTTGTACAATTGGCGGCACTGACATTTGTCCACCCTAATGACAACCACTGCCGCGAAGAAGCGGAAAAAATGGCCAAAATTATCACCAAGGAGCGGGACGCAAAGGGAATCCCCGATCTCGATCTCATCGGTCCGGCGCCGGCATTCATGCACCGGTTGCGGGGTAGATATCACTGGCAAATCATTGTGCGCGGATCGCAACTCTCTCCTTTCCTGAAAAACATCAATTTCCCGCAAGGGTGGATAATCGATATTGACCCTGTCGGGCTATAAGCCTTAGTATATATATTAGGTGGACATGATATGGCAATATTACCGATAAAAACAGTACCCGACCCCGTTTTACGGCAAAAAGCCAAGCGGGTCAAGGTGATCGATAAATCCGTGCGTAAGTTGATCAACGATATGCAGGAAACACTGCGTATTGCCACCGGTGTCGGTTTAGCAGCCAACCAGGTAGGACACACAATGCGCGTGATCGTGCTTAATATTCCCGGTAACGAATGTAAAGTCGTGATCAACCCGGAAGTCACTCGCCGCATCGGTTCACGCGTAGTCAATGAAGGTTGTCTCAGCATTCCCGGCTACGTCGGCGAAATCAAACGCAGTGAACTGGTCAGGGTAAAAGGCATGGATCACCGGGGCAAAGAACTGAAAATCAAGGCCGACGGCCTTTTTGCCGAGGTTCTGGAGCACGAAATCGACCATTTGAACGGAATCCTGTACATCGACCATCTGGAAAGTCCGGACAAATTCCGGAAAATCGTCCCGCCCACCCCTCCAGCAGCGCCAGGTGAAGCAAAAGAGACTAAAACGGACGCCGCCGAACCTAAAGCTTAATTAATCATTTTTTAAACATGATTTGCCCCTGTCACAGACTTTTTTCCCCTCCTGACATATTAAGCCAGAGGATAGACTTCAATGCCGCGAAAACAGCGCCGGGTTCAATAATTTAGCAGGTATTCCCAATTGCTTTCAGTATCTTTATTTATCACTATGTGACCGGTGTTTTTATTTAGCACAGATTCCGATTATAATATGTGATAACATTATCGATAACGAAATTCAATAGGAATATCCATAGTTCAATTAAAGCTATGCACCTACTATAATCCATACAAGGAGCACTATTATTAAGGTGCCTGACTCTGACTCGACCGGCGATAAAAAACAACCCGATTCCAATTCCCATATTTCATCGTCCCTCGCCGGAAAAATAATCGGGACATTTACATCTCTGCGCATCCGCAACTTCCGCTTTTTAATAATCGGCCATATCCTCTCACAAGCCGGCGGCTGGATTCAACAGATTGCCCTTAACTGGCTTGTTTATAAACTGACAGGCTCCGGTACAATGCTGGGAACACTCAGCACCATCCGTTCGGTGACAGCCTTGGGCATGATACCGGCAGCCGGGGTCCTGACCGACCGGGTAGAACGCCGAAAAATGATGATGATCACCAACGCCTGGCTATGCGTTATCACACTGCTATTCGGATTGGTTCTCATCACCGGTCATTCACAGGTATCCTATATTTTTATTTTCGCTTTCCTGATCGGCTTGACGTATACGATCGACCAGACTGTTAAACAGGTGGTTATCTTCGATCTGGTGCCGCGCGCTATCACCCCCAACGCAATCGCGCTGCTGCTCACCGGTTCGGCGATGATGCGTTCCTTCGGCCCTGCCATCGGCGGCGTATTGATAATCTGGGTCGGCCCGGGTGGTAACTTCCTCGTCCAGGCTTTTGCCTATATGCTCATCGCGATTACGATCATGCAGTTGCGGTTCCCTGCACAAATATATGATTTAAAGCGTACATCTCCGCTGCAAAATATCCGTGAGGGCATCCGTTATGTATTAAAGAAACGTGTTACGCTGACCTTCGTTTTAATGGGGTTTGTCCTGCCGATATTTACAATTCCGATCGTCACCATTCTGCCGCCAATTTACGCTGTAAAAGTTTTCGGCGACCCCACCGGCAGAGTGCTCAGTATCCTGATGGCTTTAACCGGTGTCGGCAGTATGTTCGGCGGCGTGGCTGCTGCCGCGCTTTCCCGTGTCGAACGGCGCGGTCTGGTGCAGCTTGCTTCCCTGTTTTTGCTCGGTATTTCGCTGGTGGCCTTTGGTTTTTGCACGAAGGTGTGGACCGCTTTGATATTCCTGGCTTGTTCGGGATTTTTTGAATCGATATTCATGACTTCCAACCAGACATTGCTGCAACTTTCCATCCCCGATGAATTGAGAGGCCGCGTAACCAGCGTGGTGACATTGAGCGCTGCGCTTTCCCCTGTCGGGGGTTTGTTGGCCGGCATCGGTTCCGACCTGCTCGGAGGTCCGAAAATGATCACCATTATCATGGCTGGCAGCGCCGCCACAATCGCAGTTCTCGTTCTCTTCTTTTCAGGAATTGTCAGAAACTACCGGTTAAGCCAGGGGATCGAGTCCAATCCCACCGAATCACCGGAAAGCAGTACTCACGTTTAAAACTCATTAACGAACTCGTTCATAGTTCACCAATCGTTGACAACAGA
>PMMG01000070.1 GCA_003162335.1 Dehalococcoidia bacterium
TCAACTCATTAGCTTGACAATGCGACATAGCTAGGAATATTATTTTTATCAATACAAAGCAAGGGTTCGTATTTCAGTGCGAATAACATATTGAAATCCCTGCAAAATAAATTGTGAGCGGAAATATGCTTAGGAGGATTTATTTACCATGATAACCACAATCAGTATTCCGGCTAAACTGCTTTTTGGTCCCGGTGCAATTAATCAACTGGGGGATGAGGCGAAGGCATTAGGCAAGAAAAAACTGATGATCGTCACTTATCCCGATATTCGGAAAGTCGGGCTGCTGGATAAGGTCCTGAAGATTTTGGAAAAAGGCGGTTATCCCAATCCTATTGTTTTTGAAAAGGTTATGCCGAATCCCCGCGCCACTATGATCGATGAAGGTGCCGCACTCGCACGCAAAGAGAAAGTCGATTTCATCATCGGCCTGGGCGGCGGTAGCGCCATGGATTCCGCGAAAGCCATCGCTCTGGCCAGCACCGGCACCAAGCCGATCTGGTCTTACATGGGTAACCGCGACCCGATTGAAAATGCGCCATCCATCATCCAGATTCCGACGATGGCCGGAACCGGCTCAGAAATGAACGTCGGCGCGGTAATCACCGACTGGGAAAATACCCACGAAAAGACCTCCTGCGGTAACCCCTCTCTGATGGCCAAGTGCGTCATTGTCGACCCGGAGATCTCCCTGACCTTGCCGAAACGGCAGATACTGGCCGGCGGTTTGGATATTCTTACCCACCTCGCTGAATTCTATGTCACCGAACCGGAAACCTTACCGATCAATGACGGCTTCAAAGAAGTTTTAATGAAAGTAGTGGTTAAATATCTGCCAATTGCTGCGAAAAACCCGAACGACATGGTTGCCCGCACGGAGCTTTCCTGGGCCAGCAACTGTGCCATGGGCGGCTTCGCTCGGATCGGCGGCACCCAGGGCATTATGGCCTGCCACGGCATGGAAGAAGCCATGAGCGGACGCTTCGACATTTGCCACGGCGAAGGCCTCGCCGCCATATTCCCATCCTGGTTGCGCAACGTCGAACCGGTCAGAAAAGAACGTAACCGCATGTTCGCCAAAAATGTCTTCGGCAGAACCGATGTCGACGGCGCCAAAGCATGCGAAGACTGGCTGGAAAGCATCGGCATGAAACTCCGCCTGCGCGATCTCGGCTTTGATATCTCACTGGCAGACGAAGTAGGCGCGACCGCCCTGAAACAACCCAGAACAAAGAATAATCCGGTCCCGCTGACCGCCAAAGGTGTCGGCGATATCTACAGAGCTGCTTACTAGAGTTAACTGGTTTCATAAAAAGTAAAAGAAGCCCCCTCGATATATGAGGGGGCTTCTTTTTTACAATGATTTACAACTGGTAGTTGCCGTTCATTGACAAATAGTACCAATATTGGTACTATTAATTCGACGGGAACTGAGATGAGCAAGAAAAAAAAGAGAATTAAAAATCAGGGAAAATATAAAAAATGTATCTCTTGAAGATTTTGAGTGGCTCATCAATCAGTACGGCTATATCAAGGCCGGAGGCAGCCATGCATTAGCGGTTATCGGTCATATCTCTTATCCATACCCCAGAAAAAACCCTATGGGTCAACCTTATGTCAGGACACTAATCGAAATAATCGATAACAGCTAAGGAGGTAAACGATGGATAAAAATTTAAATTACTATCTGAAATTGCCATATACGTTGATCGTCAGTATTGAAAACGACAATGAAGGATCTTGTTGCGTAGCTCGCTTGCAAGAGATTCCTTATTTAATCGGGACTGGCAATACTCCGGAAACAGCCATAAAAGAACTTGAAATTAATAAACGATTAAAATTTGATACCGACCTTGAATTAGGATTCCCCATCCCGGAACCCAGTAAGTATACAGGGCAGTTCCATTTGAGAGTAGGCACATCTTTGCATGAATCTTTAGCCAGATTGGCGGCTCTTGAAAACATCAGCCTAAATCAATACATCACCAATATTCTGGCACGTAAAGTGGGTGCAGAAGAGAGCAAGCAGACTAAAACTCATAAGGAGTTATCCCGGAAATAAATCTGGTTATATAATTCGACAGTATTAATTTCTTTACTTTTAGCCTCTACCCGCACTTGTATTGCACGCCGTACCCGCCGCGCGGATAATGCCACTCCAGTTCAACGCAGGCGATCCGGCATGTACCGCATTCCAGGCAACCGTCCAGTTCCAATTCTACATTGCCTTCTTTGTTCAGGGTATAAACATGGGCCGGGCAGACATACAAGCACACCCGTTCCTTGCAAACTTTGCATTTCTCCGGATTAACTTTGATGTGTTTCTCCGAATCAGCCTTGATCGTATCTTTTGCCAGTTTGGCTTTAATATTCAGTTCCATTTCTACATACTCCTGAAGGCATTATAACCGTCTTTAAGCAACTGCGTGAATTTGATCTTACGGACTTCTCCCATCGCGGTGCCCACCAGCCGCTTCTTGGGTTCATCCCCGATAAACATCATTTGTTCCATCGTATCGCACAGAAACTGCGGATATTGCCCCATAAGCCTCGGATTGTCCAGGAAATGCGGCGCTTTCTTGAAGGTCTCCATGTCCTTCAAAACAAAGCTGTTTTTAAGCAACGTTTCATATTCAGCCAGCGACTGACTGGAGAAGTCCTTCTTCTTGGTCGCGCTAGAAATTGCCCGCGCTGCCAGCACGCCGGAGGCAATGGCGAACTCCATGCCCCTGACCGTGATTCCGGTATTGAGTGTGAGACCGGCTGCGTCACCGGCCAGCAAAATACCGTCACCGTAAAGTTTCGGAATACCTTCCATCCCGGCTTCCGGGATCACGTGTGCTGAATATTCTATCGTTTCGCCGCCTTCAATCAGTCCCTTTATTTCCGGACGTTGTTTGAAATCTTCAAATAACTGCGGCGCTTCGATTTGCGGTTTATATTCCATCAGGTCTTTGATCCTGACCACCAGACCGAGCGAAATGCTGCTGAGATTAGTATACAGGAAACCGCCCCCGAACATGCCTTTGGTGATCGCGCCCGCATACATCTGGGCTGCGCCTTCACCAGGCGCCAAATTAAAGCGCTGTTCGATAATCTGCGGCGAAAGCTCGATGACTTCTTTCACGGCGACAGCATAGTCCTGTGGTTTCTGCCGCTGTTTTAATCCGGCTTTCTCAGCCACCAGCGACATTACACCATCTGCGGCCAAAACGACATTTGCCGGGATTTTATCCTCACCGGCTATAATTCCACGAACCTTAGTGCCGTCCATGATCAGATCGTCGACACGGTTCTTGGTCACGATCATCCCGCCGGCAGCATTCACCTGGTCCGCCAGCCATTGGTCGAATTTAGCTCTGAGGACAGTGTAACTGTGATAGGGTTTTTGCCCGAATTTTTGACTGGATAACTCAATGGCGACGGAGGATTTGTCGCTCATCATCAGGATGCGTTCTTTCGTAACGAACCGCTCCAGCGGCGCTTTCTCTATGATATCCGGCAGAAGGCTCCTGATGGGATTCAAGTACAACCTGCCGCCGGTAATATTCTTCGCGCCGGAATAGTCTCCACGCTCAACGACAAGCACACCAATGCCTTCTTTCGCCAGGCAATAGGCAGCTGACAGACCGGCCAGTCCACCACCGACGACAATCACATCGAAATTATCCATTCACAAACCTCAATCGCGTATTTACGGGACCTATTCATAAAAGTCATCCGCGGACGACGATGATTTTCAGGATAATGAAGGAGCACTATTCAATTATTTTCACGTGGTAATTGTCAGTATTTTTAAGTATTAGCAATAAAGATAACTTAGTCTATCTGAAAAGTCAATACGTAATGCGGACTGGCTCAGGCCGGTTTAGTTATTATACTGTGCCGAGTTTGTGCCGGTTAGTCCTCCTGGAGGATATTAAGGATGACATACTCGATAGACTTTCTGAATTAGAAGAAAAACGAAGGTCGCTTTGAGCCCGCAGGCAAAATGTACGAAAGGGATCTGGTTCTACAGTCGAATTATTCTCCCCTTTTGGCAATGTATCAGGCTTATCCGGGGGAGAGAGAACCAGCAGAAAAACTTATTATGAAATTAAACCTCAGGAATTAAAAGCAGGCCTAAAACAAATCCCTACTTCGCGGTCACGCCAGCTTTTCCGTCATCTTTATTGCAGAACCGGATCAACTCGGCGAATTCATTGATGCGCGCCAGATTGTTCGATTCCTGGAAACCATCATAAGTCAAACTGATCCACGGTTTGTGATAGACCACACTGAATGTCTCCGACATCGCCGAAATAATCCCGCCGGGCATGCAACCGTGCGGCATCACCGATATCACACCGGCAAACTCTTCGTTTTCCATCCATTCAATACCGCTGCCAAGACTCAATACCGCCTCACTCCCGCACCGCGGCGATAAATACTGGCCTGATTTTTTAAGCAGCTGTGCTGTTGTAGGTTCCTTTAGCCTCGTATTCAAGTTAAAACTAGCCGCGATGGTATTTTCATCATATTCCATCACCGATTTACTGATAAAACTGCGCACTATCTGTGCCGCTTTCTGATTTTTAATCGAGTCTTCCAGTTTGCGGAATGAGGTGTATCTGATCCATTCGGTAACCGGCGATAACGCGACTTCCAGACCGGACTCTTCGCACACCCTGGCCAGGTCTTTGTTGGCAAACTTGTTGGCCCTTAAATAGGCTTCGCCGTTAATGCCGACCAGGGGACGCCGAGGCAGACTGCTGTTAATCGAGGTGGCATAATCGGATGAAGCTTGTCTGAGCAACGGGCTTAAATCCCGTTTTAGGCGAATGTATTCTGAAATTTTCGCAACATAATCGTTAAATATCTGGTCTGCTATGCCCTTTTGTTTTTCGTAGGGGCGGTTGTGGAAAAGCATCTTTTGCAGATAATCTATTGCCACGATACCTCGCCAGAGCAGGCGGTCAAACGCAGGCCCCAGATGCAAATCACCATAGGCATTATTAGACACGCTCAGCATTAACGGCAGATCAAAGCCGATCTCCCGCAAAGCCTTCACTTGCTCACCTGCGTACTTACCCAGACGGCAAGGCCCGTAAGAACCAACCATAAAACCCTTGACATTCTTGATATCCGCTCCGCTTTCATAGTAGTATCGCATAAAATCGCCCAAAGTCACTCTAAACGGCAGGCATTCTGTGCCCGAAGTCACCTGATTGGCATACAACAGGTTACGCTCATCCGGCTCCGGCAGCACTACTGCTCCGACATTATAAGACTGCAGCGCAGCAGCAATTGCATCGGCATTCGGCGCCATACGCGGAATCAGGATGATCTTGCCGTTGTGCGGCGAGTCGCTGACACTGCGGTATATTTTTTCTGCCGGAATATTCACCGGCTGTCCCGAACGCGCGTGCTCTTTGATCGTATCGACGAAAGCTTCTAACCGAGTAACAATGCCCGCTTCTGCTGCATGCTCATCGATTTCCAGCTGTCCAAGCGGTTTCCCGCCCATAATGTCTTCCAGAATTTTCAGAATGAATGAATTAGGCCCGCAACCGAAATTGGTCAATACCAGGCTGTAAAGCTGTTTATCAGCAGCGCTGATGGCCGCCGCAGCAATGAATTTACCTTCATAAGACCAGTACGGTCGGTCCGAATATTTCTTGATATCAATTAAATTCAAAGGCAGAAAATCGAGTGGAATCGGCACCACGCCCAATTGCGCCAGTTTTTGCGCCACGCCCAGGTTCGCCCCAGAGTCCTGCGAGACATAGGAACGGGTCAGAAGCACGACCCCGATTTTCCCGCTATCGTGCAGTTCTTTTAATAACTTTTCGCCTCGTGCCAGTTTTTCGTTTTCGAATTGTCTCTGCGCTTCAAGGCCTGCGGTGGCGGCTTCTCTGCCTTTCGTTCGTGTAAATCCCATTTTCACCGCAGCATCGGCGAGGTTTTCAATGACTTCCTTATCTCCGCGGCTGAAATCGAGGGTAGGAATGAGCATTTTAGTTTCCTGATGCAATACCTGCCGCACAATATAGGGCGAAGCCTGGATCAGCGGACAGGCATATTTCTGATTTTCCTCACCTTCTTTGATCCCCATCCGGATCGCGCTGGGATAAAGAATGTAATCGGCTTTTTGTAACGCGTCAATATGGCCGTGCAGCAACTTGAGCGGGAAACAACTTTCTGGATAACTGATTTCCAATGCCCGTTCGATGGTGTCCCCACTGGTCTGACCGGAAACTACAGCCTTGACCCCCAACGTATTCAGGAAACCTAAAAATAAAGGCGCATAATCATATATCACCAACGCACGCGGAATGCCTACCAGCAGTTTGTCGCCGGAATCCGTATGATATTCCCGGAAAAGTATTTTCTCCCGTTCATCGAAAGCCGTCTCTTTGATTGCATGCTCTGTTTCGCTGTCATAACGGTCGCACCGGCTGCCGTAAAACGTCGGTTTGGCATCTGGAATTTTCATCTGCGTGATCGAGCAATTGTTATCGCATTTGTTACAATTGAAAACTGTCAATACGCAATCATTTTCTACGACAGTACGGAATCCTTTGAATTTCGATGGTTTACCGGAAATGGCTTCTTTGGCCAGCAGCGCCGCCCCGATCGCGCCGCTGATTTCACGGTGCTCCGCCACAATCAGGATTTTGTCTTTGAGTTCCTGGTGGAAAGCAGAAACAACCGCCTCATTATAAAAAACCGCGCCTGTGAGGATAATCGTGCGTCCCAGTTTGCGGGTACCCACCACTTTGGTCAGGTAATTCCTGGCAATCGAGTTCGCCAGGCTGGCTGCAATTATTTCCATGGCGATGCCTTCTTGACGTGCGCTGGCTACGGCCTGACTCATGAATGCAGCGCACTTGGTGCCGAGGTCGATCGTGTGTTGTGCGGTAAAAGCCAGATTGGCAAAATCACCGTTTTTCACAGAAATGCCGAGTGTCTCCGCCATCTCATCAATAAAGCTGCCGGTGCCTGCCGCACAGGCCTTGTTCATCTGGTAATCAACAACCAGACCATTCCTTTTGATCACCAGCTTGGAATCCTGTCCGCCCAGTTCAATAATATCGGCCTCATTGTCGATATCCGCCGCGGCTCTGGTCTGCGCAATGATTTCATTCTTGATCAGATCGGCCCCCGTCAGACTGCCGATTAAATATCTGCCGGAACCGGTCACCCCGACCCCGCTGATATCTACCAGATCCGCGCCGTCCAACCGCAGATTCTGCAAAACCTGTTTGACGGCATCCACCGGTTTACCGGCCGTCATTAAATAGCTCTTCGCCAGTATCTTTTTCCCTGTATCATCGAGGATAACCGCCTTCGTACTGGTAGAACCGACATCGATACCCAGGTAGCCGTGACATTTGTTAGTTATTTTCAGATCAGCAGATGTTACCGGCGCAGGATATTTGACCAGTCCGGGTAATTCAAAATAATGCTGCTTTACCTCTGTCTCCGGTAATATCAGGACCTGAGCTTGTTTTCCCCGCGCCAGCAGCGCCGCCCCCAACGATTCCAGGTATAAATAGTTTTGTGGAACAGTAACCTGCACCGCATGCCCGTTCTTCGCCGCCAATACACTCTTGATTGCTTTCAGAATTGCGGCATTGGCAGCCACACCGCCGGCGAAGTAAACCGGCTCTTCGTAGACGCCTTTACGCTGGGAAACCACCATGCGGGCGATACTTTCGCAAAGCGCGTAACACATTGCTTCGATAGGTACGCCTTTTTGCTGCAGATGGATCAGATCACTTTTTGCAAAAACGCTGCACCTGGCCGCCACTCTCGGCGGATTGCCGCTGTATTTCAAAGCCAACGCTGTGAATTCTTCCAGGCTGATGCCCAATCTATAGGCCTGCTGTTCGAGAAATAATCCTGTCCCCGCTGCACACAATGAATTGGAAGCCGTTTTCCAGGGTTTTTTAAGTCCATCCTCAAGTCCGATGACGAGCGAACTGTGCCCGCCGATTTGGATAATAGTCCGCGCGTCAGGATAATTTTGCAGTAATCCGGTGGCGATCGCCAGGGAACTACTGTATTCTGTCCAATGATATTCCCGCGGCACCGCGGTTTTTCCGGAGCCGGATAATCCCACCGATTCGATTTGTTCAAAGATGAACTTTTGTTTTAACCGGTTCAGTAACCAGTTTATCGCATCCCTGGCATTGACAGTAATCCGTTTAGAATCAAAAAGCAGTACATTGCTGCTTTCATCGATCAACGACAATTTAACATTAACCGAACCAATGTCTAAACCAAGATTATATCTCATGTAATAATATTACTATATTGTGGCGGAGATAGCTCATTATTTACACGAAATTTATCCGATAAATTTGTCAACTCACGGTTACCATCTCTGCATAGTCAGCTGTGCTTTCACATTAAAAACATGCTAAAATCGGCATAATAACCAAATTTATTAAATACGTGTCAAAGGAAGAATCATGGAACTGCAAGAAGCGATTAAAAACAGAAAAAGTATTCGTGAATATGAAGATAAACCGGTGCCGGAGGACAAACTGCTCAGAGTGCTCGAAGCTGCCCGTTTAGCTCCTTCCGGGGCAAACCGGCAAGATTGGAAATTTATCGTGGTGCGGGACAGCAAACGGCGGCAGGAACTGGCGCAGGCGTCAGGAGGACAACCGCACGTGGCACAAGCACCGGTAGTAATTGCCGCCGTGGCAACCATGCCGGATATCATAATGAGATGCGGCGTGCCCGGTTACGCCGTGGATCTGGCGATTGCGGTCGACCACATCACGCTCACCGCTGTCGATGAAGGATTGGGCACCTGTTGGATCGGCGCTTTCTCCCAGGAAATGGCGCGCGCTGTGCTACAGATTCCGGAAAGCTGCAAGATTGTCGCTTTGCTGCCTTTAGGCTTCCCGAAACAACCGGGCAGACCGAAAACCCGCAAGCCTTTAGCCGCAATTATCTGTTATGAAACATACAAATGAGCCTTTTGCAAAATACATTT
>PMMG01000090.1:0-374 GCA_003162335.1 Dehalococcoidia bacterium
CACAAAACCTTTAAAGCGAAAATATCTTACGACGGCAAAATCGTCAATAATATCCTGAAAAGCACGATCGCCCGCGTAACCAAAGAACTGAACAAGCCGTGGTGTTTATCGGTTTTTGTCGATAACTCCGGCGTGATCGACTTCGACGGCACCTGGGCGCTGTGTTTCAAGGTGGAAACACACAACCATCCGTCCGCGGTGGAGCCTTACGGCGGCGCGGCAACCGGCATCGGCGGCGTCATCCGCGACCCGCTGGGAACCGGACTGGGTGCGAAACCGATCCTGAATACCGATGTGTTCTGTTTTGCGCCGCCTGATTTCCCTTATGACAAATTGCCGAAGGGCGTTTTACATCCGCGCCGTATTTTCAAAGG
>PMMG01000090.1:473-12940 GCA_003162335.1 Dehalococcoidia bacterium
GTGGAAAAGAAGGTCATCGATATCCTGCTGCAGGCCCGCGACAGGGGTTTATATAATCACATTACCGATTGCGGCGCCGGCGGCTTATCCTCCGCGGTCGGGGAAATGGGCGAAGAGACCGGGGCGCGGGTGGACCTGGATAAAGTCCCACTGAAATATTCCGGCCTGAATTATGCCGAAATCTGGATTTCCGANNAAACTGTGCGAGAGCGAAGATGTACCGATGGCGGTCATCGGCGAATTTACCGGCGATAAACACTTGAATTTGTTTTATAAAGGCCACCGGGTGGCCGACCTCGATATGAAATTCCTGCACGAGGGCATTCCGCAATGGCAATTGAACGCCGTGCTGAATCAGTCGATATATCCGGAACCGGATTTTATCCCTTCGAAGGATTTAGGCCGGTCACTGAAAGATATACTCGGCAGCTGGAATGTCTGCAGTAAAGAATGGGTAATCCGCCAGTACGACCACGAGGTACAGGGCGGCACGGTGATCAAGCCTCTAGTCGGTATCACGAACGAAGGTCCGGGTGACGCGACGGTCATCAGACCGGTTTTTGGTTCAGATAAGGGTGTGATTGTCTCCAACGGCATTAACCCTAAGTACGGTCAGCTCAGCCCATATTGGATGGCAGCCTCGGCCATCGATGAAGCTTTGCGGCAGATCATCGCGGTTGGCGGTAATTTAAATCAGGTTGCCTTGCTGGATAACTTCTGCTGGGGCGATACCCGCAAGCCGGAAATGCTGGGTGCGCTGGTGGAAGCCGCGCAAGCTTGCTACGACATGGCCAAGGTTTACGAGACACCGTTTGTCTCCGGTAAAGACAGCCTCTACAATGAATTTGAATATGAAGGTAAAGTCATCGCTATTCCCCACACACTGCTGATCTCAGCAATGGGCATCGTGGAAGATGTAAAACGGTCGGTCTCGATGGATTTCAAGCAGGCCGGCGATCTGATCTATGTCGTCGGGGAAACGAAGAACGAAATGGGTGGTTCGGCTTATCTTGATACAAAAAAGTTCATCGGCAACAGCGTACCTAAGGTGGAACCGGCCAAGGCTAAATTGTTAATGAAAAAACTGAGTCAAGCCTCCGAAAAAGGGTTGGTGAAAGCTTGCCACGATTGCAGCGAGGGCGGTATCGGTGCGGCAGTGGCAGAAATGGCTTTTGCCGGCGGGCTGGGCGCGGAAATCAAGACAAAAGCAATTCCGGTGGCGGACGAGATCAGCCGTGATGACTTCATCCTGTTCTCAGAAACGAACAGTCGGTTTATTGTTGAAGTGACCCCGGAAAATAAAGAGAAATTTGAAAAAAGTTTGAAAGGTGTGAGTTTTGCCAATATCGGTACAGTGAATGATACCAATAAACTTGAGATATCCGGTTTGAACGGGAAAAAGATCGTCAGCGAAAAGATTGGCGATTTGAAAGAAGCGTGGCAGAAGCCACTGCGCTGGTAAGGATAGAGGATAATAATGCCGATATTCGTGCAGTTGGTGACATTTCAAACTGATACGACCTTCGATATGCGGAAGGACTCAAAAACGATGAATGAAGTTCTTACTAAACTCCAGGCGAACGGGGCTAAAATCATGAATATCACTTCCTCGATAGCAGGCAAAACCGGAGGCAGCGCTTTCGGGCTGGGCAGCGCCATTGCGTTGTATGTCATAACATATGAGGCTAATAAGGAAATTACGGTTTAGCTGAATTAATATGAGTAAAGTAAAAGTACTGGTAATACGCGCTCCGGGCACCAACCGGGATGGTGATGCTGTCTTTGCTTTTGAAAAGGCAGGGGCAGAAGTTGTCCTGGCGCATGTCAATCAACTGATCCGCGGCGAGTGCAGTTTGTTTGATTACCAGATATTTGTTGTGCCCGGCGGATTCAGCTATGGCGACGATATTGCCAGCGGGCGTGTTCTGGCTAACGAATTGAAATTGAAATTCGGCGAGGAGATGCCGAGGTTTATCGATGACGGAAGACTGGTACTGGGCATCTGCAACGGTTTCCAGGTCCTGGTGAAAGCCGGTATATTGCCGCGCGTTAAAAAAGGCGAAACCCCGCGAGTTACATTAACCAACAACGACTCCGGCAGGTTCGAATGCCGCTGGGTTTACCTCGGTGTGAATCAGAAGAGCCCTTGCGTGTTTACGAAAGGGATGGAAAGTATGTATATCCCGGTGGCGCACGGCGAAGGTAAATTTACAGGTGATCTGAAAGCAATCACTGCTAAAAATATCGCCGTATATTACACGGATGGAAAGGGCAGCAGAAGCACCGGTTATCCTTATAATCCCAACGGTTCGGAGCAAAATATTGCCGGTATTTGTGATGATTCCGGCCGGGTTTTCGGTCTGATGCCGCATCCGGAAGATCATGTGCTGGGTACGCAGCATCCGCAGTGGACAAGGCTGGGGGCGAAGAAAGACGGTGACGGATTCCCCATCTTCCAGAATGCTGTTGAGTTCGCAAAGTCCATCTAGAGCAAAATTCTAAACGCAAAATACGAAATCCTAAATAAATTCAAAAGAACAACTAAAATTGCTTCTTCTTAGGGGAAACAATTTAGCAACGATTTCTCCCACTCGCTATTCCGATTAGGACCTCTATCCACAAGGGGCGCGAGAACTAACCTGCAATTTATTCCGAGCCGGGTTGGATAAGGCCGCTTTCGTAGGCATAAACGACGGCCTGGACGCGGTCGCGGAAATCCAGTTTGGTAAATAAATTCGAGATATGCGTTTTCACCGTGGTCTCCCCGACGAATAACTCAACTGCAATTTCCGAATTAGTCTTGCCTCTAGCGATCAGGCGCAGAACTTCGACCTCTCGTTCCGTCAAAGTGTTTAATTTATCCTTCAAATCTTTACGCGGGGTGCGTTGGGCAAATTCGTGGATGATCCGCCTGGTCACCGAAGGAGCCAGCAGCGCATTGCCTTCAGCGATAACACGGACAGCTTCGATCAAATCTTCCGGGGGCGCATTTTTCAGGATAAAGCCGCTGGCGCCGGCGCGCAGCGCCTCGAAAACATAATCGTCGCGTTCAAATGTCGTTAAAATCAGGACGCGGGTGGTATTGCCGGGTGTTTGAATGATCTGCCGGGCGGCTTCCAATCCGTTCACTACCGGCATCTGGATATCCATCAAGACAACATCCGGTTTCAATTTGTGGGTAGCAGCAACCGCTTTTGCGCCGTCTTCCGCCTCGCCGACGACACGGATGTCATTTTCCGCCTCAAGGATCATATGGAGACCCGCGCGTACCATTGCCTGGTCGTCTACTATAAGGACGTTAATACTCATTTATTCCATCCTGTCAACGGCAATTTGGCTTTCACGGCAAAGCCGCCTGCCGGTATTCTCCCGGCGAAAAACTCACCGCCATGCAGACTGACGCGCTCGCGCATGCCGATGAGCCCCCGGCCGTTCCCTTTTTCTGCATTAATTTCAGCCTCAGGAGTGTTACCGTTATCTATTATTTCCAGTTCGACGGCATTACCGGTGTAACGGATGGTGACATCGGCGTGGACCGGCCCCGCGTGCTTCAGGGTGTTAGTCAGCGCTTCTTGAACGATGCGGTAAGCGGATAAATCGACGCCCGGCGGCAACGATATCTTTTCACCATCGATTTTCACAGAAACGGAGAGTCCCGTAAGGCGCATTTGATTAACCAGCGAGTCCAGCTGCTGCAGGCTGGGTTGTGGCGCGATGTCATCGACCTGATTGTCCGCGCGTAAAAATCCCAGTAACCGCTGTAGTTCCGCTACGGCCTGACGACTGGATGCTTCAATCTGGGAAAGGACATCATTAGCTTTATCCGGCTGTTGTTTCAGGATACGCCGCGCAGCACCGGCCTGGATACCCATCACGCTGACATGGTGCGCGACAACATCATGGAGTTCGCGGGCTATCCGTACGCGTTCGTCCACCACTGCGCGGCGGGCATTTTCATCCCGTTCTTTTTCCAGCTGCCGTGTTTTTTCCTGTAATTCTAATTCCCGCTGCTCGCGGGTGCGAAATACTTCGCCGATCCACCAGGCGGCTGCGAAAAGGAAAACATTCAATAAAATAACGGATAACTGGTACAGGATGGTCTGCGTGGGGAAGTCAGCCCCGCGCTGCTGATAAAATATCTCGTAAACAAGCAATGCGATAATCAGGAACGCGGAAACGCCACGTATAAGATTACGGTACTGTTGTTGTCCGTAGGCGCCGGCGCTGAAGAATGCCAGCAGCAGTGCATAGGAGATAAAAGAACTTTCCGGGATAGCCGAGGTGCGGAAAGCGATTACTGCCAGGGTCATGAAAATCAGAACGCCGAGGGGGTAACGCCGCCGGAAAATGAGCGGTAATATCACCAGCAGGGTTAAAAGTACGGCCAAAACGGAAGATAAGGCGGAATTTGTCCCCCAGTTCACATATAGATTAAGCAGCGCCAGTACAGCGAATGCGATGGTGATCAGGATGTCCGTGCCGCTGGGGTGATAATTAAACCAGGCCGCAATCCTTTTTAAAATCTTCACGGTTCTAATATTAAACGATTGGGCGCTATTTTACATCCCCCCGGAGTTGGATAATAATTCAAGTTCCAATAGCCAATAATCAAGAAATTTCTAAATTCAAATATCGAAATACCAAACAAATTAAAAATATTAAAAAGCTTTCAGGCTATAGTGATAAATTCCGAGTAATTTATGATGAGTCAAAGAGAAAAGGTCATTAGAGTTTTTAACTCATCTCCTGGGAGGATAAGAGTTTTAAAAATATCCTTCTGCAGGAGGAGGAGGAAATAAACACAGCAGCCGATGCGTGTATTATATGGCGTGGCATATGATAAAACTATCGGCAGAAAGTTAGCTGAAGAAAAAGAACAGGAGGTTCTAAAAGATGGAAAAGACCTGGAAACCGCAAATAGCAGGCATATTATCTATAGTCGGCGGAGTAATCGGGTTATTTGGCAGTTTAGGTATATTGATTGCTATCCTCGCGGTGGGAATAACGGGGAACTGGGCGCAGGATTGGGGGTTCGGGTGGCTGCCGTTTAATGTATTTTCAATTCTCTGGGCGTTGGCAATCCCGATGTTTATTTGCGGTGTAGCGGCGATTGCCGGCGGGATTTTTGCTTTACTGAGGAAAGCCTGGGGGATGGCACTGGCGGGCTCGATCGCAGCCTTCTTCCCGGCCTGGATACTGGGATTAGGATCGATCATTTTGATCGCTACCTCGCGAGATGAGTTCGGAAAGCAAAATAAACCAATGATTGTGAATGAAAAAACAAACTGAGTAGCCATGACTCAAAGGGATGGTGCCGATGAAAAAGTTTATAGGTCTGGGGATACTACTGGTTCTGGCAATATTGATTTTGACCTCTCTGGCCGGCTGCATCGAATATAATCGCGTAGTAGGCAGTAAAAACATGGAAACCCGGCAATTCGACTATTCCGGTTTCAAACGAATCGAAATCAGCACCGCCTTCAATGTAGACATTACCAAAAGCGATACTTATAATGTGAGCGTAACATTGAATGATAATCTTTTCAACGAATTAACGGTCTCGGAGAGCGGGGATACCTTATATATGCATATGAACCCTTATCTCCGCATTGTGAATATGACACAGCGTGCTGAGATTTCTTTACCGGAACTAAGTGCGCTGAAAATATCAGGAGCCTGCCAGGCGGTAGTAACAGGATTTCAATCCGACGGCACGCTTGATTTAGAAGCCGACGGCGCCAGCGGTATGGAAATCAACGATTTGAAAGCAGCGGATACTAATATGACGGTGCTCGGTGTCAGCCATGTCACAGGCTCTTTAACTACGGATAATGCCGATTTTCAGGTGACCGGGGTCAGTAACATCAAGCTGACAGGTTCCGCTTCAAAAATGCAATTAAACGTGGTTGGCGCCAGCCATGCAACGTTGACTGATTTTGTTGCAGATGATGCTTCCGTTACGGCTGAGGGTGCCAGCACTGCCGAGGTCGATGTGCACGGGACACTGGACATCGATTTGAACGGAGTATCTACATTAAGATACAGCGACAGCCCAAAACTGGGGAGAGTAGAGGTTTCCGGGGCATCCACACTGAGTCGGCATTAAATGAACAGGAAAACGTTTTAGCTCATATTGCTATTTGGGAGGAAAAATGGAAAGGAAATTATACCGCAGCCGGACAGACCGCAAGATCTGGGGAGTTTGCGGCGGCCTGGCAAAATATTTTGATATCGACCCGACAATTGTGCGGGTAGTAGCTGTCGCTTCTTTATTTGCCGGTTCGCTGGGGTTCTGGATTTATATCATCATGGCAGTTGTAGTGCCGAATGAAAGTTAAGATTGGGAGACGGTTTTTACCATCACCGAACTAACCTTTCAGTGTCTCTTTTTAATTTTACGGTAGATCTCGACGATGATGACGTTGATGATTAGCGACAGCAGGATAGGCACGCCAAGCAGCCATAAGTGATCCAGCATGTTAACCCCGAGGTATTGGCATATGAGCATGACTGCGAAGGTGATAGCAACACCCAATATGCCCGTGCCGACTGCCAGATAAATATATTCCCAGGTGGACATTGATAAATCCTAATAGCAAAATCCGAAATACTAAATAATTTCAAAACCAAAAATTCGAATCAGACAACCGCATGTATATTAGATTCCGGTTGTATTCAGTTAGCACCTTTTGGCCGTCGGGTTCGCACATCAGGTAAAATGCTCAATTCGCGAAGTTTCACTTCCCGGTAACCGGATTTTTATAATGATAAGGGAAAATATAGCCGGACGGGTAATGCTGAAAATTAGTGCCCGGCCCGGGCGGCGGCGAAGAACCGTGCGGGGGATTGGCCAGATACGGGGTCTTGACCCAACCCTCGTCCAGAGGGCTGCTGATAATATCGTTGAAGAAAAGCTTCTTGAATTTCCAGATGCCGTCCTCTTTGACGTATTCGTTTTCCCAGATGCCGCAGCCGATCAGTGCACGCAGCTGTCCGCCCCGATAAAGAGCGCCTTGGAAGAAGCCGTACCATCTGCCCTTGGCATTGATGCCGTCCGGTTCAACGTCGATAATACCGCTAAGCGGCATCAGGATGTGCAGGTATTCCGGGGGCGCTTTTTTAACGCCGCCGTAGGCGGTATAGTGGTCGCCGAAATTAAACGCTTTTTTAATTTCTTCCCAACCTTTGTATTGGCCACCGGCATTGATTTCCAGGGTAATATCGGGACGGTGCGACCATAACCCGATGAGATTTTCCTCCTCCCAGTGTTCAAGGTAATATCCATAAGCCCGTTGAAGTTTCTTGATGGCTTCAATGTCTTCGGTGACAGTGATTCTTTTTTCCAGTTTCCCAACGGTTTCCTTTAAACTTTTCACCTGTGCTGCCAATTCATTTGTTGTCATCATTACGCTCCTGCTTGCTGATTGTTTCCTTGTTTAGTTTCTCATTATAGCCTTGAATGTGGCACAATACTAGCATCGGCATTTTAAATTGTCAATGAGTTCAAGTCTTCCATCCTGTTGTTGCATATAGCCGCAAGCCGGAACTGACGTTTAATACCCGATCCTTTACTTTTCCGGCTTCTAGTGGCAAATTTAATGATCCGGCAATTTTTATGTAAAAATTGCCGGTAGCGCGTTGAGAACTGGGCGCTTTTACAGGTATAATTAGGAATACTAATGCAAAGTGAGGGTAACACTGATGGCAATATTGAACCCGCAGGCCGAAGAGCTCAATCGTATCATCAAAACCCATAGTCCCACAGTTTACGAGTTGTTGTCCAAACGGGGGAAAGCGATTTATTTCCCGAAAAAAGGCATTTTGGCGCAGGGACAGGCAGCTAAAGATAAGGATATCAATGCCACGATCGGCACGGCGTGTGAAGACGACGGCAAACCGATGGTTCTGCCCAGCGTTGCCAAGCACATCGACCTCCCGACCAAAGATGTTTTTCCTTATGCTCCGAGTGAAGGCTTGAAAGCATTACGGGACAAATGGAAAGAACTGATGATGGGGAAAAACCCCTCGATCGGTACAAAAGAATTCAGTCTGCCGGTGGTGACCTGCGGCGTGACCCATGCATTGAGCATCGTGGGATACATGTTCGCCGATGAGACCGATGAGATTATTATGCCCGACCTGTACTGGGAGAATTACGACCTGGTCTTCACCAGCGCTTACGGCTCCGAATTGAAATTCTTTAACTTTTTTAAAAACCAGAAATTTGATATGGATTCGTTTAAAGCCGTAGTAAACGCCAAACCCATCGGCAAAAAGATCGTGCTGCTGAATTTCCCGAATAATCCTTCCGGTTATACACCCACCAGGGAAGCCGCGAAAGAAATCACTGCGGTTTTGACCGACGCGGCGAAAGCGGGCAACAAACTCGTGGTAATTCTGGACGATTCCTATTTCGGGCTGGATTTTGAAGAGGATATTTTTGCGGAATCATTTTTCACACAGCTAGCACATGCCCACGAAAATCTGCTGGCGGTCAAGATGGACGGTATTACCAAAGAAGAGTTCGCCTGGGGTTTCCGTGTGGGGTTTGTCACCTACGGCATCAAGGGTGGCGGCACCGAGTTATACAAAGCGCTGGAAGATAAAACAGCGGGAGCGGTGAGAGGTAATATTTCCAATGCCCCGAATCTTTCCCAATCATTATTGTTGAATGCTATGCAGTCGGAGACACACGCTAAAGAGAAAGAACGCAATAAAGCCAAGTTGAAAGAACGCTACCTGAAAGTGAAAGAGACACTGGCCGCGCATCCAGAATACGAAAAATACTTCGAGGCGCTGCCGTTTAATTCCGGGTATTTTATGTGCGTGCGGTTGAAAAATGCGGACCCGGATAAAGTCTGGGATATTTTATTGAAAAAATACAGCACCGGTGTGATTTGCTACAGCGAAAAGAAATTACTGCGCATCGCTTTTTCATCCACACCGCTGCAAAAAATCGAGGCTTTATACAATAATATATACAATGCCTGCAAGGATTGTGCTGCATAGGCACTNNGACAACTTGCGTAGGCAAAAAGGGAGATTGATGATGGCAGACAGCTATGATATCCGGATTAAAGTAGTTTCACAGAAAGGCAATTGCGCCGCAGGACACAAGGTAGGCGACGAATGGATCCTGCCGCCCGGGAAGACGCCGGAAGGTATTTGTCTGCCGGCTTTCGCTGTATTGTATCCCAATATCCGGACGCTTTCGTTCGGGGGGACATTTCCCTGGGAAAAAGACAAAGACGCAACTACGACTTGCTGCTCCGATGCTGCGAATCCGGTAGTGTTCGAAATAAAAAGAATCAAGAAATAGAGCGATCTTTCATCCTCCCATTAAGGGCAAGGGAACTTTCTTTGTAGTATAAAAAAGAGGCAATTATGGCGGGTCGTTACGAGGTCAGGATTAAAGTCATCCCGCAGAGGGGCAGATGCAGTGTGGGTCACAAGGTGGGAGATGAGTGGGTAACGACCGGCAAAAGCCCCGAAGGTATTTGCCTGAACGCTTTCGGGATGCTGTTACCGAACGTCAGGACATTAATGTACGGCGGGGAATTCCCTTGGGAAACCGATAAGGATATATCCATCGTGTGTTGTCCGGATGTTGTAAATCCGGTAGTCTTTGAGATACGGAGAATTAAGATACAGGGGGAGAAAGCGCACTCCTTAAATAAAGAGTATTCTATTTGAGGGCGTTTGAAAACCTCTGGATTGTCGGGTCAAGCCCGACAATGACAAAAAATAATAATATAGTATTCACAACTCGTGATTCCCAACCTGATCTCTATAGGGCCCACGCTATGGTTTACAGGGAAAAATGTTTTTATATTTACTAGCTTTTCACTAGCGTATTCCACGCGGTAATTTACAATTCCAGAATTGAGCGTGGGGGTAAATTTTACGAAACTTAAAATTGACACCCTATAGAGGTGGTGGTATACTTTAACCAAGATTTCAGTTAATTATAATGCCGTTAAAATTCGAACAAATCTGCTATCTAAACAGACACATAAACTCTTAATAATTTAACTGCCGCATCGAGCTTGTGTTAATTTTGTCTGAACCTTGTTAACGTTCACTCAACAACTGATTAGAGCGAAAAAAGAAATAAAAATCTTAGGAGATAAAAAATGAGCTTGAAGTACAAAGTATTAAAGGTTTCCCGTGACGTAGGATCCGGTTCCAGAGCAGTTGGCCCCAGCATGACCAAACTCGAGGCCGATGAGTTTGCGAAATGGGGAGTTGAACTGGTTGAAGTCGGAATTGACGATAAAGCTGGATTAGCTGCTGCCTTGAAAGAAGCCGATTTAATGTTATACGGCGGCGTTCCGATCACCTCCGAAATGATGGATTCCGCGAAAAAATGCCAGGCAATCCTGGCCCAGACCGTCGGTTACGACCCGATCGATGTGAAAGCAGCCAGCGCCCACAATATCTTAGTTGTAAATAATCCTTCCTTCGAATGGTGCGTCGAGGAAGTTTCCAACCACGCAATGGCCTTAATGTTAGCCTGCGCCAAGCACATGAGAATCCTGGATATTTTAGTTCGCCAGGGAAATTGGGCCGAAGCCAAAAAAGCCCAGAAACCGATGGGTTCCATCTATGGACAGACCTTGGGAATTGTCGGCTGCGGTGCCATCGGCAGAATGGTATCTAGAAAAGCCCGCGCTTTCGGTATGACCGTATTAGGTTATGACCCCTACGTTGAAAAATGGCTGGCCAAAGAGAACGGCATCACTTTGTCTAAACTGGGTGAAGTTCTCGCCTGCGACTATGTTACCCTGCATCCCGACCTGAACGAAACCTCCATGCATATGATGGATGACCATGCATTCGGACACATGAAACCCACCGCATTCATTATCAATACCTCCCGCGGCAAGGTAATCGACGAAGCTGCTTTGGTGCGCGCACTGACCGCGAAGAAGATCGCCGGCGCCGGCCTGGATGTATACGAGTCAGAACCGGTATCCAAGGATAACCCGTTAATCAAGTTTGACAATGTCATCATGCTGCCCCATTCCGCTTCCTACTCCGACCTGGCATTCTCCATCGCTCCGGTCAACATCGCCGCGGAAGCCGGCAGAATTGTCAGCGGCAAATGGCCGAACAATGCCGTCGACAAAACCGTCAAACCCAAAGTCAATTTAACCAAATAACCTGATAGTAAATTACTAAAAGGAAATTAATGGCTCAATTATCAGACNNTGGCGGCAAAACTGGTACACCAACACATCGGTGCACTGTATCTACCCGGAATTGGGTCCCATCGTTGGTTACGCGGTAACGATTGTGTTTGCGCTGCCTAATCCCAGATTCCAGAGATTATCATTCGACGATGTAGTGGACGCTTTAGGAAAATCTAAGAAGCCGGCCATCGTTGTCATCAAACAGGACTTCCCGCAGGAAATGCAATCCAAAGTAGGTCTGGCCGGCGGGCAAATGACTACTTTATTCAAGGCCTGCGGCGCGATCGGCGTTGTCACTAACGGTCCTTCCCGGGACGTGGATGAGATTCGTCCGATGAAATTCCAGTACATGATGAGCGGCGTGACGCCCGGGCACGGTGAAATGGCGATCAGTGCGGTCAATGTGCCGGTTTCAGTGGCCGGGATGGATGTCGCTCCGGGTGAAATTATCCACATGGATGAAAACGGCGCCTGCAAGTTTCCTGCGGATAGATTGGCCGATGTTTGTAAAAATGTCGATGCTTTCAAAAAAGAAGAAGACGAGCAGGTGAAAGCTATCAATTCCGCAAAAACACTGGAAGAGATAAAAGCCGCCTTTTCCGGCAAAAAGATAAAATAGCTGAAGTAAGCAGAAAATACATAGAAGGAAGAAAAAATGAAACCTAATAAACTGAGAGAACTTATCAACGCCAACCAACCAACCATGGGTTACCATGTTACAATTCCCTGGCCGAGAGTGGTGGAAATGATCGGACATTCCGGCGGCACTTTTGATTACATCGAGTATATCGCCGAATACTCTACCTATAATATCGAGCAATTTGAAAACTTCGGTCGCGCGATCGAACTTTTCCCCAACATGTCTTCAATGATTAAAGTTGAAGAGCAGACCAGAGGCTTTATTGTGCAGAGAGCTCTCGATTCCGGTATTCAGAACGCGCTGTTTGCCGATTGCCGTGATGCCAAAGATGTCAGAGAATGTATCCGTTTTGTCCGCCCCGAAACTCCGGAATACGGTGGTGTGCATGGTTCGGGCAGCCGCCGCATCAACATCGGTTCAAATACCGGTGAATGGGTCAAAGCAATGGGCAGCGCTGTTATGGCTTTCATGATCGAGAAAAAGAGCGCAATGGACAACCTGGAAGAAATCCTGTCCGTCAAAGGCGTTGACATGGTTCAGTTCGGTCCCAATGATTATTCCGTCAGCCTGGGTAAACCCGCCGGAGGCGGTTTGCCGGAAGTCAAACAAGCCCACATGGATATGATCAAAATGGC
>PMMG01000062.1 GCA_003162335.1 Dehalococcoidia bacterium
TCCGAAATGTGGCAGGCAGGTAAAGCCACCCGTGCTTTACGTCCGCAACGACAAGGAAAAGCTGCAGCTAAAGCGGCTCCCATGGGTACCGCCGGCAGAAAATCCATTTAGTAGCAAATTCGGTCTCATTTACTTGTAGATAGGATTACAGAGGGAGCGTTAATAACGCTCCCTCTACTTTATTCCCTAGCTATTCTAGTAAAAGCCAGAATCCACGGGAAGAATTCTGTCATCCTGAGCATAGCGAATGGATCCAGGTCACTTAACCGTCGTCATTGCGAGCGAAGCCTATAGTCCCGTACTCGTTACGGGAGCAGCAATCTCAGGGAGGGGGAAGTGAATGTATCTCCTGAGGTAACCCCACCCTGGGATTGCTTCGTTGCTACACTTCTCGCAATGACAATAGACTGTCTTATTAAGCGTAGCGAAAAATCTCCCAGCCTACCGGAGTAGCTATACAAAAAACAGGTTCGTGAGTATCGCCTATGCAAAATCCGGTTTATTCAATCCACTGCTTGCCGGTTAAGCCCAGCCGCTCGAAAACATCGTCTACGTAGCGCAGGTAATAATTATAATCGAATAATGCTTCAAGCTCTGCCACAGACAAAACCGCCATCACATCGCAATCGGCTTTGAGCAGATTGATGAACTTCTTGGTGTTACTTTCCCAGGTCTGCATGGCGCAGCGCTGCACGATCTTGTAAGCGCTCTGGCGGCTCATACCTTTATCGATCAATGCCAGTAAAACCCGCTGCGAGAAAAGCAGGCCGCGGGTGATTTCCATGTTCTGCAGCATTCGCTTGGGATATACGTTCAAACCTTTCATGACGGAGGTGAAGACGTTCATCGAATAATCGAGCGCGAAACAGGCATCCGGAAGAATGATACGTTCAGTGGAAGAGTGACTGATATCGCGCTCATGCCAGAGGGTAATATTTTCCATCGAGGTGACGGAATAGCCGCGCACCAGTCTAGCCAGTCCGCAGACGCGCTCACACAATTCAGGGTTGCGTTTATGCGGCATCGCCGAGCTGCCGGTCTGACCGGGGCTGAACGGCTCTTCGACTTCGCGAACTTCGGTTTTCTGCAAGGCGCGGATTTCCGTCGCGAATTTTTCCAGCGAACTGGCGATGATAGCCAGCGTGGTGACAAATTGGGCGTGACGGTCGCGCTGCAGCACCTGGTTGGAAATCGGGGCGGCGGCTAATCCCAATTTGTGGCAGGCCTTCTCTTCTACCTGCGGGGAAAGCGTGGCATATGTGCCGACAGCGCCCGATATCTTGCCCACGGCAATGATCTTGCGAGCTTCCATCAAACGGTGGCGGTTGCGATTCATTTCCTCGAACCAGAGCGCCAATTTTAACCCGAATGTAATCGGTTCGGCATGCACACCGTGCGTGCGTCCGGCCATAGGGGTGTGTTTGTATTTGATTGCCATCCCGGCCAGCACCGAGGTCAGTTCTTTAATATCTGCCTCTAAAATATCCGAAGCTTCGATCAATTGCATACTGAGGGCAGTATCCATGACATCGGACGACGTCATGCCGAGGTGGATATAGCGCGATTCTTCTCCCAGACTTTCGGCTACTGTATTGAGAAAAGCGGTCACATCATGATGGGTTTCTTTCAGAATCTCGTCCATGCGTTTGAGGTTGACGCGAGCGAGTTTAATTTTCGGGATAGCGGAACGGGGAATAACACCCAATTGCGCCCAGGCTTCGCAGGCTGCGATTTCTACCTCAAGCCATTTGCCGAACTTGTTTTCTTCTGACCATACTTTTTTCATTGCCGGTCGGGAGTAGCGTTCAATCATTTGCCGTCTCCTTGGAGTTTTTTCCGGTACCCTTCATAGGCCAATCTGATATTATCATATTTTAATCCAAGAATCTCGGCAGCCAGGTAGGCGGCATTTTTCGGTCCCGCCGCGCCTACCGCCACACAGGCAACGGGAATTCCGGCAGGCATCTGGACGATGGAATAAAGAGCATCGACGCCTTTTAAATCACCGCTGACCAGCGGCACACCGATAATGGGAATGGTCGTCCAGCTTGCAAGTACTCCCGGCAAATGCGCGGCGCCGCCGGCGGCGGCAATAATGACCTGCAAGCCGCGTTCGCGCGCGGTCTGCCCGTATTGACGCGCTTTGTCAGGCGTACGGTGCGCAGAGATCACATTCACCTCGAATTCAATACCCAGTTCTTTCATAATATCCAGCGCGGGCTGGACAGCTTCGGCATCCGATTTGGATCCCATTACAACACCAACTAAAACCATATGAACCTCCAAAAGTAAATTACAATAATTAAGATTCAAGATTCAATAGTCAAGTTTCAAGTATAGAATAAATATTTATTTTATCTTTTCGATAATAGCTGTGAATATTTTTAGCAATTCTGATGATTCACCAATCAAGACGTTTCGTTTGTCTTCGAGAACTTGCCCGGTGACTTCAAAGAGCTGTAACCAGTATCTGCTTTCTTTGACTTCTTTTCTGCAGATTCGGATTCTCATGGTCTGATCTTTTTGTCCCAAAGACTCCCTTGATTCTATATAATTCGCACCGACCGAACCGGCTGACCTGACAAACTGTTTTGTTAATTCTGTATTTACTAACGTTTTAGGACAGGTTCCGACAAAAGATATCGCGTCTTTTGCGAATTTGATCGTTTTTTCTTCCAGATCATATGGCTTGGTGTCCGTCATCTTATAAACATCTATTCTTGATTATTGATTATTGTTTCTTGAATATTTTCTCCCGGTTATTTAAACAACGCTATATCCTTGCGGTAATGGCAGCCTTCGAAGGTAATGCGGGAGGCATTATCATAGGCTTTAGCACGGGCTTCGGCCAAAGATTTTCCCATCGCTACCACGGTCAGAACGCGTCCGCCGTTGGTAAGGACTTCCCAGGGCGTTGCGCCGACCTTCGTCCCGGCGTGAAATACCATGACATCCTTATCGACATCGAGCAGGCCGCTAATGGGGAATCCGGTTTTATAACTGTCCGGATAGCCGCCGGATGCCAGCACTACCCCCACACAGGCATCTTCAGTGGTTTCGATTTTAGTCTGGCTGAGTTTACCTTTGACTACCGCCAATATTATGTCAACCAAATCGGTTTTCAATCTCGGCAGGATGACCTGTGTTTCCGGATCGCCGAAGCGGGCGTTGAATTCCACTACTCTGACATTGTCTTTATCAACCATTAACCCGCCGTACAATATACTGCGGTACTGCCGCCCTTCTTTGGCCATTGCCTGGATCGTAGGCAACATAATCGTTTCCATGATTTTTTTCTGCAGCGCCGGAGTATTAAAAACAGGAGGGCTGTAGCTGCCCATGCCGCCGGTATTCGGTCCCCTGTCGCCGTCATTGACGCGTTTGTAGTCGCAGGCAGAAACCAGCGGCAAAACCGTAGTGCCGTCGCTAAAGGCAAAGAAGCTCATCTCCCGGCCTTTCATAAAATCTTCCACCAGCACCTGATTCGCGGCCACGCCCAGTTTTTTGCCCTGCATAAAATCGGTCAATGCCGCGATTGCTTCATCAATTGTTGCAGCCACGACGACGCCCTTGCCGGCGGCCAATCCGTCGGCTTTAATGACCACCGGCGGTTTCTGTTTTTGCACGTATTCTTTGGCCGCACTAAAATCGGAAAAACTGATACTTTTCGCGCATGGGATGTTGTATTTTTGCATCAGGCTTTTGGAAAAAACCTTGCTGGATTCGATTTCCGCGGCCAGTTTACTGGCGCCAAAAATCGGGATGCCGATGCTTTCAAAATGATCGACAATTCCTTCCGCCAGAGGGACTTCCGGTCCGACTACCACCAGGTCGATATTCTTTTGCTGAGCAGCTTTCGCCAGCGACTTAATATCGTTGGCGGCAATATCCAGGTTCTCGGCAATTCGCGCAGTACCGGCATTTCCGGGCGCGGTATAAAGCGCTTTGACTTTAGGGCTTTGGGATAATTTCCAGACGATCGTGTGCTCCCTTGCGCCGCTACCTACAACAAGAATTCTCAATTTTCACCTCTCTTTGTCAGAGTAAGTCCTTAGTATTTTTATCTCCGGTCAATCTGCAATTTGTTAGCGGCATACGCCTAATAAAGACCAATGCGTATCAATATAATGACCAGCCGTGGCTTATATTATCACCGTGAGATTGCCGCGTCCTTACAGTCCTCGCAATAGTCTTTCTCTACTCCCATTCAATCGTTGACGGGGGTTTGGAGGTGATGTCATAAACGACCCTGTTCACTTCCGGCACTTCGTTGACAATGCGATTGGAGATACGGGCCAGCACATCATAAGGCAAACGTGCCCAATCGGCCGTCATGGCGTCTTCACTGGTGACAGCTCGGATACCTACCAGGTAGCCATAGGTGCGGTGGTCGCCCATGACACCGACCGACCGGACATCAGTAAGCACCGTAAAACTCTGCCACAACTGGCGGTAGAGCTTGGCCTTCTTGATTTCGTTCATGAAAATAAAATCGGCAGAGCGCAAGATCTCCAGTTTCTCCCTGGTCACTTCCCCGATGCAGCGGATGGCCAGCCCTGGCCCCGGGAAAGGCTGCCGCCAGACCATTTCTTCCGGCAATCCCAGCTCGATGCCTACTTTTCGGACTTCATCCTTAAACAGGTAACGCAACGGTTCAATTAATTTCAACCTCATTTTGGCAGGCAGTCCACCGACATTGTGGTGCGTTTTGATCTTCGCCGAAGCGCTGCTGCCGGAAGAGGCGCTCTCAATGACATCCGGATAGAGCGTGCCCTGCGCCAGGAAATCAACTTTGCCCAACTTGTTCGCTTCTTCCTCAAAAATACTGATAAATTCCAGGCCGATATTTTTCCGTTTCTGTTCCGGATCGGTAACACCTTTAAGGCTGTCCAGGAACCGGTCGGTGGCATCGACATAGATAATATTCATGCCCATGTTCAGGCGGAATACATTGAATGTTCTTTCCACTTCTTCCCGCCGCAAAAGACCATTATTGACAAAAATACAGGTTAATTGATTGCCGATAGCCTTGTGCAGCAAACTGGCGACAACGGCCGAATCAACACCGCCGGAGAGAGCAGCGATAACCTTGCCTTTTCCTACCGTTTCGCGAATAATCGCGATATTTTCGTTGATAAAATTGCCGATCGTCCAGTTACCTTTACAGCCGCAGATATTATAGGCAAAATTCTTCAGGATCTCTTTCCCCTGGGGAGTATGGATAACTTCCGGGTGGAACTGAATACCGAACATCCCCTTGTCATTACCGATGGCTGCATCGGGTGTATTCTCTGTCTGCGCTAGCGCCCGGAAACCCGGCGGCATGGTCTCAATGCTGTCGCCGTGGCTCATCCAGACAGTCAACGATTCATCCAGTCCGGCGAAGAGCGGCGAGTGGCGGTCGCTGACGTGCAAAACCGCATGACCGTATTCCCGCTTGGTGACCGAAATGACCCGTCCACCGAGCTGGTGGGTCATGGCCTGCATGCCATAGCAGATACCCAGTACCGGCAAACGCCCTTCATAAATATAAGACGGCGCTAAAGGCGCGCCCGGCTCATAAACGCTGGATGGGCCGCCGGACATGATAATGCCCTTCGGATTAAGCGCTGCGATTTTTTCCCATGGGGTATCAAAAGGTAACAATTCGCTGTAGACATTACATTCGCGGATACGCCGCGCAATCAGCAAACTATATTGCGAACCAAAATCCAGAACAACGATTACCTCCCGTTCCGCAGCAGGGATCGGCGGCGTTGCCAGAGAAGGTTGGACGCCGCTTTTTTCTTTGGCAATTTCCAGGTAGGTGGTTACCTCAATATCACCGCTCGTGGTAACCCTTCCGGTGGGATTCTGTCTTGGTTTATCTGATTCAGTACTCATAAATTCCTCGTCTTGAGTTAATATTATTTATTCTTAAAAATGTAATGTTATTATAACCTAATAGTTCTCACTTGTCAGTACATTTTAACTGAAGGTTAAAAGTAATTCGTCTTCGCACTCAATACTAAGTAATGAGTTTTGGTTTTAAGTAGAAAAGGTCAGCCCATGTATCCGGATTTAGGGTGAATTACCAATAATTTACACAAGATGGTCAAAAGCCTGGAAAAACCATTAAAAACCACCAGAAACAAAATTGACAGTCTAACGCGTCCGATATAATATATAGCTAGAAATTATTGCTATGATATTTCAAACATCACGGCAAGGTAACCTATTACCTTATCTATTAACAAATAAGAATAATATTGCGGAGGGAAAAACATGACCGGCGGTTACATGGGAAAACTCTTGTTTGTGGACCTGACCACAGGAACTATCAAAGAGGAAACTCTCGATGAAAAAATAGCCCGTGACTATCTGGGCTGTAATGGGATCGGGGCAAGAATTCTGTACTCACGGCAGAAAGCCGGAGTCAACGCTCTGGGACCGGAAAATATGCTCGGGTTTATTACCGGCCCACTGACCGGTACCGGAGTGCCAACCGGCTCGCGCTATATGGTTGTTGCCAAATCACCATTGACTGACGGCTGGGGTGAAGCGAATTCCGGCGGTTATTTTGGTTCCTACCTTAAATTTGCAGGTTTTGACGGCGTATTTTTCACCGGTATTTCTCCGAAACCGGTTTATTTACTGGTAGACAACGGCAAGGCTGAAATAAAAGATGCATCGTATGTCTGGGGCAAAGATTGCTACGAGACCGAAGATATGCTGATGGCCGAATATGGGAAGGATTCCCGCGTCGCCTGCATCGGCTCCTCCGGTGAAAAAGTATCGCTAATCGCCGGCATTATGACCGACCACGGCAGCAGCGCCGCCCGTTCAGGGTTGGGTGCGGTCATGGGCGCCAAGAAATTAAAGGCTATCGTCGCGCGCGGGACGATGGAAGTTCCTGTTGTGGATAAAGCCGCCATCGACAAATTCAGAGCTGAGCAATTCAAACAGTGGCAAACCCCAAGGCCGGGCGGCGGAATGACCGAATGGGATATGCAGCACAAATACGGCACGAGTATCAGCACCTATGCGTCCGCGCACAGCGGCGACAGTCCGGTGAAAAACTGGGGCGGCATCGGCGTCATCGACGTACCTAACCGCGAAGGTTTGCATCAGGATGTATTCGCGGCTTTGGTAGAAAGAGGTCACGCCTGCTGGCACTGCCCGGTAGCCTGCAAAGCAGTATTGAAAGCCGGTACCGGTGAATATCAATATGCCGCCGGTGTCCATCGTCCTGAATACGAAACTGCCGCTGCCTTCGGTGTAAATTGCGGCAACGGTCATACCGAATCGATCAATATGGTCAATGACATTTGTAACCGCGCCGGTATCGATACTATCTCTGCCGGTACAGTTATCGGTTTTGCGATGGAATTATATGAAAAGGGCATTATTACCCAGAAAGATACAGACGGGATCGACCTCAAGTGGGGCAATCACCAAGCAATGGTCGCAATGACCCGGAAACTTTGCAATAGAGAAGGTCTGGGCGATATTCTCGCCGACGGCGTGAAAAAAGCCGCAGAGAAAATCGGCAAGGGTTCAGAACAATATGCAGTACATATCGGCGGACAGGAACTCGGCATGCACGACCCGAAACTGCCGAAAGGCAACGGTTATCCGATGTCCGCAGCCCGTTATCAGATGGATGCCACCCCCGGACGGCACATGTTGAGCTGGGGTTCGTTTGTTTTCTTCAGACATACAGTGAACATGGCCGGAATGTGTTTCCAGGGCGGCTGGTCCGGCAGTAGAGATAGATTTGTCGGTTTTCTGAATGTGGTCACCGGCTGGAGTTATACAGCCGACGACATGCTCAAAGCCGGCGAAAGAGTGGCCAATCTCCGCCACGCCTTCAACCTGCGTGAGGGCATCTGTGAGTTAAATATACCGGTGCATCCGCGCATCGTTGGAAAACCGGCGCAAACCACCGGGCCGCTGGCCGGAGCGTCGGCAGACATCGAGGCACAGATCCACTGGGGCCTCGGCTCCATGGATTGGGACCGCTTCACTACCAAACCCAGCAAAGCTAAACTACTTTCGCTCGGCGGACTTGACGACGTAGCTAAGGATCTGTGGCCGTAAAATAAACCTTCGCATGTGGTAAAATAATATTAATCGCAACTAAACGCTTAATGGTACAAATGGAGACGCAGATAAGCCTATCCTTTGTACCATTAAATATTACGGGATGCTATTTTCACAGGCTGTTATTTTTCTACTTTTCCTGTGTCCTTTCACAGATATAATCCGGTGCGAATATAATCATTGAAATACAACCGGACCGGTGTCATGAACTGTGGAATTGAGTTGTATCCCGTTAACAGCATAATCCGTCTGTTTTTATATATTTAAGCAGCAGGTTAAAGCGGTAAATAATGTTTTATAGGTATATGCGGAAGGAGCACTAGATGGCCAGCGGTTACATGGGAAAATTATTATTCGTGGATCTTTCCACCGGCGAAATACGGGAAGAACCCATTGATGAAAAAATCTGCCGCGACTTTATCGGCGGCTACGGTCTGGGATGCAGAATGCTCTACAGCCGGCAGAAAGCCGGAGTCGATCCCCTCGGACCCGAAAATACCCTGGGTATACTGACCGGCCCCTTCACCGGCACGATTGTGCCGCCAGGCGCCCGCTACATGGCCGTGGCCAGATCGCCGTTAACCGGCGGCTGGGGTGAAGCTAATTCCGGGGGTTTCTTCGGACCTTACATGAAATTCGCGGGGTTCGACGGCGTGTATTTCACCGGTATTTCCCCCAAACCTGTCTATTTGCTGCTTGATGACGGCAAAGCCGAATTGAAGGATGCAACTTATCTGTGGGGTAAGGACTCCTACGAAACGGAAGACACTCTGATGACCGAATACAAGGATTCCCGTGTGATCTGCATCGGCCCGGCCGGAGAAAAACTTACACTGGTTTCCTGTATCATGTCTAACCACGGCAGCGCTGCCGGACGTTCAGGTATTGGTGCGGTAATGGGCTCCAAACGGCTGAAAGCAGTCGTCGCCCGCGGCACTCACGAAGTGGCGATTGCCGATAAGGTCTCCGCACAGAAAATAATCGTAGAATATATCCATAGTCTAAAAGTTGTCGGCCCGAACGGTATGTCCCCGATGCAAAAACAGCAGAAATACGGCACCAGCTTCAGCACCTTTGGCGCAGCGCATAGCGGCGATGCTCCAGTCAAAAATTGGGGCGGCGTAGGTGTCGTGGATTTTCCGGACCGTGCCGGGATCCATCATGACGTTTTTCTGTCCAAAGTGGATAAAGGTCACGGTTGCTGGCACTGCCCGATACGCTGTAAAGCAATATTAAAAATCGGCGACGGCGAATATAAATACGCAGCGGGAAGCCACCGCCCGGAATACGAGGCGGCAACTGCTTTCGGAGCGCTATGCCTGAATAATAACGCCGAGGCAATTATCATGGCGAACGATATCTGCAACCGGGCCGGAATCGATACGATCTCCTCTGGCGCAGTTATCGCTTTTGCCATCGAGTTATACGAAAACGGTATCCTTACCAACAAAGATACGGACGGCATTGAGCTCAAATGGGGCAACCACCAGGCAATGGTGGCTATGACTGCCAAACTGGCCAACCGGGAAGGGATCGGAGACGTGCTGGCCAACGGCGTGAAACGCGCCGCCGAGATCATCGGTAAAGGTTCCGATCAATTTGCCATCCATATCGGCGGACAGGAAGTTGCCATGCACGACCCGAAAGTGCTGGGCACCGGACGTCTGGCCAGTCCCGCTGCCCGTTATCATATGGATGCCACCCCAGGACGACATACAGTGCTCTTTGGCCCGCACAGTTTTGTCGACACCCATTTCCTCAACGTGACCGGTTTGTGCCACTTCGGACGCTGGCCGGAAGATGAGAAACTGATGACCGGAATTTTCAAGGCAGTCACCGGCTGGGATTACAGCTGGGCCGACTTGCAGAAGACCGGCGAACGCGTGGTCAATATGCGGCACTGTTTTAATCTGCGCGAAGGCATCTGTGAACTGAAATGGCCGGTCAATCCGAGGCTGGTAGGCAAACCGCCGCAGACTACCGGGCCGCTGGCCGGGGTGACTGCCGATATCGAGGCGCAGGAATACTGGGGGATGGGCTTTCTGGACTGGGACCGTTCCACTACCAAGCCAAGTAAAGCAAAATTGCTTTCACTCGGTCTGGATGACGTCGCCCGGGATTTGTATCCATAGTTGTGTCCCGGATTTATACCATTAACCCGAATAATTATCTGGAACTGCCCTATTCGACAATTGAAAACAAAATCATTCAGCGCTTTTTCATTTGCTTTATCACCTTCAAAAAGTAGTAATATATAATATTACGAAATACTCAGGAGGTCGCGAAATGGCAAAGATCGTGTTGGTTGGGGCCGGCAGTCATGTTTTCACCAGTCGTCTGATTACAGACATTTTATATTTTCCCGAACTCTGGGACAGCACAATTTCCCTGATGGACATCGCGAAGGATAACCTGGAACTTTCCGCTGCCTTTGCCCGGAGAATCGTTGAACAGCATAAATTCAATACAAAAATCGAAGCCACCACCGACCGCCGGGTAGCCTTAAACGGCGCGGATTATGTCATTATCATCATTAAAGTGGGGGCATTCAAATATTCGGAGGCCGACCGCAAAGTTACGCTCAAATACGGGCTCGACCAGGGCGATATGGCCACTACCGGACCGGGGGGAATAATGAACGGCGCGCGCCACGTGCCGCCGATTTTAGACATCGCCCGCGATATGGAAGAACTCTGCCCGCACGCCATATTATTAAACTATACAAACCCGATGGCGATCATCTCCTGGGCGGTCAGTGATTACTCGAAAACTAAAAATGTCGGCTTGTGCCACAGCGTCCCGCATACCGCCGGCACGCTCGCCTCTTATATGGGAGTACCCCCGGAAGAGGTCACTTATTGGGTGGCAGGTTTGAATCATATGGCATGGTTCCTGGAACTGAAATGGCGCGGCAAGGATGCCTATCCGCTGCTGAGGGAAAAATTCAAAGACGCCAGTGTGTATGACAACCCCAAGGCGCATTATTCCGGCTATGATATTGTGCGGGCAGAGATTTTCAAGAATTTCGGCTATTACGTGACGGAATCCAGCGCACACATGGCGGCTTATGTCCCTTATTTCCGCAAAAAACCGGAACACATCGAGCAGTTCAAGCTGAACAACGGCGTCAAATATCAAGCTAACGTTGCCAATTGGACCGCGCGCGATAAAGAACAGGATGACAAGCTGCAGGAGCAATTGAAGAGCAATTACATATTCCCGATCGATCACAGCGGCGAATTCGGTTCGATCATTGTGCATTCGATGGAGACCGGCAAGCCTTCGGTAATCTACGGAGATGTGAAGAACGAAGGGTTGATTACCAATCTGCCGCAAGGCTGCTGCGTAGAAGTGCCGTGCCTGGTAGATAAGGAAGGCGTACACCCCTGTTATGTCGGTAATCTGCCGCCGCAGGTGGCTGCGTTAAATCAGGCGAACGTCGGCGTGCAGGAACTGGCTGTGAGAGGAATTGTCGAGAAAGATAAAAATAAGATCTTCCAGGCGATGCTGCTCGACCCGTTAACTGCAGCCACTCTCACCATTGACGAAATCCGCGCCATGTGCGACGAAATGTTCCAGGGCGATAAACCCTATCTCAAGGGTTACAAATAAACGAGGGATATAAAGGTAGAAACTTGGCTAAAGAAGTCCAAAAATGGTGGGAGCAACTCGGTACGCCGCAATACGGCGGCGAAATTGTCCTGCGTATCAACCGTGATATCGCTAATTTCGATCCTTATAATTTTGAAATGCTGCCCAATATCAATTCGGCGTGGATGGAGCGCCTGCACGCCGACGACTGGACGCTGGACTCGACGGTCTACCGCTATACCACGCACTTCCGTCCCAGCGAATTTGTAAAAGGCCACCTGGCGGAAAGCTTTGAATTCACCGACCCGAACACCTATGTCATTCATCTGCGCAAGGGTATCCACTGGCAGGATATATCCCCGGCCAACGGACGCGAGTTAACGGCAGAAGACGTCGCTTTTCATTATCACCGGCTGTTCGGTCTGGGCAGCGGCTTCGCAAAAGCTTCACCTTATCATGCCTCGGTCAGTTCTTTTAAAGACCTGATTTCGGTTACGGCTATCGATAGATACACAGTTGTATTCAAGTGGAAAACCCGTAATCCGGAATTTATTATGGAGACCCTGCAAGCGCCTGTTTCCTCGCAATGCCTGGAGAGCCCGAAGGCCGTCAAACAGTGGGGAGATGTTAACGATTGGCATCATGCGATCGGCACCGGTCCTTTTATTTTACAGAATTTTGAGCCCGGCGTGGCGGCAACACTAATCAGGAATCCCAATTATTGGGGACACGACGAACGTTATCCGCAGAATCAACTTCCCTATGCAGACAGCCTCAAAATCATGGTAATACCAAACGAAGCTGATGCACTGGCTGCGCTGCGCGCCGGGAAGCTGGACGCCATCGATCAGGTTCCTTTTTCACTAGCGCAAGAAATCCGTAACACGAACCCGGAAATCGTGCAGATCATGATGCCCTCTCCCAATACTCCTTCCATAGACCCGCGCCATGACCGACCGCCGTTTAACGATATCAGAGTACGGAAAGCATTGCAGATGGCCATCGACCTGCCTACTATTGCCCGGACATATTTCGGCGGCTCGGCGGTACCTTATCCCAGCGCGCTGACCTCCAGAGACATAACAGGCTGGGGATTGCCGTACGAAGATTGGCCGCAAGACCTCAAGGACGAATATGCCTATAATCCTACCGCAGCCAAACAGCTGCTGGCCGAGGCCGGATATCCGGACGGTTTTAAAACAAATATCGTCATCGAGGCTACGATCGACATCAAATTGCTGGAAATCGTACAGTCCTATTTTAGAGCGGTGGGAATTGAGATGGAAATCCGTCCGCTGTCCACCGCCGAATTTGTGCCTTTTGTGATGACCGGCCGCAAGCAGGACCAGCTCGTACAACGCTCTGCGTCCTCACTGGGGCTGGCTACCGAGCCGATCAGGCAGTTAGAGCGGTTTCGTACCGGTTCCGCCCCAAATTACATGATGGTGAACGATCCGGTTTTTGACGCTTTTCTGCCGCGCGCAATGGCTGCCACCAATATCAACGACATTAAAAAAGTAATCAGAAAAGCCAATGAATACGTAGCGCGGCAGCATCTCGCCATTTCCCTGGTGCAGCCTTTGCAGTACGCCCTCTGCCAGCCGTGGCTAAAAGGCTACAACGGCCAGCTTTTCGCCGTTTCCGCGGCCTCCGGCGGCCCCCCGATGATCTTCTTCTACCCCGCCCGCTTCTGGATCGATCAGGAAATGAAAAGAAAAATGGGACACTGAAGAAGAATATTCAAGNNATACAAAGCCTGAATAGAGTAAAAAGAAATTCCAACATATTTCCTTCTTTACTAAGCTAACGATATCGATTCATTCATTTTTTAGACTCCTTTCTTGCATCGCCATTTATTTTACTCCTCACTCTTAACTCGTCGCTCACCACTGAAAGCTGAAAGCTGAACGCTGATGGCTACTTTCCATGCCCACTACTTCGCATTGACAATAATTTCGAGTGCTGGTACAATGCGGGCTAAGTCCCGCCGTAAATAAAAGAGGAGAAAGGAAATGAAGAACAAACTTTTCTGGTTCAGTTTCGGCCTCCTGACAGTAACGGCAATGTTACTTGCCTCCTGCACGACTTCAACATCGACCTCTACATCCACATCTACCGCAGTACAAACCACGGCTGCTTCTACAGCTTCACAAACTATTACGACCCGTACAACCACTACCACCTCTGCAACAACCACTCCTGCCACTACCACAGCAGGCAACTGGTGGACTAAACTGGGTACACCGCAGTACGGCGGCACAATTACCCTCAGGTTGGACAGGGATGTTGTAAATTATGACTCTTACCCCGGGGCAGGAATGAGCATCAACGCCGCTTTTATGGAGAAAATCCATTGTGATGACTGGACACTGGATCCTGCGGTGTTTGATTACAGGATCGGCTTCAGGCCGAATAATTTTGTCAAAGGCAATGTAGCCGCAACCTGGGAAATTACTGATCCGGGCACATATGTTATCCACCTGCGCCCGGGAATCCACTGGCAGGATATATATCCGGCTAACGGCCGCGAATTTATCGCGGATGACATAGTATTTCACTACGACCGGATGTATGGACTCGGCGGCGGTTTCACTAAACCCAGTACATTTGCCTCGTCCGCTTCTATTTTTAAAAACCTGAAATCGATAACCGCCACCGATAAATATACCGTCGTTTTTGTCTGGAACACAACAAACCCCGAAGCCATCATGGAAAACATGCAGACTTCCAGTTCCGACCAGTTTATGGAGAACTCCGAGGCTATTAAGCTGTGGGGAGATGTCTCCGACTGGCATCATGCAATCGGCACCGGACCGTTTATCCTGAAAGATTTCGTTTCCGGCAGTTCGGCAACATTAGTGAAAAACCCGAATTACTGGGGCTATGATGAACGCTATCCGCAGAACAAGTTGCCGTACGTCGACCAGCTGAAAATCCTCATCATGCCTGATAACGCGACCGCGATGGCGGCCATGCGCACCGGTAAAATTGACGTGATGAGCCAGATTTCGTTTGCCAATGCGCAATCGATTCAAAAAACCAATCCGGAAATCGTGCAGCTCGGCATACCGCTGGGACAGGCTTCGACCGTCGATCCCAGAAACGATGCGGCTCCATTCACCGATATCAGAGTCCGCCAGGCAATGCAAATGGCAATAAACCTCCCGGACATCGCAAAGTCTTATTACCAGGGGACGGCTGAACCGGTACCTGCTTCAATGACGTCCCGGTACATGAAGGGAGGGTACGGCTTCCCTTATGAAGACTGGCCGCAGGACTTAAAGGATCAGTATACGTACAATCCGACAGCAGCCAAGCAACTGCTCGCTACGGCGGGATTCCCCAGCGGATTTAAAACTACCATCATCGCCGATGCTGCCGCCGACCCGGACCTGTTACAGATCGTCAAATCTTACTTTTCCGCAGTGGGCATTGACATGACTATCCAGACGATGGACTCGCCATCATGGATCGCAGTTGTCAGAAACAGTAAAAAATATGATCAAATGGCCTTCCCTTCCTCCGGCGACCTTGGTTTCACGTATGAACCGATGCGCCAACTTAACCGGTACCTGACCGGATACACAGCGAATTACAATATGGTCACCGACCCGGTTTATGATACTTTCGCGCCGAAAGCCCTCGCTGCCACTAATGTAGATGTAATCAAGCAAGCGTTAAAAGATGCCAACGAACGAGTCGCCCGGCAGCATTATGTAATATCATTATTACAGCCTTATCTCTTTGAACTCACGCAGCCGTGGTTGAAGGGTTACACGGGGCAAAACAATGCATTCTGGGGCGGCACCAACGGACCGCAATTGCTCGGCTTCTACGGCGCCCGCTTCTGGATCGACCAAAAGCTGAAGACATCTTCAGGCCATTAAAATATAATTTCAGATAATAGAAAGAGAGGCTGATAAAATATCGCAGCCTCTCTTTCTTTATAGATTTATTAACTGTCAAATAATAAGTAAAAACCCAGGTCTATTCTATCCTTGCATTTATGCGGGCGAAAGATAATAGCGTCGTATCCCGGGCAGTAGAGTCAAAGTAATAATCGCGATGCCCCAGAGCAAAATAACAGGTTGCAAAAAGCTGATATAACCAAGCAACGCGGTTTCCACAACTATCCAGATTAACATGATTACACCGGCAGCCCATGCAGCTGTCCACGACCAGTGATATTTCTTGCAGATATTGATCGCCTCCGCCCAGCGCCACGATGGCTGCCGTAAAAGACCGTAGCCAACCATGATTGGAAAGGCCCCGATGAACAAAAATAGCACCAGACCGGGGATTACGAAATTCGTAAAAGGCGTTCCTTTCAACACATCGACCGACAACTTCATTAACGCTCCCTCAGGAGATAAAAACAACATCGGACCGCTGATCATCCCACTTATACCAATTACCAACAATAATAAAAATAATATCCAAAGCGCTAACGAACGGGATGTTTGTATTTTCTTAGTCACTATTTTTATTCCTTTTTTATTCCGGGTATATAAAGGATTTTTAAAAAGTTATCCTGTAATCTCAACCATTATCATCTTTACTACTTCCGGCACAGCGGCTTTCACGGCTCTGCTCATTTTTCCGGTGACATGGTCGACGTTATGAGTCTGCACCGCAAATACTACAACATCGTGCGGCATTTCGCCGGGAAACAAACTGTTACCGATTTCCAGCGTCGTGCGTAAAGCAGCTTCGTGAGGAGTAATAGAATCGTTTATTTTAGCCAGGTCTTTGAGCGTCAAGCGGTGGATTTTACCTGCCTCGGTATTATCCGTCAATATTGCGTCGGCGATGATCAACCGTTGATAGCCTTTAATCCGTTCCAGTAAACTCAATCCGGCGGCGCCTGTTTCTTCGACTGTAACATCACCGGCGTTGAGATATTTAGCCACTTCCCGCGCGATGTGGATACCGACTCCGTCATCACCCAGGATCTCATTACCGATCCCCAGCACCAGGGTTTTCACTACTGCCTCAGTAATTCTCTGACAGTCCCGTCTGCTTCATGTACTGTCAATTCCAGCGGCATATGCCCGAGGGCATGTGTGGAACAGGAGAAGCAGGGATCATAACAGCGGATGGCAACCTCAATGCGATTGAGGATGCCCTCGGTTACGTTCCCGCCCTTGATATATTGACTGGCCACGTCAAACACGGCTTTATTCATCGCCAGGTTATTATGGCCGGTGGAAACGATCAGATTCACCTGTTTGATCTGCCCGGATTTGTCCACTTTATAATGATGGATTAAGGTGCCGCGCGGTGCCTCGATGACACCAACACCCTCTTCATTAGTGACGCTGCCGTTCACCCAGATATCGTTACCGCAGATCTGGTCGTTCTGCAGTAGGGCTTTGATTGTTTCGGCGGCATTAAGCATTTCGATCATCCGCGCCAGATGATAGTACAACGATCCGCTCAGAACACCGTTCTTCGTCAGCTTGCGGGCTTCCTGGAATTCCTTGTTGGCCAGCGGGGTAGCATGCCCTTCGGCAGCATTGAAACGTCCGAGCGGACCCACGCGGTACATACCGGCAGGATANNGCTTTTTTGTAATAAGGGAATTTCAGGTAAGACCAGTCTTCCACTTTCTCTTCGATGTATTTCAGATAATCTTTCGGTGCGAATTTATCCTCTAATACCACCCCGTTCTTGTCTTTCAAACGGAGTTTACCATCGTAAATTTCTACGTTGTTATTATTGTCTACCAGACCCAGATAACTGCTGTCGAAATTGGCGAAGCTGTCTGCCAGCGCTTTATTTTTGGTAATGTAATCTTTAACAATATTCACGGCTAATTGCGAATCGGCGATAGCCTGGTCGATCTGCGACAGAATCAGCTGACGCTCAGCCTGAGAAAGGACTTTGTTCATACCGCCTGGAATCGCCGCGTTGGGATGCACTCTTTTTTCCCCGAGGTATTCGATGATCTTCTGGCCGAAGGAACGCAGGAACACACCCTTCTTGGCCAGTTCCGGCTGTTGTGTAATCACCCCGATAATATTGCGCATCGCGGGGTCGGACTCCATGCCGAAAAGCAAGTCCGGGCTGGCCAGGTAGAAGAAATGGAGCGCATGCGATTGCAGGAATTGGGCATTATGCAATAACCGCCGCAGCATCGTGGCGGTGGGCGTTAATTGCACACCGATGATCTCATCGCAGGCTTTGGCAGCTGCCAGATGGTGGCTGACCGGACAAATACCACAAATACGCGGGGTAATGGCCAGCATTTCATTATACAGGCGGCCTTCACAGAATTTTTCGAAACCCCTTACCTGTGTGATATGTAAATAGGATTTATCCGCATTGCCCTGGTCGTTCAGATAAACGGTTACTTTGCCGTGACCTTCTACCCTGCTGACCGGTTCGATAACAATTTTATTAGCCATATTTTCTCACTTTTGTAATGATTATTCAGTATTAATCAAACCGCATGATCTCGCCGGGCAACACGGGGATTCTGCCGTCGAGAAGTTCGGATAAAGCATAAAGAATTGCGCTGGGTTTTGGTGCACAGCCCGGGACATAACAATCCACTTTAACGACCTGATTGACCGGTCGTACTTTGACCAATGCCGGCAGCTCTTTGGAATGAGGTGCGGCGCTGTTTTGCGCGGTGCTCTCGGTGGAGTAATACCGGGCAATCACATCATCCGTATTGAAGAGGTTGCGCATATTGTTAATTCCGCCGAAGCAGGCGCAATCGCCCAGAACCATCAGGATCTTGCAATTCGCCCGCAGGTCCCTGGCCACTTCCTCATCGTGCTTATTGCTGATGGAGCCTTCCAGGATGCCGACATCACAGGGAGTAAACTTCTTGAAATCTGTGATCGGGCTTTCTCCGAACTCCAATTTGTCTGCCAGACCGATCAGGGCTTCATCCAGATCAAGGAAAGACATATGACAGCCGGAACAACTATCCAGCCAGGCTGTAGCAACTTTAACCTTTGCCATTATTGCACCTCTAACTCCGACTCGGCATGACATTAATTTTTTGTATCAGCCGCTGTAAAATTTCTTCATCGGGTAATAATCCATATCTCTGCATGACCGCATTCGATTTTAGCGCGCGTTTGCCGGCGGTAATGTATGAGCCGCCGCGCTCGTCCCAGATACGGGACGGCAGTACCACGTCGGCCAATTCATCCACTACTGGAGAATGGTAACCGGCCTGCACTACCAGGTAATCGATTCCTTTCAACCATGTCAGCCATTCTTTATCGACGTTATCATCGCTTAACAATAGATAAAGCCCGCGTGGCTGCTGTGTTTTGATATCTTTATTGGCGATGCCGGTATCCCAGACGCCCTGGCTGTTGATGCCGGGTTTCAGGAAAATCAAATTCAATTTGTCGCCAATGCCCTTCTGTACCAGATAGGTAAGATTAAGCAAAGCGGTAACCAGATCGGTATCGTTTTGGGCTGTCAGGTTATCACCGAAAACAACATAGCAATTTTTGGTTCCACTGAGTATCTTCGCGGCTGCCGTCAATTGTTGCTCGGTGACACCGGTTTTTTCGCTGACTTTATCGGATTGATACAGGCTGAGCACCCGCAACAGTTCGGGCTTTAATTCGGCCAGCGATTTACTGTTGTTGATGACCAGTTTGGCCAGGCCATTAATCAAGACGCGTTCGGTGCCGGCGGCCGGTTTCAGCCACATATCGGACCACAGAGGTAGTAAATCTTTGTTCGCGTCGACGTTAATGAGTTGAGCGTGGTTCATATTTACCGCACGGCGGATCAAGTTGCCCATGACCGGATTCGTACGGTCGACGTCCGCGCCGACCACCAGGATGCAGTCTGCTTTTAAAATACCTTCGATATCCGGGTCGACTTCCGGCATTGCGCCGCCATTGGTATATTGGCGGATGCCCGATGAAATCAGCCGGTATTCTTTACCGTCCAGAGTATCGATTGCTTTACTTTTTTGTGTACCGGTGATCAGTTTCTGGAACATGTCGATTGTTTCATTCGGCACGCGGGTAGTGGTGAGACCGCCGCAACTGTTGCCCAGTTCTGCGAATTTTTTCGCGGCAGCTGCCAGTGCTTCATCCAATGTACATTCCACCAGTTGGCCTTTTCCATTACGCATCATCGGGTATTTAATACGGACGCGTGATTCATTTATCTGTTCGAACCGCCCGATGCGGCACAGCGCGCCGCGCGGACCGGTTCGGTCTGGTGTTTCAATTCGTACCAGGTTGCCGTCTTTGATCGATACTTTTATCTCGCAACCGATATCACAACCCTGGCATATTGCATTCGCGGTCTGGCAATCCACCGCCTTGCCTCTGAAAATATTGGCTTTATTGACGATAGCGCCGGTAGGACAAGCCTGTAAACAGGAACCGCAGGTGGTGCAGGAAGATGCGCCCAACGGCTGATTGATATCCGCCGCGATCATCGTCTCGCCGCCGCGTCCGCCAAAATCTAGAGTGCGTACGGCAGCCACTTCTTTACAGGCGCGTACGCAGCGTCCGCACAGAATGCAGCGGTTATGGTCGATTACCATGAATTCGCTCAATGTATCGTTAGGTAATTTCGGGAAGAGGCTCTGATACCTGACGTTATCCATCTGGAAACGATAGGCCATTTTCTGTAATTCGCAATCGCCGCTCTGCTCACAGAACATACAGAAATGGTTCCTCTCTGCAAACATCAACTCAATGACCTGCTTGCGGTATCTTTCGATTTGCGGTGTGCTTGTTTTTACAACCAGTCCGTCACGGGCCGGATAATTACAGGCGGGAATAGGTTTTTTCTCACTCTGGATTTCCACCACGCACAGACGGCAGGCGCCGACATCTGTCAAACCCTGTAAATGACAGAGAGTAGGCACATCAATATTATTCGCCCGGCAGATATCCAATAAGGTATCTCCGTTTTTACCTTTAACGGACTGACCGTTAATGGTCAGAGTTATTTCTTGCATAAGTTTATCCTCCGATATCCAGGTCGCATCGNNTTTCTCTTCTTCAAAGGTAATTCATTTTCATTGATACGGGCTCTTTCCTTCGTTTCCTCATCGGTAGGTGGTACCTGTGGCGTAGGGATTGCCTCGTAGGCAGGCCTTTCCACGCGTGGGCCGAGCGGATTACCGCGGAGGTAACGTCTGATGGAAGAAGCCGCCCGTTGTCCATGTGCAATTGCTTCGATCACGGTACGCGGTCCTAACACCGCGTCACCGCCGGCAAAGATACCGGGATGACCGGTAGCCAGCGTGCGGAAGTCGGCGACGATGACATTATCCTTCACAGCCACACCGTCATTACCGATGAACGAAGTATCAGGTCTTTGTCCGATGGCTTCGATGATCGTATCTACTTCAATATCAAATTCAGAACCGGCGATGGGCTTGGCTACCTTGCGGCCGGAGCGGTCGTAATCACCCAGATCCATACGGGTCAGCGATAGCATTTTGGCATCACCTTTAGCGGTGATCTTTAAAGGATTAGTGAGGAAGTGGAAAATTACACCCTCTTCTTCTGCGGCTTTGACTTCTTCAATCATGGCGGGCATATCAGCACGTTCGCGGCGGTAGATCAAATGAACTTCAGCGCCTTTGCGTACCGCAACCCGCGCGGAGTCAACCGCGGAGTTACCGCCGCCGACAACGGCGACGCGCTTTCCAATATTGACATTATCACCCAGCGAAACTTTGCGTAAAAATTCAATGGCGTCATAAACACCGGGTAATTCCTCGCCCGGGATATTCATCTTCATCCCCAGGTGGGCGCCGGAAGCGATGAAGACTGCCTTGTAACCGTCTTTCAAAAACGCGCCAGCATCTTTCACAGGGGTATTCAGTTTGATCTCGACGCCAAGTTCTTTTATCTCATCGATTTCTTTCTGCAGGATATCTTTCGGCAAGCGATATTCAGGAATACCCACCGCGAGCATACCGCCGGCTACCGGCAGCGCTTCGAAAATCGTCACCGGATAACCGTCCATCGCCAGATCGGAGGCCGCCGCTAAACCGGCCGGCCCTGCGCCGATGATGGCAACTTTTTCTGTTTTGGCAGGTGCGGTTTTTTGTTTGATCTTCGCGCCTGTTTCGTATACGTAATCAGCGGCAAACCGTTTCAGGTCGCGGATAGCTACCGGCTCATCGATCTGACCGCGGTTGCATTTCCCTTCGCAAGGATGATGACAGACCCGGCCGCAGATTGCCGGTAAGGGATTACGCTGTTTGATCAGCGCGTAGGCTTCCATGAATTTGCCCTCTTTGATCAGGGCCGCGTAACCGGGGATATCCAGTTCCACCGGACAGGTATGCTGACACGGTGATTTGAACAAAGCGCGGCAGACTGCCGCAGGACAATGTTTATCGATAATATGGGCTTCGTATTCGGCCCGGTAATGACGTAATGTGCTGATAACAGGGTTAGGACTGGTCTGGCCTAAACCGCATAAAGAACACGAGGTGATCATGTCCGCCAGTGAATTCAATCCATCGAGGTCTTCCATGATCGCTTCACCGCGGCTGATCTTGTCCAGTACCACCAGCATTTGCGGGATACCGGCGCGGCACGGTGTACATTTACCGCATGATTCCTCGCTGGTAAACTGCAGGAAGCTGTTTTTCACGATATCGATCATGCAGTTATTTTCATCCATGACGACCACGCCGCCGGAGCCCATGATCGCACCCTGCGCCGGGACGGATTCGTAATCGATCGGAGTATTGATCGCTTCGATCGGGATGACGCCGCCCGAAGGCCCGCCGAGCAAAGCGCCTTTAAATTTCTTGCCGTTGGGGATCCCGCCGCCGATATCGAAGATGAGCTTGCCCAGCGTCGTGCCCAGCGGCACTTCTACCAGGCCTGGGTTATTGATCTTACCGACAAGACACAATGTCTTGGTGCCTTTACTCTTTTCACTGCCGACACCGGTGAACCAATCAGCGCCATTCAGAATAATCGTCGGCACATCCGACCACGTCTCGACATTATTAATTGTGGTGGGTTTACCGAACAGTCCGCCGCCGACATTCGCCGGAAATGGCGGTCTCTGGTGGGGATTACCGCGTTTACCTTCGATGGAGATCAGTAAAGCTGTTTCTTCACCGCAGACAAAAGCGCCTGCGCCGGGGAAGATATCGATGTTAAAGTCAAACCCTGTTCCCAGGATATCTTTACCGAACAAGCCGTAGGCTCGAGCTTCTTCTAGCGCATGATTTAAGGTTTCGATCGCCAGCGGATATTCGGCGCGGATATATGCAAATCCTTCTTTCACGTTACCGATAGCATAAGCGCCGATCGCCATCCCTTCCAAAACGGCATGGGGATTACCTTCCAGTTCCGCTCTGTTCATGTAAGCACCGGGGTCGCCCTCATCACCGTTGCAGACAATATATTTCACATCGCTGACGGCATTGCGGACAAAACCCCATTTGGTCGCGGTCGCAAAACCGGCGCCGCCACGTCCGCGCAGGTTAGCCTTTTTTACCTCTTCCAGTACTTCTTCAGGCTTCATCTGCGTCAGCGCCCTGGCTAACCCAAGATATCCGCCGCGCGAGATATACTGCTCGATTTCCATGGGGTCGAGGTCTTGATTATGTAAAACTCTTGTTTCCTGCATCGCCATTCGGGGCGCTTTCAGATCCAGCATCCATTCCTTGATCGGCTTTCCCTGCTGCAGGTGTTCTTTGATGATCCGTTTTACTTTTTCACCGTCGACACTGAAGTAGATCACCTTTTCCTGTCCGGGAACCAGTACAGTTACCGTCGGTTCCACACCGCAGAGACCGATACAGGCGGCTTTTTCAATGACGACGTTCTTTAATTGCCCGGCTTTTTCACCGCGGGTTGTTTCGTGTAGTTTCGAAATTTCCAGCTCTTTGTTGAAAGCCTCCAGGACTTTGTCCGCGCCGGAAGCGACCCCGCAACTGCCCAGGTGTACTTTCACCTGAGTCTTGGATTCGAGCGCGGCCTGTTTCGCTTTGGCTGACTCGTATAATTTCTGTAATTCGGCTGCCGATTTTAATTGTTTTATCATTGCTTTCACCTAGTTGTATGAATCCAGAATTTCGTTCAGTTTACCTGGTTTAACTCTACCGTGAATATCTGTGCCTACTGCCATGACAGGAGACAGACCGCAGGCGCCGAGGCACCGGACAATTTCCAGCGAGAACCGTCCGTCAGGCGTGATCCCGCCCGGTTCCAGATTCCAGTCTTTCTTCAGCCTGTCCAGGATCTTGTCGCCGCCCTTGACGTAGCAACTGGTGCCCAGACAAACCTGCAGGACAAATTTGCCCTTCGGTTTCATCGAGAAAAAGTGGTAGAAACTGGCCACGCCGTAGACTTCGCTGAAAGGCACCTTTAAATCGAGCGAAATCGCCGCGATTACCGGTTTCGGGAGATACCCGACCTTTCCCTGTGCCTGCTGCAGCACGCGAATCAACGACCCTGCCTTACCTTTATTATCGTCTACAATCTTTTGCAGATCAGCGAAGAGTTTACCACCGTCTGCTTTGATGACCTTTTCGATTTCGACGACTTCGACAGCAGTCACGTCACGCTTGATCACGGTTTCAAATTGATTGATGAGACGATTAATTTCGGCAAGTTCTACCTTGGTGGCGCCGCTTTTGATTACTTCTTCAACCTGTTGAACTTTTGTCTTCATTAACCTACCCTGGA
>PMMG01000175.1:0-257 GCA_003162335.1 Dehalococcoidia bacterium
CTCGATATACTCGGGCGTTATTTCAAGGTTCTGGAGGATACAAATCCCGCCGAAAATCAGGCTTTTGATCCACAAAAGATGGCAAAACCCGGCAAGGGATTTGCCGTTCAGGAAGGAGACAAGCTGGAGATCTGGACGGACGGCGCCTGCTCCGGTAATCCCGGCGGCGGCGGTTATGCTGCGCTATTGAAAAATAACGGCCAGGTAAAAGAAATTGCGGGCGGTTTTGCGCATACTACCAATAACAGAATGGAGAT
>PMMG01000175.1:266-3809 GCA_003162335.1 Dehalococcoidia bacterium
TCTGGGTGAAAGGCCACGCCGCAAATCGCGAAAACAAACGCTGCGACGAAATCGCGGAGGCGATCACACATTTACCCGACCTGCCGGAGGATAAAGGATATAGAAAAGAAATGGGGTAGGCAGCTCACTTTTTACTCTTCGAACCCGCCCTTTAATTTCCGGTAGGTTTCGGTGACTGCTTCCGGGATCACGCGCAGGCCGCCTATGACCGGCATAAAATTAGTATCGCCNNTCGCCCTGCCAGCGCGGCACAATGTGGGTGTGGATGTGGTCGGCGGTGCCGGCCCCGGCCACGCTGCCGATGTTCATGCCGACATTGAAACCGGTGGGGTTAAAGGCTTCTTTCAGCACTTTGATCGCTTTGACAATGATGTCATTGTGCTCGTAGAGTTCGCGTTTCGGTAATTTTTCCAGAGCGTCAATATGGCGGTAAGGTGCAACCAGCAGATGTCCCGGATTATACGGGTAATTATTCATCACGACGAAATTCCACTTCCCGCGGTACAGGATAAAATTGCTTTCATCGTCGTCTTCATTCGGTTCGTCGCAGAGGAAACAACCCTTCGGCTTTTCCATGCGGATATATTCCATTCGCCAGGGCGCCCAGATCTGTTCCATTTTTCTCTCCGGATATTTGATTACCGTTTAATATTCTAATCGGCTTGCGCTGACAAGTCAAAGAGAGAACGAGCATTCAGTTATAAGCGGTCAACGTTTATGTTTCAGAAATCGAGTTAACAAATAAAAAAAGGGGTTAGAACGCACAGGCAGGGACGCCTGTGCCACTATGTGAAAATCGCCCATTGATTCGTTTGTATATAATGCTACGACGCCCCCTCTCTCTAACTCTCTCCCACTCGCGGCGAGAGAACTAGCCTCTTAACATTGTAAAAAACACTGCCATACCTTATAGTAGAATCAACATGAGTAACGAAAATCAGTCCAACGAGACCATTACTTTTCTGGGCACCGGCGGTGCCCGGTTTATGATTATCAGCCAGAATCTAGCTTCCGGCGGTCTCTGGTTTAATTTTAACGGTACCCAGATATTGATGGACCCCGGCCCCGGCAGCATCGTGCAGGTGACCAAGCGCAAATTGAACCCGCAAGAGCTCAGCGCAATCATTGTTTCCCACCGCCACCTCGACCATTCGGCGGATGTTAACGTGATGACGGAAGCGATGACCGAAGGCGGGTTTGAGAAACGTGGTATTCTTTTTTGTCCGCGGGACGCCCTCGAGGAGGACTCTATCCTGCATAATTACCTGCGCAAAAGCCTGCTGGGCATTGAATACCTGGAAGCCGGTAAAAGTTACACCGTGGGGAATGTCTCCTTTACCACCCCGGTAAAGCATATCCATCTGGTCGAGAATTACGGCATGATCTTCAAAACACAAAAGCACACCATTGCCTATATTACCGACACGCGTTATTTCAAGGAGCTATCTGATTTCTATCACGGCGATTTGCTGATGTTGAACCTGACGTTCCTGCACCCGCGCACCACGCCATCCAGGCCCGGTGCTCCGCTCGATCATCTGGCCATGCCGGACGCTGAGAGATTGATTAAGGACATAAAACCAAAAATTGCGCTCCTGACCCACTTCGGCATGGGTGTCTGGCGTGCCAAGCCCGCGCTGGTAGCTCAGGAACTGACGGAAAAAACAGGCACAAAGGTCATTGCAGCCGAGGACGGCATGACATTTGATCTGGCCGAGCTCGATAAGATATAGGTAGTCCTGAACGAAGCTGATTGGGACCAAAAAATTCGTTCTATATAGTTGGCATGGAGATCCTTCGCTACGCTCAGGACGATAAGAAAAATAAGGGAATATTTACCAAAATGACCGACCTCAACAGCCTGCTTCACAAAGTCCAGAAACCGGCCCGCTATACGGGTGGGGAATGGAACAGCATCATCAAGGACTGGAATGCAACACCTATCAGAATCGCGCTGTCTTACCCGGATGTCTACGAAATCGGTATGTCCAACATGGCCCTGCCGATTCTTTATGAGTTACTAAATGCGCAGCCGGATGTCCTTGCCGAAAGAGTTTTTCCGCCATGGGTGGACATGGCTAAAGAGATGAAAGCCAACGGTATTCCTTTATTCAGCCTGGAGACCAAACACCCGCTGGGCGAATTCAATGTGGTTGGTTTCTCGCTGGGACACGAAATGACCTACACCAATGTTCTGGAGATGCTGTCCCTCGCCAAAATACCGGCATTGGCGGCNNGAGCCGATCGCCGACTTTTTCGACTTTTTTGTCATCGGGGACGGGGAAGAAGTGGTGCTGGAACTGTTACCGGCAATCCGCGCCTGGAAAGAACACAAAACCACAAAAAAAGAATTTTTACGACAGGTAGCTAAAATTGAAGGCATTTACGTCCCCAGTCTGTACGATGTTGCTTATTACCCGGACGGCCNNTCGTACATCGAGACCATCCACGACCGCGGCGCAGTGGAAATTCAGCGCGGCTGCACACGCGGCTGCCGTTTCTGCCAGGCAGGCATTATCTACCGCCCCCGGCGCGTGCGTCCCCAGGAAGAAATTGAAAAAGCCGTGGAAGAAATCCTTAATAATTGCGGTTATGATGAGGTTTCACTGGTATCTTTGAGTTCGGGGGATTACCCGGATATCGATCAGTTGGTCGGTAATTTAACCCACGATTTCGAGAATTTGTCGTTGTCTTTGCCCAGCCTGCACATCAACAGTTTTTCACTGGAATTGATGGAGGCGTTATCGCCGCGTAAAAAAATGGGTTTGACCTTCGCGCCGGAAGCGGGCAGCGAACGGATGCGGCGGGTGATCAATAAACAGCTGACCGAACCGGAAATTTTAGAGACTTTTGCCGAAATATTTAAAAAAGGCTGGTTGAGCATCAAATTATACTTCATGGTCGGGCTGCCCACCGAGACCAAAGAAGACATTGAAGCGATCGGGCAGCTGGTAGACAAAATCCGCGACCAGGCGAAAAAGAATGGGGGCAAAACGCCGCAGATCCGGGTCAATGCCTCCACTTTTGTNNGCTTTGTCGCGCGGCGACCGCCGCATGGGCAAAGTGATTTACCGCGCCTGGCAACTGGGTGCGGTCTTTGACGCCTGGGACGAACTCTTTAAATATGAATTATGGCAAAAAGCCTTTGCAGATACCGGACTTGACATAAAGTTCTATGCACAGCGGGAACGCGCTCAGGACGAATTGCTGCCCTGGGCGCACATTGATGTCGGGGTTAGTCAGGAATACATCAAAGCGGAATATGCCAAGGCTATCACTGCCGAAGTGACCATTGATTGCCGTGAAGGTCCATGCAATTCCTGCGGTCTGGAAAAATGGGATGCGGGGTGCGGGAAGTAGGGGGGCAGGTGTCAAATCCTCTATACCTTTGTATTAATTAACAGGAAAAATCCCCTGAGCCCCCTTTCGCGAAAGAGGGAGATATTCATAAGTATTGGTAGTTTAGTAACCCCATTATTGTCTTTCCCGTAAAAACGGGAATCTAACTTACAATGGCCGGATAAAGTATCAAATAAATACTAA
>PMMG01000073.1 GCA_003162335.1 Dehalococcoidia bacterium
TATATACCAGAATAAACGTTTCCTGGGCGATGTCCTCGGAGATCTGCGCATCCCCGGTCATTCTAAAAGCAAGGTTATATACTTTACGACCGTATAAAGTATAAATTTCGTTAAACAAATCTTCCCGGACAGATTTTTCGATCCGGGTCGATAAAATATCTGATTTCATTGTAAAGCTTATCGCTTCGGCTTTAGTCTTTGCGGATTACATTGGTGCGCAGGAAAGGCTGCAGCGCTTCNNCGTCCCTGGAAATCACCGCAATTGGAGCAGGAGCTGACTTCCAGCCATTCCTGACAGCCGGGCGCCCAGACCTCGATATCATATGTCATCGTGGAGCCAAAGCCGATATCGCCGGTGCAGATTTGCAGGATGCGGTAAGGCAATCCCAGTTTTTCACAGACAGATTCGGCGTCATGCACCATCTTTTCCAGTTCGTCGCAGGATGTTTCCGGCTCAACGAACTTGTACATCTCCACCTTGTCAAACTGATGGCCGCGTTTGATGCCGCGGGTATCTTTACCGGCTGACATTTTTTCGCGCCGGAAACAGGCCGTGTACGCGACGTAGTGGAACGGGAGCATACCGGGCGGGATGATTTCATCGCGGTGCAGGTTGGTCAGCGGCACTTCCGCGGTGGGCACCCACCAGTAGTCTTCTTCGATATCATGGTAGAGATTATCGACGAATTTGGGTAATTGCCCGGCGCCGACCAGGCATTCTTTTTTCACCATATAAGGCGGATAAATCTCTTTGTAGCCGTGCTCCAGTGTGTGCAGATCCAGCATATAAGCGATCACGGCGCGCTGCAGCCTGGCGCCGAGCCCGCGCAGAATATAGAACCGCGTGCCGGATAATTTCACGCCACGTTCAAAATCGATAATGCCCAGTGATTCACCTAATTCCCAGTGCGGTTTCGCGGGGAAGGGTAATTTTTTCGGTTCGCCCCAACTGCGCACCACGACATTTTCGCTGGAGTCCTTGCCAACCGGAACCTGGGGTAAAGGGATATTTGGCATCTGGAGCAGCAGGTCGTAGAGCTTTGCATCCAGAGTTTTTACTTCTTCTTCGAGGTCGTGGATTTTCGTGCGCAAAGCGCGGCCTGCTTCAGCGGCATCGGCCTGTCTTTCTTTGGAGGCCTGTTTGCGGTTGCGCCGCAGATCCTCGAGTTCGGTCATTTTCCGGCGTTTTTCCGTATCGATTTGCAGGATCTCATCCAGTGGGGACGATTTTTCCTGGCGGTTGGCCATAGCCTGCCTGACAACATCCGGATTTTCACGAATAAATTTTAAATCCAACATATAAGTACCCTCATGAAAAAATTACAATTTCCAAAATACAAATTACAAACAATAATCAAATTCCAAATTCAATTTTTTCGTATTTCGATATTCGTGCTTTGTATTTTACTCTTTATTCTTCAGAGTGGGGAAAAGGATGACTTCCCGGATCGACTGATTATTAGTGAGGATCATGATCAAACGGTCAATGCCTATGCCCAGACCGCCGGTGGGCGGCATACCGTGCTCCATTGCCAGCAGGAAGTCCTCGTCGATAGTTCCTTCTTCACCGTCGGCCATTTTGTCTTTCGCCTGTTGAATGAAGCGTTCGCGCTGATCCAAAGGGTCATTTAATTCTGTAAAAGCATTGGCAATCTCGATTCCGCCGGCGAATGCTTCAAATCGCTCTACCACGCGTTCCTGCCCCGGCTTCTTCTTGGCCAGCGGGGACAGCGAAATCGGGTAATCGATCAGAAATGTCGGCTGGATCAGTTTCGGCTCGACAAAGGTAGAAAGCAGGTCGTCCACAAGGCGCGCCCAGTTGCTCTTCGGGTCCACATTCATACCTTTTTCCCGCATCTTGGCTCGCAGCATATCGGCGTTGGGATACTGCACAAAATCGATGCCGCTGTACTGGGTAATCGCGTCCCTGAATGACAACCGCTGCCAGGGCGCTTTCAAATCAATTGTCGTATCATCGTGCTGCACGACAGTTGTGCCCAGGATTTCCATCGCTACAGAGGAGACCATTTGTTCCACCATTTCCATCACGGAATTATAATCGGCGTAGGCCTCGTAGGTCTCCATCGAGGTGAATTCCGGATTATGTTTGAAGGAGATACCCTCGTTTCGGAAAATCCGGCCGATCTCATAAACCTTGTCAAATCCGCCAATAATCAGCCTTTTCAGATGCAATTCAGTCTCGATACGCAGGAAAAGGTCGCGGTCGAGCGTATTGTGATGGGTTTTAAACGGTTTTGCTGCCGCACCGCCGCCTTCCTGGTGCAGAATCGGCGTTTCCACTTCCAGAAAACCGTGCCCATCCATATATCTGCGGATGGCGCTGACAATCTGACTGCGCAGCCGGAAGGTTTTTCTAACATTTTCGTTGGAAATCAGGTCGAGGTAACGCTGCCGGTACCGCAGCTCCACGTCGCTCAATCCGTGCCATTTTTCCGGCAGCGGCTGCAGTGATTTGGAGAGCATGGTTAATGTTTTCGCTCTGATCGTAGGCTCTTTGCTGCGGGTGCGGAAAACTACACCACGCGCTCCGATAATATCGCCGATATCTAATTCCTTGAGTAATGCCATGCTTTGTTCATCAAGTTCATTTTTACTGATGAACAGTTGTATCTTCCCGGAGCCGTCCTGAATGTCTAAAAACGAGATTTTGCCCATCGTACGATTGGCCATCATGCGGCCGGCCACCGTTACTTCTTCGGTTTCTGTCTTGCCTGACTGTTCCGCCTGTGCCAGTAATTCAACAGCCTGCTGAGCAGTATGCGTCCGTTTGTAGCGGTGTGGATACGGGTCAATCCCCATCGCGCGGATATTCGCCAGTTTTTGCAGTCTTTGTTCCGGGATACGTTCCATTCCTGAAGGCATTTTCATCTCACACCAATTTATTTGATAGCATTATATTAACATAAAGCAGCCAAATCCTAAATACGCGAGGCTGAAAGTACTGATTGACATAAAATTGATACCCATTATATAATGGGGCAACTTCTGTCACAAGTTCCAGATAACGGCCAGCCATGACAATAATAAATCAGGCTGATATTAGAGGAGAAACTATGAATTATCAAAATATCCTGCTGGAAACTAAAGATGGGATCACCAGACTGACGATCAACCGTCCCCCGGTCAACGTGATAAATTACGAAGCCATATTGGAAATCAATTTTGCCCTGCGGGAATTAAAAAATGACGAGGCAAGCAAAGTGTTGCTGCTGCGTGGCGCCGGGAACAAGGCTTTTTGCGCTGGCGTGGAAGTAAAAGACCACATCGGGGATAAAATGCCCATGATGATGAAAGAATTCGGGCAGATATTCAGTCTGCTGAAAAATCTGGGGAAGCCGAGTATTGCCGTAGTAAACGGCGTGGCGTTGGGAGGCGGTTGTGAACTGGTGGCCGGTTGCGATCTGGCGGTAGCCTCCGACAAGGCCAAGCTCGGACAACCGGAAATTGTTTTAGGGGGATTAGCTCCTGCCGCCGCCGCGCTTTTCCCGAAGATCATGGGGCAGAAAAAGACTTTTGAAATGATCGTATTGGGAGAAAACATCAGCGCCCAGGAAGCCGAGCGTATCGGTCTGGTTAACAAGGTTGTACCGGAAGAAGCGCTGGACAAAACTGCAGAAGAAATGGCCCGCAAGTTACTGGAGAAAAGCCCGCTCAGTGTCAAACTCGTCCGGGAGGCTGTGTATCAGTGCTCCGATGCCGCTGATTTCCAGAAAGCAATTACCATTGCAACCGAGCTGGGGATCCGCAGCTGGGAAACGGAAGACGGACAGGAAGGGCTGAAAGCCTTCACCGAGAAACGAAAACCTGTCTGGAAGAATAAATAAACCTGATTGTTGAATCTTGAATTTTGATTATTTTAGAAACAGTTATGCCGTCATCATCACAATATATTCGTGACATAACGGCATAACAATAATTCTTATTAAAATTGCTTCAGTTTGAGGTTATTTCATCTTGGTTTCGCGTTCGAGGACCTCGGAGATCGCTCTGTAACCTTCACCGCCGAAAGAACTGAGCTGCATGGTAAGGAGTTCCGAGTATTTAAAACCTTTGGAAGCAATCCAGTCGCGGTGCTCTTTATCACCGCGCCCGATCATATGGCGGGCAAGGTCAAGCGTCGTTGTGGAAACTTTTATACAGACCGGACATTTATAAGCCATCGGTTACTCTCCTGGTTAACTATTTTTTGTGTTTAATCCCTGAATAGTAGTTTAAAGAGTAGGAGACTAATCTCCTACTCTTATTATTATAAAACTATTTGCCCTTTTTCTCTTTTTCTTTCTTTTCTTTCATTGCCATGAAAATCTTTTCCGGAGTGATGGGCAGGCTGGTAACGGTAACACCGACGGCATTGCGTACAGCATTGGCAATTGCGCCAGCGGTCGGGTTGGTCAAACCTTCACCGGCTTCCTTCGCGCCGAACGGTCCTTCCGGTTCGTAGGTATCAACCTCGATAATTTGGGTCTTCGGCATATCCAGCGAACGGATAACTTTGTAGTCAGCGAGGGAAGGATTAAGAATTTTACCCTGGTCCATCGGCTGGTCTTCGCACAGCGCGTAGCCGCCGGCCATCATGATGGCGCCTTCGAGCTGACCGGTGATACCGACAGGGTTGACGACCGTGCCGCTTTCGTGTGCGGTGACGACATCAATCAGTTTCATCTTGCCTGTTTCAGGGTCAACTTCAACTTCGACGGCTTGTACACCAAAACTGTAAGCCGGGGATATCATGCCTTTGCGGTGCGGGGTATAATGACCGCGCCCAATGATTGTTTCGCCGTCGCGTCCGCGGATAGCTTGTGCGCAGATCTCGTAATAGGAAACTCTGCGTTCCGGGCGGTCGGCCAGGTAGATCCAGCCGTCTCTGATATCCAGGTCATGTACGATGTTGACGCCCATCTTGGCGGCAGCGAATTCGATGATCTGACGTTTGGCATCAGCCGCGGCCATTTTGCAGGCGTTGCCGTTCATTAATGTTTCACGGCTGCCCCAGGCGCNNCCGAGGTCGGCGGGACAAATGGCAGTATCAGCAGCGTGAATCCGAATATCGGAAAGTTTTACGCCGAGTTCTTCCGCGCAGATCATGCTGAGAGTGGTATCTGAGCCCTGGCCGATGTCGCAGGCGCCGGTGAACAGGTCCACTTTGCCGTCAATACTGACTTTAACGATGGCGGAGGAGAAGGCGTAAGGCGTATCGAACCAGTTGAAGATGCCGCCTGACATGAAGCCGTACGCCGCGATGCCGATACCGTGGTTGGCGGGTAATTTGCCGCGTTCCTTGATATAATTATCTATTTTGTCCAAACACTGGTGTAAACCGCAGCTCTGGATAAAAGCCTGACCGGGTACTTCGTAGTTCGGAACCATGCCGTTCTTGCGGCGGATTTCGATGGGGTCGATGCCTAATTCTTTGGCCAGTAAATCTATTTGCTGTTCACCGACAAATACAGCCTGAGGAGCGCCGAAACCACGCATGGCAGAGGTCGGTTCGGTATTGGTATAGGCGCGGTACCCGTCATAGCGGTAGTTGGGATATTTATACGGGAATGACGAGAAGAAGCCGGTCAAATAGAGTGCGGTAGCTCCCATTCCGGTATAAGCGCCGCCGTCGGTGATGCCGCGGATCTCTTTGGCCAGGATGGTGCCATCTTTCTTCGCGCCGATGCGGGAGGTATAGACAATGGGGGTACGCCGCTTAGTGGCTGTGAATTCTTCTTCACGGGTAAGGACAATACGGACCGGGCGGCATATCTTCTTCGAAAGTAATGCCGCGCAGAACTGGGCGGAATCAAGTTCAAATTTACCGCCGAAGCCGCCACCGACCGGAGGCTTAATGACGCGGATATCGCCCTCGCGCATGCCCAGCATGCCGGCCAGCAGTACCTGCGTGTAATAAGAGGCCTGGGTGGATGCCCAGACAGTCAGTTTGCCGTCATAGCTATAGTTAGCTGCGGCGCAGTGTGTTTCCATACACATGTGTGCCTGTGACGAACAGACGAAATGATCTTCGCGGATCACATCGCACTGTTTGAATGCTTCGTCAACATCGCCCCACTCGATATGGCGGGTGACATTGATGTTCAGTTCTACACCCTCATGAACCTGCGGCGCATCTTCTTTGATTGAGTCCAGCTGGTTATAGACAGCGGGCAGTGGTTCGTATTCCACATCGATCAGGTTTAAGGCTTCTTCCGCAGTGTACTCATCGATGGCGGCAACAGCTGCTACCGGGTCGCCGATATAGCGGACTCTCTCGCTGCAGAGGATTTCTTCATCGCACAGTTCGGGGAAGCGGCGCCAGATACCCTGTTTCTTATGGATAGTATCTTTGGCAGTGACAACTGCATAAACGCCTTCCATTTTTTCCGCTTTGCTGGTATCGATGCTGACGATTTTAGCAGAAGCGTAGGGGCTGCGTAAAATTTTGCCGTAAAGCATATTGGGTAAAACGATATCAAAGGTGTATTTAGCAGTACCGGTGACCTTTTCGGTTCCGTCTACGCGATGTACATTTTTCCCAATGACTGAGTATTTATCGCTCATTTTGTCTCCTTATAATCACCCCGGCTTACTGCTTCAACGGCCCGGAGGATGCTGTTGTACCCTGTACAGCGGCAAATGTTGCCGTCAATACCGTCTCTGATCTGTTCATTGGTCGGATGGGGGAACATATTCAACAGCCCTTTGCATGACATCAGCATACCGGCGGTGCAGAAACCGCACTGATACGCGCCGTAATCAAGGAATGCTTTCTGCAGCGGGTGCAATTGCGCGCCGTTGGCCAGACCTTCCACCGTGGTGATTTCTGCGCCGTTGGCGGACAATGCCAGCACCGAGCAGGCTTTTACGGATTTACCATTCATTACTACTGTACATGCACCGCAGGCGCCCTCATTACAGCCGCGTTTGGTGCCGGTTAATCCAAGGTTTTCCCGGAGGACTTCCACCAGTAATGCCCTGGGATGTATCGAAAGCTCATAGGGTTGACCGTTAACTGTCAGTTTCAGCTCTTTAAGCATGCTATCCTCCTTAACCTGCCTTCGCTTTAGACATGGCTTCTTTAGTTACCCGTGCCGTCAGGACTTTAACCAGCTCACGCCGGTATTCTTCGCTGGCGCTGATATCGGAGACCGGTTCGGCTTCTTCGGAAGCGGCCTGTCCGGCCTTTTTCAGTAAAGCATCAGTGATCTTCTTGCCTTTCAGAATTGCTTCGGCGGCTTTCGCTCTCATGGGTCTGGGAGCGGCTGCGCCTAAGGCAATACGGATATCGCTGCACGTATCATCTGCGGCGAGTGTAATGCAAGAAGCGACGCTTACGGTTGCCATGTCACTGGCGATAATATTGAATTTGGTGTATGCGGCTCCGGTGTGCGGCGGGGGAGCCGGCAGCTGTATTTCGACGAGCATTTCGCCGTGCTGCATTGCGGTCTCAAAATAATCGATGGAGAATTCTTCCATGTCCATGATTCTTTCGCCCTGGGCACTGGCCAGTTTAACATTGGCGCCTAATGCCATTAATACGGGCGCCGGGTCGCCGGCCGGGTCACCGTGAGAAATATTACCGCCGATAGTGCCGCGGTTGCGGGTTTGCGGGGTGGATAGCAGATGCTCCATTTCAGAGAGCACTTTGAAAGGTCCTTGCATTAACTCGGAGTATTCAATCTCGCGGTGGGTTGTTAATGCCCCGATCTTTAGGCCTTTCTTGCCGTCAGATTTGATGTAGTTTAATTCCTTGATACCATAAATATCGATGACATTTTCGGGGGCGATCAACCCTTGTCTCATTAAAATGAGTAATGATTGCCCGCCGGCAATTATCTTGTAATCGTCCCGATATTTGTCCAAAAGACCGAGTGCTTCGCTGAGCGTCTTAGGACCAAAATACTCAAAGTCCTT
>PMMG01000178.1 GCA_003162335.1 Dehalococcoidia bacterium
ATAAACCGCAACACCGGCAGAGTCGAGGTGTGGGCGGAAAAAACTGTTGCTGCCAAACCCGCGGATGCTAAACAGGAAATATCCCTGACTGAAGCCAAAAAACTTAAATCCGATGCGAAAATCGGTGATCTGATCATGGTTGAATCCACGCCGCAGGATGCCGGCCGTATTGCCGCGCAGACTGCCAAGCAAGTGATCCTCCAGCGTTTGCATGAAGCGGAACACAATGCGATTTTTGAAGAATATGAAGGTAAATCCGGTGATATTGTCAGCGGCGTCATCCAGCGCATCGAATCGAGACAGGTATTAATTGACCTGGGTAGAGTAGAAGCCGTATTACCTTCAAACGAACAAATGTCGAACGAACGCTATCGCATCGGTCAGCGCCTTAAGGTCTACATGGTTGAAGTGGCAAAAACACCGCGCGGCCCCCGCGTAGTTGTTTCCCGTTCGCATCCCGAATTACTCAAGCGTCTTTTTGAATTGGAAGTCCCAGAGGTCACCAACGGCACCGTTGAAATAAAATCTGTCGCGCGTGAAGCCGGTTTCCGCAGTAAGGTCGCCGTCGCAGCACGCCAGCCCGGTATCGACCCGGTGGGTTGCTGCGTAGGCCTGCGCGGTATTCGTATCCAGAATATCGTCAGCGAGTTAAGCGGCGAAAAAATCGACGTAGTCCTTTGGAACGCCGACCCGTTTGCGTTCATCGCCAGCAGTCTTAGCCCGGCGCAAATTGTCGCCGTGGAATTGAATAAAACCGACGGTCAGGCAACGGTTATCGTGCCTGACAGACAGCTTTCGTTAGCTATCGGCAAGGAAGGGCAGAATGCCCGTCTGGCCGCGAAATTAACCGGCTGGCGGATTGATATCAAACCTGCCTCTGTTTATGAAGCGGAAAGAGCCGCTGCCAAACCGGTCGAAGAAGTTGCTGAGGAAGCCGCCGCACAAGAAACTCCGGTAGTTAACGAGCCAGCAACTACCGCCTCAGAAGTGGAAAAGGAAGCTCTGGAAATTACTGCCGAAGAAGAAACGGAAGAAGAAAAAGCCCAACCTGTCCGCGAAGAAGTAGTTATCGGTAAACCAGTTAGTTTTGAACAGAAAGCCAAACCCGGTAAGATAGAGATCCGCTTCGCTGAGGATATCCTGGGGCCGAAAGCCGCCCAACCTGAGGGCAAGGCCAATAAGAAGAAAAAGAAGGGACAGGGCAAAACCAACGAAGACGAAGGGGCCAGACCTCGCAAAGGCCGCCGTCAGGATTTTGTGGTAGAAGACGATGAAGAGGGAGAAACATATTGACACCCATGCCGGCACACCCAAACGTGCGCCGGAACGCACCTGCATAGCCTGCCGTCAGGTAAAAGCAAAACGGGATTTGGTGCGTATCGTCAAGACCCCAAATGATGGGATTGTAATTGATACTAACGGTAAGAAATCCGGACGGGGCGCTTACCTTTGCAACACTAAAGAATGTTGGGAAAACGGTCTGAAGAGTAATCGCCTGGGATCTATGCTCCGCGCGACACTTACTCAAGAAGATTTAAAAAGATTGGAAGAATACGCGGCAAAACTCTGATGGGAGTAGATAGTGGTAAGTTCGGAAAGAAAGAAAGATGCCAATCAAGCAGCCGATGAGAAGAGCGGAAATGAAACTTCCGGTCAGAAAACTGCTGTTATAGAACTTCCCGCCGCACTTAGTGTGCGTGAATTATCCGAAACGCTCAAAGTCAGTCCTGTCGATATTATTAAACGCCTGATTCGCGCCGGCATCATGGCCAATATTAATCAGGTTATTGATTTTAAAACCGCTGCTGTTATTGCCGCCGACCTGGGATTCGAAGCCCGCCTCAAACGTCGCGCTGCCGCAGGTAAAACCGATCGGCTAAGCGAAGCGGGTAAACAGAGTGCACAGAAAGCCGACCAGACCACCGGTTTGCTCCCCAGACCACCTGTCGTCACGATTATGGGCCATGTCGACCACGGTAAAACAAAATTGCTGGACGCTATCCGCAAAAGTAACGTCGTGGATAGTGAAGCCGGCGGCATCACCCAGCACATCGGGGCATATCAGGTAGATTTCAACGGACAGAAAATCACGTTCCTCGATACCCCGGGGCATGAAGCTTTTACCGCCATGCGCGCCCGTGGCGCGCAGGTTACCGATATTACGGTGCTTGTCGTGGCTGCCGATGACGGCGTGATGCCGCAGACTCTGGAAGCCATTGACCATGCCCGCGCGGCCGGCGTGCCGATCGTCGTGGCAATTAATAAAATAGATAAGCCCGGCGCTAACCCCGACCGCGTCAAGCAGCAGCTGGCCGAAGTCGGCCTGGTTGTTGAAGACTGGGGCGGCGATACCGTCAGCGTTCCCGTTTCCGCCAAAGAGAAAAAAGGTATTTCTGAATTGCTCGAAAACCTGATGGTTGTCGCGGAATTGGAAGACCTTAAAGCTGACCCGAATAAACCCGCCGAAGGTACAGTCATCGAAGCTGAGATGGATAGAACCCGCGGCGCGCTCTTTACCGTACTGGTCAGTTCCGGCACGCTGAAAGTCGGCGATACTATCGTCGTTGGACAGGATTGGGGGCGTGTCAAAGCAATGTTCAATGACACCGGCAAGCGAGTGAAAAAAGCCACACCTTCGACGCCGGTTGAAGTCCTCGGTCTGAGCAATGTCCCGCAGGTCGGTGATGTAATGCAGGTCGTCGATGACGAAAAAGCCGCCACGGCAATAATCGAAAAACGCCGTCAGGAAATCAGTAAAGAAGCGGAAATAGCCAGAACGGTTTCCCTCAGCAATGTTTTCGACCAGATCAGTAAGGGTAAGGTCAAAGAACTCGGAATTATTCTTAAAACAGATGTCCAGGGCAGTATCGAGCCCATTAAGACCTCACTGGAAAAATTATCTTCGGACGAGATTAAAGTCCGGGTTGTCCATAGTTCAACGGGCAACGTTAATGAAAGCGATATCATGCTGGCAATTGCCTCCAAATTAGTTATTATCGGCTTTAATACCGGCGCGGAACCGGGCGCCAAGGCCACCGCCGAACGGGAGGGTGTCAGCCTCCGTTTTTACAACATCATCTATAACATGGTAGACGATGTCGCCAAAGCGCTCAAGGGTATGTTGACGCCGACTTTTGTCGAAGTGATCGACGGACATGGTGAAGTACGGGCTGTATTCACCGCCGGCAAGACCGAAAAAGTTGCCGGGTCGTACATTACCGAAGGTAAAGTCACCCGCAACAGTTCTGTCAGAGTGATGCGCGGCAAACTCAAGGTTTTCCAGGGTACCATCAGCAGCTTGCGGCGTTTTAAAGACGATGTCAGAGAAGTAACCACCGGCTTTGAGTGCGGAATCGGTGTAGACGGCTTTAATGAATTCCAGGTCGGGGACATTCTGGAGTTTTTCAGAAATGAAAAATCCGGATAAAGGCCAGGCGAGATGACTTATCGCGTAGAAAGATTAAATAGCTTCCTCCGACAGGAAATCAGCGATTTAGTGCAGCGACACGTTAAAGACCCCAGGCTAGGCAATTTCGTTTCTATCACCTCCGTCGAAATTTCTAAAGATATGCGTTATGCCAAGATCTTTGTCAGCCGTTACGGCACAGACGAAGAGAAAAAAGAGACTATCCAGGCATTAGAATCCGCTTCCGGGTATATCCGCCATGAACTGGGTGAGCGTATGAAAACCAGACGTATTCCTGAACTCAGCTTCAGATTGGATAACACCATGGAAAAAGCCGATAAAGTCCTGAGAATTATCGATGAAATCGCTTCCGATGAAAACGTAAAGCCCGAATAGGCGCTGAAGATGGATGGCATTTTAAATATCAATAAACCGTCAGGAAAAACATCTTACGCGGTTGTCGCCATGGTCAAACGTTTAACCGGCGAAAAGCGCGTCGGCCACGCCGGTACCCTGGATCCGTTAGCCACTGGCGTGTTACCGGTATGTCTGGGGCAGGCGACCAGACTGGTAGAATATCTGATGGATACCACTAAAACCTACCGCGCAGAAATCGAACTTGGTATATCCACAGACAGCTTTGACAGCGAGGGCGCAGTTACACAACGATGTGATGCTTCTAATGTGACATTAGAAAAGATAGAAACGGCATTACATGCATTCCGAGGAGTCATTACTCAGCTTCCGCCGATGTACAGCGCCGTTAAACACCAGGGCAAACCGCTCTACGAATTGGCCCGCGCCGGTATCGACGTCGAGCGCAAAAGTCGCACCGCCAAAATATTCTCTTTGGAAATCAAGGATTTCCAAAATCCGATCCTTAACATCGTAGTCACCTGCGGCAAAGGTACATATATCCGTTCCCTGGCCAATGATCTTGGACAGGCATTGGGTTGCGGCGCAACACTAAAAAATCTGGAGCGTTCCCGCTGCAGTATCTTTGACATAGCAGATGCGGTCACGCCGGAACGTTTTACCGAGGCTTGCCAGAGCGGATACTGGCAGAGTTTGCTCTACCCGATGGACAGCATTTTAACCCGCTGGGAAACAGTGATTGTCAACGAAGAAAAAGCGCAGTCCATCCGCAACGGAGCGATGATCAGTTTCGCAGAAAATCCGGAATTAATAAACGGGAGCGATCATTGCCGGGCTTATACCTGGGACGGAAGCCTCCTGGGTATTTTGCGTTTTGATTCTGAAAAAAAGCAGTGGCAACCGGAGAAAGTGTTTAACTAGCTTGACAGTACCACCGGTATATGTTACGAATATTAGTCGGGCTGGTTAAGGATAAATCGGTTTTAACAAAAGAGGAGGATTCTTAATAAATGGGGAAAATTAATGTAGCCATTATCGGTGTCGGCAATTGTGCTTCTTCACTCGTGCAGGGCGTGCATTATTACCGGAATGCCAAAGAAGACGAGTTTGTGCCGGGTTTAATGCATGTTAACCTGGGCGGCTACCATGTCAGTGATATTAACTTCGTGGCGGCTTTCGATATCGACAAGAATAAAGTCGGTTTGGACCTGGCCGATGCCATTTATGCCAAACCGAATAATACAATTGTGTTTGATAAAGTCCCCAAGACCGGCGTTATAGTCAACCGCGGTATGACGCTGGACGGATTGGGAAAATACCTCTCCCAGGTTATTGAAAAAGCGCCCGGCCCCACCGCCAACATCGTAAAAATTCTCAAAGAGACCAAGACCGATGTCGTGCTCAATTACCTGCCGGTCGGTTCTGAAAATGCCACCAAGTGGTATGTGGAACAGATACTCAACGCCGGGTGCGGCATGGTCAACTGTATCCCGGTTTTCATTGCCAGACAGAAAGACTGGGGAGAAAGATTCGCGGAAAGGGGATTACCGATCATCGGCGACGATATCAAGTCCCAGGTCGGGGCCACCATTGTCCACCGTGTCCTGACCAATCTTTTCCGGGAGCGCGGGGTCAGACTGGAAAGAACCTATCAACTGAATTTCGGCGGTAATACCGACTTCCTCAATATGCTGGAAAGAGAGAGACTGGAATCCAAGAAGATATCCAAGACCAATTCCGTCACCTCGCAGCTTGATTACACCTTATCCTCCGACGATATTCATGTCGGGCCCAGCGACCACGTGCCGTGGCTATTAGACCGCAAATATTGCTACATCGATATGGAAGGACGCACCTTTGGCGATGTGCCGCTCAAACTCGAGCTAAAACTGGAAGTATGGGACAGCCCGAATTCCGCCGGTGTGGTTATTGATGCGCTGCGCTGCGTCAAACTGGCCATGAATAAAGGGATCAGCGGGGCATTGACCGGACCTTCATCGTATTTCATGAAATCACCGCCCGTCCAGTACACCGATGCCAAAGCTCATGCCGAGACAGAAAAGTTTATTGCTGAAAATAAACTGGGCAAAGAAGATAAACCGGCGAAAAAGT
>PMMG01000129.1 GCA_003162335.1 Dehalococcoidia bacterium
CTGGATCCCGTGTCGCGGCACGGGATGACAAAGGGGATACCCCACACACCAGATCCTTCGATAAACTCAGGATGACATTGCGATGTCAGTTGTGAGTTGTGATAAGTGCGAATACCACACCTCCCTGAGATTGCTTCGTTCCTCGCAATGACAGAAACGGCTTTTTTCTGATAATTTTATTGTTTCTTCATTCGGTTGGAGAGGATGGCGTAGTATTTGTCGGTGAATTTAATCCATTGGGCCTGAGTGTATCGGCGGCCGCGGACGAGGCCGATAACCGACTGGAAAACGCAGATGAGGTAGACGAAGGTGAGAAACGGCAGCAGGTAGATAATGGTGATATTGGCGCAGCCGCTGGTCATGGTGGCGCTGATGACGGCGAGGCCGTTGACGAAGGATGTATCTTTGCTGGTGCAGAAATTCCAGACGAGGGTGAGCAGGGCAAGGCTGAGGGCGATAAGGATGAGGATCTTATAGAGAGGCATGGTGGTAAAAAGGAGAAAAAGGGGCCAGAGGGTGACGAGGAGGATGAGGAGATATGCATAGCCTTTGACAGGGATCATAGTAATCCTATTATAGCTAAGAGTTATGATACATCAGGCATCAGTACATTTTGACTGAAGGTCAAAAGTATTTCGTCTGCGGACTCAACTTTCAGCATTTGGTTTATATTTTTATATTATAGCGCAAAGTAGATTGGTTTGAGGGCAAGGGCGGCCTATAGAAATCATCAATCTCTACATTTATTTTGAAGCAGTTGATTACAAAATAAAGTACTATAGCCTTAATACATTACTTCGTAAGTTCCTTGTGAGGATGTCCGAAAATAGCCGTTGGTGACTATTTATCTGGATTCCCGCCTGCGCGGGAATGACAAAGACGGTAAAAACAGATTCCAGTTTCACTGGAATCTATTTTGTTTTAATCATTACCGGACTTGATCCGAAAAAATCGGAGATTTCGGACAGTCTCAGACTGCGGGATTCAAAGGGGACTAACCGGGGATGGGCTGCACTCACCCTTGGACTACTGAAAATTCTCTCTTCAATCTCTCCTTTGCGAAGGAGAGAGACCTTCCTGCTTATTACTCATAACTCAATACTCAATACTGGGAACTCGTTATGGGCACTGGATGACCCCTTGAGCCCAGAGGCAGCCGCCGCAGGTGGGGAAGATATTGGCCATGCAGTCTTCGTTGTTCTTTTCGGAGAGTTCGCAGCTGCCGCAGGTGCAGCAGGGGGAAAAGTCGAAGGACTGGACGCGTTCGCGGAAGGCGATGTGCTCCGGTTTGTGCCAGATTTCCGGCAGACCTTCTTTTTCCACATTACCGACGACCCAGCGTTCGGAATAGCGCTCTTCAAATTGCAGGTAGCCGCGGAAGCTGCTGTGGCTGTGCATCAAGGGCAGGCAGGGACTGAGGCTGCCGTCCCAGCTGACGGCCCCGGCGCCCTGTTCAATGAACGGACAGCGGTCGCGGGCGTTACGGGAATTGATCCCGGCCCAGGTGCCGTAGATCTTGCGGATGGCCTCGTAGATCGGCCTGTAGGTCAGGTCGTTGACGTCCATCGCCGGAAAGCTGAGGTCGCGGTAGCCGTCGTTGTGGATCGAGCGGGCGTAGAGGATCTCATCCATCATATCCTTCGAATAGGGCAGGACGTTGGTGACCATGAAGCGGCTGGCATCGACGCGCTGGCCGATCTCCAGCACCTTCGGCAGATCTTTGATATTGCGTTTCATGGCGACGAAGGCAATGCCGATCTGCGTATTGGAGCCGGCGCGGTAGTAGCGCATTTTTTCACCGGCGCCGCCGTTGATAATGGACTCGTGGAACCAGGTCAGGTTCTCCAGCACTTTCGGCAAAGCGGCGCCCAGCCGGATATCGGTGTAGCTCTCCGGTTCAGCGCCGTCGAGCGAGACCCACAGCATATCCAGACCGAGTTTGACCAGTTCCTGTGAGATCTCTTTGGTCAATAAAGTGCCGTTGGTAATCAGTTCGACCTCGCCGCCCAGTTTTTTCGCCCGCGCCACCATATCGAGGATTTTAGGATGGAAGAGCGGCTCCCCGAAGCCCCCGAAGAAGACTTTCGGCGGCGGGGAAAAGGTTTTCAGCCCGTCGATAATGCGCGCGAAGGTGGCCTCCGACATGCGGCCCATCGGTTCTTTCCAGGTATTACGGATGCAGGTGCGGCAGTCGAGGTTGCAGTAGCTGGTAGGCTCGATGTAGAGCTTGGACAGCCGGGCAGGAAATTTCAGCTGGATATTGCCGTCATTTTCAGTGATATAGACGCGTTCGCCGGGTTGGACGCCGTACTTTTTGACCAGGGCCGGAGGCAAGACCAGGCGGCCGGTTTTATCGGCGGCGATGTATTCGGGATTAGCGGAGTCTGGCATAGTGATTTGTCCTTTGTGGTTTTGATTATTACTGAGTTTAGCTGAGGCAGTTGATTATTCCAGCACTTCCTTTAGTTGGCACAACGCCCCATCTCTTAATCTCTTCCTGTACATTTTGCTTTAAAGGCAAAAGTATTTCGACCTGCGGGTCTCAAGGAAGAGGAGGTTGATTAGAGGGGCTGCGCCCCTCGTAACTCAAGCCTTGCTTAATTACGTGTTTACGCGGCGGTCATTATCCTTATACCGTACTGCTTTCATTATATAGAAAATAGCGGTGGAAGGATAAATTTGAGGCTGGGAAAGGCCGCTTGTGCGAAATGGGGAAGGTCCCTCCTCCCTGAGATTGCTTCGTTCCTCGCAATGACGATGGGTGGGCTGTACCCACCCTAAAGTGATGAAATCCCAAGTTCCAAGCACCAAATCCCAAAACTCATAACTGACCACTCATAACTTGTAACCAAAATCTTATCACTGAGCGCTGAACGCTGAGAGCTGAATGCTCGCTCATAAATGGTATAATTGATTTACTTATGGACATATTCGCAGAACTCAATCCCGCACAGAAGCAGGCCGTGGAGGCAATCAAGGGGCCGGTGCTGATACTGGCCGGACCGGGCAGCGGCAAGACCCGGGTGATCACGCAGCGCATCGCTTATCTGGTCAGAGTCGTGGGGATCAGCCCGCGGCGCATCCTGGCCGTAACTTTCACCAATAAAGCCGCCAAAGAGATGGGCGAGCGGCTGGAAAAACTGGTGCCGGGTTCGGTCAAAGAGCTGACGGTCGGCACTTTCCACGCCATTTGCGCCAAGATACTGCGAATCGACGGTAAAGCGATCGGCATCGAGCCGGAATTCGTGATCTACGACGGCGACGACCAGATGGCAGTGATCAAAAAGTGTATGCAGGAATTGAATCTCGACCCCAAGCAGCACGCGCCGCAGGCAATCGCCGCGGCGATTTCCAATTCCAAGAGCAAAACAATTTCCGCCGCCGACTACACCAGACGCAGCCGCAGCTATTTCGAGGAAGTCGTGGGGCGTGTTTATGAACGTTACGAGTTACTGCTCAACCAGAGCAAGGCGCTGGATTTCGACGACTTATTGATGAAGACGGTGCTGCTTTTCCGCAAACACCCGGAAGTGCTGGCGAAATACCAGGAAAGATATATTCACGTGATGGTGGACGAGTTCCAGGATACCAACATGGTACAGTACGAACTGGTCAAACAGATCGGTGAAAAATACCGCAATATCTGCGTGGTGGGCGACCCCGACCAGTCGATCTATTCCTGGCGGTCGGCCGACCTGCGCAATATTCTCAGCTTCGAGCATGATTATCCGGACGCCAAGGTCATTTTGCTGGAACAGAACTACCGCTCGACGAAGATGATTTTGGAGACGGCCTCCAACGTGATTTCGGTCAACCAGAAGCGCAAGGCTAAAAAGTTGTGGACGGAGAACGCCGCCGGTGAACGCATAGTGCTGGTGGAAGCCTATACCGAACAGGAAGAAGCCCAGTTTGTGGTCAGGGAGATCGAAACACAGGCGGCCAAGGGCAAGTTCAAGCCGGGCGATTTCGCAGTGATGTACCGCACCAATGCGCAATCGCGTGTACTGGAAGAGGCATTTATCAGATACGGCGTACCGTATCGTTTAGTGGCTGGGACGCGTTTCTACGAGCGGCGCGAGGTCAAGGACGTGATCGCATATTTCCGGCTGATCCAGAACCCGCAGGACAGCGTCAGTTTGCAGCGCATTATCAATGTGCCCGGACGGGGCATCGGTTCGACGACCGTGGCCAAATTGTCCGGGTGGGCCAGTTCGCTGGGGGCTTCGGTCTACGACGCGATGCGGTTACTGGTCGACTTAAAACAGAAGAAAGAGGAGACGCCGTTTGACGGGCGCGCCGGGGATGCACTGGCGCGTTTCAGCCAGATGGCGGCCGATTTTGTGGATAAAAGCCAGAATACCAATCTGGTGGAATTATTTGATTTTGTCGTGGAGAGCAGCGGTTATAAAACATTTACTTTGAACGACCCCGACGGCGCGGAACGGTGGGAGAATATCCTGGAGTTGCGCACAGCGGCAGCACAATACAAAGACCTGACACCGCGGGAGAGCCTGGCGGCGTTCCTGGAGAGCGTGGCGCTGGTTTCGGACGTGGACGGCTACGACGCAACGATGGACAGGGTGACGTTGATCACGCTGCACCAGGCCAAGGGACTGGAGTTCCCGGTGGTGTTCATCGTGGGGGTGGAGGAAAAATTGCTGCCGCACATGCGCTCGATCGACGACCCAGACCAGCTGGAAGAAGAGCGTCGGCTGTTCTACGTGGGGATCACGCGCGCCAAGATGCGGCTCTATTTATTGCATGCCTTCAGACGCTCATTCCAGGGTCAGAGCACGGTCAATCCGCCGTCGCGTTTCCTGGAGGATATCCCCAAACACCTGGTGACGACACCGGGCTGGCAGAAAGAGGAAACAAAGGTCAGCGATGCGGTGTTCGCCTGGAACAGGGTAAAGGTGGAAAACGGCGAGGGTGAAAAAGAAGCTTCGACGGCGGCAACGGCCGGAATACCGACCATCGATTTGAAGGCCGGCGACCGCGTGCGGCACAGCAGCTTCGGCGAGGGCGTGGTAGTCAGCAATAAAAAGGTTAAAGCCGATAACGAGATCACGGTCGCTTTCAGCGGGCAGGGGATCAAAAAGTTACTGTTGAGTCTGGCAAGATTGGAAAAAATATAATCCGGTTCGACTATTTTAACCTATTGACAGGATACACGTAAACGTGTAAAGTAAGGTAATATGACGATAAAGGTGCTCAGCCCCCAGGTAGCCGCCAAGATCGCCGCCGGCGAGGTGGTGGAAAGACCGGCCTCGGTGGTCAAGGAACTGGTGGAAAACGCGCTGGATGCCGGAGCCAGACAGATCAGCGTGGAGACCCGGGGCGGCGGACTGGAATCAATACGCATCACCGACGACGGCAACGGGATCGCCTCCGCGGAAGTAGAGACAGCGTTCGGAAGATATGCCACGAGCAAGATCAGCCGGGTGGAAGATTTGGATTCGATCGCGACACTGGGCTTCCGCGGGGAAGCGCTGGCCAGTATCGCGGCGGTGGCAGAAGTTGACATAATCACCAGCGAAAAAGAAGCCGCCGCAGGCGACGCGCTGGTTTTGAAGGATAGCCTGGTGGTCAGACATGTGCAGCAGGCAAGACCGCACGGCACGACGATCACCGTGAAGGAATTGTTCAGAAATGTACCGGCACGCTTGAAGTTCTTAAAATCAGCAGCGACGGAAAACAGCCACATTGCAGGCGTGGTCAGCCAGTATGCGCTGGCCTACCCGGAAGTCAGGTTTTCCCTGAATATCGATGGGCGTGCCGTGTTACAAACCGCCGGCAGCGGGAAACTGATGGATGTAGCGATCGCGGTGTATGGACTGGACACTGCCAAACGGATGCTAGAGGTTAACAGCGGGGAAGTGGAGTGGCAGGCCGGGCAGGCAGTGCCGATCGCGGTGATCGGGATGGTGGGAGCGCCGAGCATCAACAAGGCCGGGCGCGATTCATTATGTTTTTTTGTCAACCGGCGGGTGATCGGCAGCAGATTGCTGACACGGGCGGTGGAAGAAGCCTACCAGGGATTAATGATGCAGGGAAGACATCCTATTGCAGTTATTAATATTTCGATTCCGCCGTCGGAAGTGGATGTCAATATTCACCCGACGAAAGCCGAGGTAAAATTCCAGAATGAGCGGGCGGTATTCACCACCGTACAAAGAGCGGTACGCAGCACGCTGGTGGCTTCGGCGCCGATTCCGCAAATCGAAGAAGCGAATAAACCCTATACAGGAGAGTCGGCAACGGGAAGGAACCGGTCGTTGTGGCCGGTGGCCGGACAAAATGCCGCTGCTTCATCATTACCGGCTGCGGCGGTACCTGCCGGGCAAACGCCGAAGCTGACATTACCGGTGTTACGTGTGCTGGGACAGGCAGCCGGGAATTATATCATTGCCGAGGGGCCGGACGGTTTGTATGTGATCGACCAGCATGCCGCGCATGAGCGGATCATGTACGAGCAACTGATCGCGCAGAAAGCGGGACGAGCGATCAAGATGCAGGGAATGCTGGAGCCGTACAGCCTGGAAGTGACGCCTCAGCAGGACGAGATATTGCAATCCAACGCGGCAAATTTGCTGGATTTCGGGTTTAAAATCGAGCCATTCGGGGAGCGGACGTACCTGGTGCGGACGGTGCCGGCAGTACTAATAGACGGCGATTGGCTGGAGGCTTTACGGGAGATACTGGACAGCCCGCGGGACAAGATGACCGATATCGAGGATAATATTCTGAAATCGTTGGCCTGTCACAGTGCGGTGCGGGCGGGAAAGAAATTGAGCGACGATGAGATGCGGGAACTGGTGCGGCAGCTGGAACAGGTGAATCTGCCGAATACCTGTCCGCACGGCCGTCCGACAATACTGCATTTGACGATCGGGCAAATGGAGAAAGAGTTCGGGAGAGTGGGGTAAAACTTCCCTGTTTACCGGCTAAAAGTTTTTATACCTGTTTTACGAAAAATTCAAATTCCGATAACCAAATTGCAAACAATATCAAAATTCGAAATAAGAAAATTGCCATCAGCGATCAGCATTGAGCAATCAGTTTCAGGTTTTAATGTCGTTATTTATTCAGTATTTCGATATCAGGTATTCGGATTTCTCCCCCCGTTATTCATCTTTTTTCAGGAAGATTTTCAGTGTGTGAATCTTGTCGACGCCTTTGAGCCCGTGCGCCATCGCCAGCTGGATATTGACGATAAATTCCTTCGTGAACGCGTTGAGCGCGATGGGCTTATCGTTGACTAAAAGGGTAAAGCGCTCTTTGTTTGGTTTCAGGAAGCCGGTTTCGATCAAGTCGGCGATACCCTGCACATCATCCAGTCCGAACTGGCGGACAGAAGTATCCAGCGGTTCGTCGGTGACGACGGCAAATAGTTTCTTAATGCCGGTCAGCGGCGGGGCATTTAATTTGCGGTGCACCTCGATCTTGGGCGCATCATCTTCCTTGAAGCCTTCGGTGAGAATGAGGTCATAGTCTTCGCCGATAATCTGCGCGACCTGGTCGATAGCGATATCATTTTGCAACGGTTTGATCATCATCAGGCCGTGGGGGTCGATGATCATGGAGGCTTCGCTGCCGGCTTTGAGNNTTGAGGTGGCGGTCGCTGTCCTTGTCCGATTCCGGCGTGGTCATATCGCGGTGGGTATGCTTGGCGGTGGCTATGTGGTAACCGCGGGCTTTCAGTTCGACAATGAGTTTTTCAATCAGCGTGGTTTTTCCGGATTTGGATCTGCCGACGATAGAGACGATGGGCGGCATATGGCACCTCCTTGATTCAGGTTGACTAGTAATATATTAGCACGAGAGTTGATAAGTAAATTAAACCACGCTTATGCCCTCACCCTGACCGACGATGTCCGAAAATAGCCGTTGGTAACTATTTATCTGGATTCCCGCCTGCGCGGGAATGACAAAGACGGTAAAAAGAGATTCCAGTTTTACTGGAATCTCTTTTTGTTTTAATCATTACCGGACTTGATCCGAAAAAATCGGAGATTTCGGACAGTCTCGGAACTAACCAAACGAATATTAACCGGATTTATTTCTTGTTTCCAGAGCGGTTTGCAGGGCTTTACCGAGACTGGCGACGGAGACGTCGGTGTAGTGTTCGATGTCGCCGTTGTCGCAGAGGCGAGTCAACTCCGGGTCGATGGGGAGTTGGCCGAGCAGAGGGGCATTGGCAGCTTTGGCCAGCGATTCGCCTTTGCCGGCGCCGAAGAGCTGATACTTTTTCTGCGTATCGGGGGTTTGAAAATAGCTCATGTTCTCGACGATGCCCAGAATCGGTTTTTCCATCTTTTGCGCCATGTCGATGGCTTTTTTAACGATCATTTCCACCAGTCCCTGCGGTGTGGAAACAATAATAACGCCGGCAATGGGGATTGACTGCATAACGGTCAGCGGCGCGTCCGCAGTCCCGGGCGGCAGGTCGATCAAGAGGTAATCCAGCTTGCCCCAGACGACATCCGTCCAGAACTGCTGGATGGCTTTCGATAACATCGGCGCGCGCCAGATGACGGCGGTTTCTTCCTGCGGTAATAACAGATTCATCGACATTATTTCAATACCGGATTCCGAGACCACCGGTAACAAACCGGTCTCGCTGCCGTAGGGCCGGGTGCTGATGCCGAACATGCGCGGGATAGAGCCGCCGGTGATGTCGGCATCGAGGATGCCGACGTTTTTGCCCTGGCGTCTCAGCGCAATTGCCATCAGTGCGGTGACCAGCGATTTTCCGACACCGCCCTTGCCGCTCATCACGGCGATGATGTTTTTGATATTGTTCAGTTCCTGCGGTTTGGCTTCCACAAATTCCACCGCAACCGGGGTTTTAAGCGGCTGCAACGCGGAACGGACACCGGCGGCGACAAAATTCTGGACGTCCGGGGTCAGGGCCGTCGAGGCCAGCGTGATGGTGATGTTGTCTGCTGTAATATCGATTTTGCGCACGAGGTTGAGATCGGCGACGCTCTGCTCGACGACCGGGACGAAGACTTTGGCTAATTCGGTGCGAATCTGCGCTTCGGTGATCATTGGTTTTCCTTCTTTAACCTTATTCATCGTTTCTTTAAGGTACCCCCTCACCATGACCCTTTTCCTCACACTTGTGCGGAGAACTATTAATCACTCTTTCTCAATCTCTTTCGGTACGTTTTACCTTAACGGTAAAAGTATTTCGACCTGCGGGTCTCAAGGAGAGAGTTTTAACTTTCGCGGTTATTAACGTTCGCCGAAAATCAGGGTGCCGAGGCGTACCATATTCGCGCCTTCCTGCAGGGCGATTTTATAGGAATTGGTCATGCCCATGGAGAGGTATTTCATCTCGATGTTGGGGAGATTGAGTCGTTTCAATTCCTGAAAAACCTCGCGGGTGGTGACGAAATAGGGGCGCGAGTCCTCGGGGTCGCCGACGGCCGGACCCATCGTCATCAGGCCTACTAATCGAATATTGTCCAATGTCGCGGCGGCTTGCGCCAGCGGGATGACGTTTTGCGGCATAGTCCCCGATTTCTGTTCCTCGCAGCCGCTGTTGACCTCGATCAGGATGGGCATAATTTTGCCGATCTGACGGCACCGCTTATCGATCTCCGCTGCCAGATCCAGTGTGTCGACGGTTTCGATCAGGTCGAAGATTTCCACGGCTTTTTTAATCTTGTTTTTCTGCAGATGGCCGATGCAGTGCCACTGCGCCAGCCTGCCGATAGCACTATAGGCCTGTTCGGCTTCCTGCACATAGTTTTCGCCGAGGATTTTAACTCCCGCCTCAATTGCTTCCATGATTTCGGCAGGCGTGCGGGTTTTTGCCGCGGCCACCAGTTCGACGCCAGCGGGCAGTTCCTGCAGCAATCGGTGAACGTTTACGGTAATGTATGTCATAGTTCTTGAGTTATATTTTACTACTTGCACGGAATTTTCGATACTTGAATGTAATTTTAGCGATAAGAATTATTCCGCTTGACTATTTGGTCCCGATATATCAAAATTAAGCGTTGGGTATTTAGCAACGGGGTGTAGCGCAGCCTGGTANNAAATCCTCCCACCCCGACCATTTAAAAACCCAATAAATAAAAAGCCCTGGCATTATTGCCGGGGCTTTTTTTAATAAAGGATTATTCTTAAATATTGTACCCAATCTAAATTAATGGTGAGATATTTTATTTGCTACCTTACTAAAAAAACCGACCATAAGGCCGCAGGAAGTTTATAATCATGGTTAAAATCATCACCAATATTAATAGATATCAGTTCTACATTCGGGACAACATAAAAATTTCGATACAATTTGACAGAAATATATACGTTCAGTAATTTCTACAAGAGCCATTACCAGTACTATCGTTTATGACTGATTAAGCCATTTGGACAGGTGACAATGCAGGTTGGCTATGTTATGTTGTAGTTGGTTAATTACATTAATCAAAAAGTATCTTTTCACTTAGAGTAAAATGGAGGATAAATAATGAATAAATTCCTACATAAAATATCAAAGTCTTTCCGTGCAGGTGAAAAAGGTTTCACCCTCATCGAGTTGCTGATCGTAATAGTCATCCTGGGCGTCCTGGCAGCGGCAATCGTCCCCAACCTGTCCAAGTTCGTGAACAGCGGCAATATTGCCAAAGCCAA
>PMMG01000161.1 GCA_003162335.1 Dehalococcoidia bacterium
TCCGCTAATTACAAACTTTCCTTTGACTATCTGCGCCGTGAATTGGTCGGAATTAACGGCTGGATAATGGTTATCGATACCAAAGGCATCAATGTCTGGTGCGCCGCCGGTAAAGGAACATTCGGCACAGAGGAAATTATCCAAAGAATAGAAAGCACGCATCTCTCCGAGGTCGTCAGTCACCGTCAGATTATTGTGCCGCAACTCGGCGCGCCGGGAGTGGCAGCTCATGAAGTGAAAAAGCGCAGTTCTTTTCGGGTAATTTACGGACCGGTACGCGCGCACGATATTCCGGAATTTTTAAACGCGGGGATGAAAACCTCTTCCGAAATGAGGAAGGTTAATTTCAACCTTGGCGACCGAACGGTATTAATTCCCGTGGAACTGATGCAATGGAGTCCGTTTGCCCTGACGGCGGCGCTGGTATTATTCTTTTTAGCCGGTGTCAGCCGGAACAGCTATGCCCTCCCGGGTTGGACGGGCGGTCGCGAGATATTGATAGTAATACTTGCTTTTATCACCGGCAGCGCCCTTACCCCGATATTCCTGCCGTGGCTGCCGGGGCGGGCTCTTTCCGTAAAAGGTATGACATTAGGATTGATATTTGCAATAGTACTCGTTTTTACAGGGTTGATTCCATCGGCAAAGACAGGCGGTCGATTGGAAACGGCAGCCTGGATTTTACTAATGCCGGCAATCGCTGCTTTTACGGCGATGAATTTCACCGGTTCGACCACTTATACGTCGCTTTCAGGTGTGAAGAAAGAAATGCGTTTCGCCGTACCCGCTCAGATTATTGTCGCCNNACAGGAAAGCGGCGATTGTTGACAAAGAAGCGTGCATGGAATGCGGAGCTTGTGCCTTAAATTGCCCGGTAAATGCAATCAAAGTACAATCCGGCGTCGGTTGTGCTACGGCCATAATAATGGGAGCCATCGGTAAAAAGAGCGAGTGCTCTGGAAGCTGCGGAGGCTCACCGGCAGCGAATACTGCAAATAATAGCGGCTCACGCGGCGCCACGAAACAGGTTTGAATGAAGTCAAGTCCCAACCCGACGAAGTGGGAACCAAAGACAAAGTCATTGGACTAAGTTCCTCAGAAGTGTTGGTTGGGAAAACAACAAATACTAAATTGGTCAAAGTTGATAATCGTTCCCATACTTTACCAGTGGAGATGAGCCGTACGTTCAATAAAGAAGTTCTGAATCGCCTAAAGACCAGCTCGGCTTTCAATTTACTGTAAAATGTAACAACCTAAATTATCGGATAACTAAAAGAGTTATGTTGTGATTTCCTGCTAATTCGGTTCCAAGCATGAGTTCATTTTTTCTTGGTCTTTAGTTGACAATCCGTTGTTGGTAATTAGAATCGACTTCAAGTATTCTTTTTAGTTTTAAAATCCACTTTACAGGGTTCGGGCTTTTTAATTGTTATTGTCAGAATGGCTATGCTAAAATCGTTTCAGTCCCTGAACATGAGATTTTATATTAGCCTTATTTAGGTTCTTAACTCTTAACTGCGCTGATTTTGATGCTAAATGGTATATTTGTATTGTGCTCACGCCTTGAACTAACCTTCCTCTTCCCGGCGGGAAGAGATAAAGAGTTGGGGCGATGTGACTGATTTAACTTCGGGAAAGTAAAAAGTGGTACAGACTTAAAATTCACAAATCAAGGAGTACCCAAAATGACTCAAAATGCTAAATTCTGCTCTAACTGCGGTGCTCAACTGCAGCCCGACGACCATTTCTGTGCCTCTTGCGGCAAACCCCTCGCCGCTCCGGTTCAGGCAGCCCCTCCGCCATCTGACGCACTCCCACCAGCTCCTGCGTACACTCCTGCTTATAACCCGCCCCCGCAAGCCAATATCGAGGCTCTGATCGGGGTCATTCCCTCGGTGTCGCGCCGGAAAGGTCTTGGCGTCGAAAGCTTTAATATTGTCGTCACGCCGCGCCGCCTGATCTTCGCCGTCATGACCAACGACATGCTAGCTAAAGAGGCCCAAAAAGCCGGTAAAGAAGGCGGTTTCTTCGGGGGAATGCTCAATGCCGCCACCGTCGGGTTTAACTTCTACAAGCGCTACCTGGAGATGACGCCGGACGCTGCCCTCGCCGAAAGCCCCCAGAACTTCGCCGTCGACCGGGCCAATATCAGAAAGGTCAAAGTGGAAGCCGGGAAAGAGATCCAGACATACGCCTCGATCAAAGCCAATCAAAATAGCCCCATCAAAAGTCACCAGTACGAACAGGGCAAATTGGAAATCGAGACCATGGGCGCGAATTACACCCTCGATCTCCCCGCCAGCTCAATGGATATGACTCTCGATACCTTAAGACGGGCAGGATTATACTAGACGGAAAAAACCAAAACCCCCGAAGCGCCGAATTCCAAACAAGTTTCAATATTCAATAATCAATCCGGCAGGCTTTCTGGGCGTGGCTCACATCGCCGAACAAAGGGTGACACGTCGAATATATCTCAAGAAAAAAATAACGTCCCCAAATTAGTGTTTGGATAAGGACAAATAAAAAAGCACTCGCAGTGCGTATTTCGGACCAAGTCAGCAGGCTTCTCGGAGCAGGTCGGACA
>PMMG01000096.1 GCA_003162335.1 Dehalococcoidia bacterium
TTGACCTTGGTCGGCCAGTATGGGTCGGCAATTAATCCTCTTCCGACGCAAACATAATCCGCTTTGCCGTCTCTCAGGATTTCCTCCGCAACCATCGGATCGTCAATTTTCCCGGTAACCCACACCGGTATTTTGACACCGCCTTTTTTAATTGCTTCCGTGATGTCCGCATTCAGTCCCTGCGGCATGAACCAGTACGGCCGCGACCACTGGGGGGTTTCCTGCGACCCGCTGGTAATATCGATCGCCGTAGCGCCGTTGGCTTCCATCATTTTGCAAGCTTCCACGCAATCCGCGATACTCCACCCCTCGTTACCGCCCTTGGTGGACACTCTATCCGCACCCATCAGGCGAAGAATCACCGGAAAATCGGGAGATGTTTTCTCCCTGGCTACCCTGACAATATCGATCAGGTACTTTGCCCGGCCTTTGAGGTCGCCGCCGTAAGCATCCGTCCGCTTGTTAAAACGTTTGGAAAGCAATTCGCAGGCCAGGTAGCCGTTAGCACCGTGAATCATCACGCCGTCAAATCCCGCTTCCATGATCCTTCTGGCTGCCCGGCCGTATTCCTCGACCAGTTCTTCCAGATCCGCCGCCTGTATTATCCGGGGGTGCAATGGGATGGTGGATGACCAGCCGACAAACGGCAGCGGCACGCCGGAAGGCGAGGCGGGGTCAACTTCGTCCATGCTGCCCATGTGGCTGCTCATTTGCGCCACCGCTTTCGCGCCGCCCTGGTGGATGGCATCGGCCAGTTTTTTCATTCCGGGGATATATTTATCCTCGTTGATCAGGATCCGTCCGAACTTGCCCCGCTTACGGCAACCTGCTCCTTCTGTCACAATCAGCCCGGCTCCGCCTTTGGCGCGTTCTCCATAATAGGTTGCCTGGCGGTCGGTGATATGGCCGTCCAGAGATGAATAATGCGTACCGCAGGGCGGCATGATAATCCTGTTTTTAACCTCGATCGTCCCGATTTTCCCTGGTTCGAATAGTTTGGTGAATTCCGGCATAACTAAATCTCCTCTCGCAGTTTTAATGTTTCACGCTTGTTTTCGCTATCGATTATCCTCAAGGATAACAAAAAATTACTAATAAAACCATTCCCGTTATGTAGATGCCAATAATTATTAGCTTGATTTGTTTAAAAAACCAAGGATGGCTTCCGCGAACTCTTTCGGCCACACACGGTCGATATCGATCGGGCCGTTTTCGATCACGGTCAACGTGCTGCCGGGAATCAATTTGTGCACTGTTTCCTGCACGATACTGAAAACGTCACGGGTGGCCGAGATCACTTGCGTGGGACACTTGATCAAAGGCAATTTCGGCCGCGGGTCGTAAGCTTCCCCTGCCCAGTGCATTTCCTCGCCCCTAGGTCCGGCCCGGACTTTTTCCAGGAAACTTTCCTCAACAACGTCTAAAGGATGTCCCCAGCAGGAAGAACGCCGCCACCATTCCATAACATGTGAACCGTCCGCTTTGATCTCCACCAGGCCGGTATAATTCGGCGGATCTATCACTGTTCCCAGTCCTTCTTCCGGTTCCGGGTAAAACCCGATATTGGACAATATCAACTTGCTCACACGCTGCGGTTGTTTAACCGCTATTTCTACTGCCATTTTAGCGCCGATGTGCTGTCCGACGAGAATTGCCTTCTTGATTCCCAAAGTATCCATAAAACTGACCACCGTCCGGGCGTGCTCCTCTACCGTATACGCATGCGGCGCCGGGTCGGAGTTGCCGTTACCAGGGAAATCCATGGCGATCGCGCAATATTTCTTCGAAAGGAACGGGATGACCTTTGCATATTCATCGGACGAGCTCACACTGGCATGCAATAACAAGATCGGCTCCCCGCTGCCCTCGATCCTGTAATGTATCTGTCCTTCCGGGATATCGGCATATGCTTTTTTCATTTTTCACTTCCCGGGTCGTTCAAGAAATTGAGGACTACCTCCGCAAATTCTTTAGGCCACAGGCGGTCGATATCGATCGGCCCGTTTTCGAGAATTATCAATTTACTTCCGGGTGTCAGTTTATGCACTGTTTCCGCCATGCTGCAGAACGGGTCATGGGTCGCAGAGAATACCAATGTGGGGCATTTAACCAATGGTAACTTTGGCCTTGGGTCGTATGCGCCGCCCGCCCAATGTATCTCTTCACCTCTGGGACCGGCTTTGACATATTCCAATGTTCGATCATTTGTTATGTCAAGCGGATGTCTCCACAGAGCCGACCGCCGCCACCATTCCATCAGGTGTGAACCGTCTTTTTGCAATTCCACCCGTCCCATGAAGTTCGGCGGGTCTTTAAAACTTTTCTCTTCTTCGGCCTCCGGGTAATTTGGGGACGAAAGCACCAACTTGCTCACGCGCTCCGGCCAGGTCACTGCCATTTCCAAACCTATCTTGCCGCCGACATGCTGCCCGACAACTGCCGCCTTTTTAATGCCGAGGCTGTCCAGCAAATGCACCATGGTGCGGGCGTGGTCGATAATATCATAGGCAAAAGGAGCCGGATCGGAATCGCCGTTACCCAGGAAATCGGGCGCAATCGCGCGATAGGTCTTAGAAAGGAAAGGGATTACTTTTTTGTATTCATCGGACGAAGTCACCCCGGCATGCAGCAATAATACCGGTTCCCCGTTTCCTTCAAATCGATAAAAAATCTGTCCTTCCGGGATATCCGCATAGGCCCTTTTCATTTTGCGCCCCTCGTTTTTAAAAATTATCTAACCGGGTGTTGAGTTCAGGAATTCGAGAACCGCCTCGGCGAATTCCTTCGGCCAGACGCGGTTAAGATCGATCGGCCCATTTTGAATGATATTGAGTTTACTGCCGGGAATCAACCGATGGATAGTTGGTGCCGCGGCGCTCATCGGGTCTCTGGACGCAGAAAGCACCAGCGTCGGGCATTTCACCAGCGGCAGTTTTGGTCTGGGATCGCCAACCCCCGCCCAGTGGATTTCCTCACCGTGTGCTCCGGCTTTAACATATTCCAGGAATCGTTCTTCAACTATATTCAGTGGATGTCCCCACATTGCGGATCTGCGCCACCATTCCATTACATGCGAACCGTCGGCTTTGATTTCCACCTGTTCGGTAAAATGTTGGGCATCCACGCCAATGTCTACCTGTTCTGCCTCCGGGTATCCGATGGAGGAAAGAACCAGCTTGCTGACACGTTCAGGACTGGTTACCGCGATCTCCAGCGCTACTTTACCCCCGAAATGCTGCCCTACCAGCACTGCCTTTTTGATGCTCATATTGTCCATAAAACTGATAACTGTGCGGGCATGGTCGATTAATTTATAGGGATACGGCGCCGGATCGGAATCACCGTTACCTAAATAATCCATGGCAATTGCGCAATACTTTTTCGACAGAAAGGGAATAACCCGAGAATATTCGTCTGACGAAGTGACGCCGGCATGCAGTAGCAAAATTACTTCGCCGGTTCCTTCGATCCTGTAATGGACCTGTCCTTCCGGGATATCCGCATAGGCTCTTTTCATTTCACCCTTCCTTCAACTGTTTGCAGACAGGATTCCGGGACTATCCAGGGGTTGAATTCAGAAATTCCAGCACTGCTTCGGCGAATTCCTTGGGCCAGACCCGGTCGATATCGATCGGCCCGTTTTTGATGATATTGAGCTTGCTGCCGGGGACTAATTTATGCACGTTTCCCGCGACAACACAAAACGGGTCCCGGGTGGCGGAAAGAACCAGCGTCGGACATTTGACCAGCGGCAACCGTGGTCTGGGGTCGTAGTTGCGGCCGGCCCAATGCAATTCCTCACCCCGGGGCCCGGCTTTGATATATTCCACGGTTCTGTCATGCGTTATGTCTAGTGGATGCCCCCACAATGCAGACCGTTGCCACCATTCCATCAGGTGCGAGCCGTCTGCCTTAATTTCCACACGGCCCCGGAAATTCGGCGGGTCCTGGATGTTTTTACCTTCGCTCTCGTAATACCCGATCGAAGATAATACCAGCTTACTAACACGTTCCGGCCAGTTGACCGCCATCTCTACGCCGATTTTGCCGCCTACATGCTGCCCTACCACCGCAGCCTTCTTAATGTTGAGCGCATCCATAAAGTTGATGATCGAACGTGCATGCTCAAGACAATCGTAAGCATGCGGAGCCGGGTCGGAATCGCCGTTGCCCAGGAAATCCGGCGCAATCGCGCGATATTTTTTTGAGATATACGGTATCACTTTTTTGTATTCATCGGAAGAAGTGACACCGGCATGCAATAACAGTACCGGTTCCCCGCTCCCTTCAGATCGATAAAACATTTGTCCTTCCGGAATATCCGCGTACGCCCTTTTCATTTTTCTCCTTCAAATCTTTATCGTTTATGTCGCTAAACTGGCCATCTATTAAGAGAGGTATAGCTGAACCGGTATTTTCGTTGTCGATAATCAATTGGTTTCGGTCATTATATAACAGATTACGCAGGTTTTCCACATTGAATTAAATAAGCTATTTGCCTGGAGAGATCGGTGACTTGCATCCGGGATTTATTTCGGTATTACCTGGTGCGCTTTGAACTGGGCTTGGTTTGTTCCGTTTCAATTTAGTCAAAACGTGATTGTATTTCCCCCAAATCTTTACTTTTTCTTTACTTTTTACGAGCCTCCCGCTCTTACGATATAGCTATGCGTTGGGAGTATAATAAAAAGTAGATTCAGGCGCAAAACCTTGCTGCGCACAGTAAAATACCAACCTTAACATCCCTTCAAGTTGGCAAAAGGATTTAGATATGACTACAGAAACCAATACCTACCCCACTGAATACAACGTCAATGTTGTTTTGAAAGACGGTTCCGTGATTCAATTCCGTCCCATTAAAAAAGATGATGCCGGCGAATGGCTTAATTTCTACCACCGGCTCAGTTCCCGTTCGAAATATCTCCGGCTGCACCGTTCCCCGCCGGATATGAGTATGGAAGACGCTATCCGTTTCTGCACAGTAGATTATGTCAACCAGTTCGCTTTTGTCGCCGAGGCCATTGAAGGACATCAAAAGCATATCGTTGCGGTCGGGCGCTACAGCCGCTTACCTCCCACTCCTAAAACCGCGGAAATCGCCTTTATCATTCTCGATTCCTTCCAGGAAAAGGGTATCGGCACCAAATTCATCGAGTGGCTGGCCACCGTCGCACGTAAAAATGACATCGATACCTTCGAAGCTTATGTGTTGCCGGAAAACACAATGATGATGTCGGTATTTCAGGGTTACGGCTTCCACATGAAACGGGTTTTGGAAAATAATGTTTATCATATTACTTTCCCGTTAACCCGCACCAGCGAGGTAGTGAAGGCCAAAGACTCGCGCGCTTCACAGGCAACACTGCATTCCCTGCAATATATTTTAAAACCGCATTCTGTTGCAGTGATAGGCGCTTCCAACCGTCCGGGAACGATCGGGCAACTTGTTTTCCAATCGATGATACAGAGCGGATTTAATGGCGTTGTTTACCCCATCAATGCCACCAACGACGCAGTCATGTCGGTCAAGGCCTATCGCTCGGTGTTAAGCGTGCCGGGTGATATCGACCTGGCTATTGTCGCGGTTCCTGCCGGGCAGGTTCTTTCGGTCGTGGACGAATGCGGGCAGAAAAAGGTAAAAGGAATAATAGTAATTTCCGACGGCTTCCGTGAGAAAGGGGAAGAAGGCGCCGTCCTCGAACGGGAATTAGTAGATACGGCTTTTGGTTACGGCATGCGGATTGTCGGTCCTAACTGCATGGGATTGATTAATACCGACCCCAAGGTTAAACTGAACGCGACCTTTGCCTTGACCAATCCCGCACACGGTAATATCTCTTTCATCTCGCAAAGCGGCGCATTGGGTCTGGGTGTCCTGGAATATGCCAAGAGCATGAATATCGGTTTTTCCAGCTTTGTCAGTGTCGGCAACCGCTCCGATATCGCCTCTACGGACTTATTGCAATACTGGGAACAGGATCCGGCAACGCGTGTCATCCTGCTTTACCTGGAATCCTTCGATAATCCGGATATTTTCAGCCGGGTATCGCAAAGGGTCTCCCGCAATAAACCGATTCTGGCCATCAAGGGCGGCAGTACCCCCGAAGGCTCCCGCGCCAGCCGTTCCCACACCGGCGCCATTGCCACATCCGATGTGGTTTCGGACGCGCTTTTCCGGCAGGCCGGGATAGTCATGGTGAATTCCATCGGCGAACTTTTCGATTCCGCCATTTTACTGGCTAACCAACCGGCGCCGCAGGGTAAAAGAGTAGCGATATTGACCAACGGCGGCGGCCCCGGTATTCTGGCCGCCGATGCCTGCGCGCATAACGGCCTTAATGTACCGGAATTATCCGCGGATACGCTCAGCAAAATCAAGGCTGCCGTCAAGCGCGATATCCACATCGGCAATCCGGTTGACCTTACTGCGGGCGTCAGCATGGAAGAATTCGAAGCCGTCCTGAAAATTCTGGCGGTAGACCCTGGCTATGACGCGATATTAACCATTTATGTACCGCCGGCCGGTCTTGATATTTCCGCCGTGGAAAACGCTATCAGTCATGCCTCCACACTGGTCAGACAGAACGGCAAACCTTTGCTCTCCTGCTTTGTCGGCATGTCCGGGGCNNGGCACGGTACCGGAATTCAAAGATATCGACCGCGAAAAGAGCCGCCGGATCATCGATAACATTCTGACCGGCAGCCCGCAGCGTCCCCTCTGGATCGATAATAACAGCATGAACGAGCTGTTTAAATGCTACGGCATTCATTTCGCCGAAACACAGATTGCGGCAACCCAGGAAATAGCCGCTGAAATCGCCGCGAAAACCGGCTTCCCCGTTGTGGTCAAGCTGAATTCGGCGACGATCACCCACAAAACCGATGTCGGCGGTGTGGTCCTGAATGTAAAATCACCTGAAGAAGTAAAAACAGCGTTTAACCGGATTAGAGACAACCTCGCAAAGATCGGACGTGAAAAAGAAATGCAGGGTGTCACCATACAAAGACAGATCACAGAAGGCGCGGAAGTTATCGTTGGCGTTACCGAAGACCGGATGCTGGGACATGTCATGATGTTCGGTTTGGGCGGAATTTACGCCGAATTGATTAAAGACACCGCGCTCAGACTGCATCCATTGACCGATGTCAGCGCCAGGGAATTAATCAATTCCGTCAAAATGTCTCAATTGTTAAAGGGATACCGCGGCATGGCCCCTTATGATACGAAATCGCTCGAAGACTTGTTATTACGCATCTCGGCACTGGTGGAAGATAACCCCCAGATTACGGAAATGGATCTGAACCCGGTCAAAGTCCAGCCGGACGGCAAAGGTTACTGGGTCGTCGATGCCCGTATTATGATTCAATAAGAATTAACTATCGCATAAAGTTCTTTACATTTGCATTATTGAATGCAATAAAACGAACAATGTTGGGACTAAGTAGAAAATCCAGAAGAGGGAGTGCGAAAGCACTCCCTCTCGTTTAATCTCCTTCTCCTTTATGGGAGAAGCTAGATGAGGGTCGTAGGGCATACGTGAAGTCGGTCAAGAACACAAAGTCTGGGGTCAATCTCAATAAAAACACTCGCCTTTATGTCAATTGAACAATTGACAATCCATATCAATTCCTTTATATTTTTCCATGAGTTCTACCGCAAAATAATCGAAAAGGAGACGATAATGACAGAAATAAATCGGATATTTAAAGTCAACGGTAAACCTTTCTTTCCCATCGGCACAGAGACCGTCTATGCCGGCTACGCAATGAAACCCAATGAACATGAAAATGTTTTCCGGGATCTCAAATCGATCAACGGCAACAGCATGGCAATTCCGGTGCACTGGGACGCCATCGAACCGGAAGAAGGAAAATTTGATTTCTCCAGCGTGGATATCCTGATTACCAATGCTCGCAAATACGGCCTCAAATTGATCTTATTGTGGTTCGGTACTTGGAAGAATGGCGGCATGGAATATGTCCCCGAATGGATCAAGACCGATCCGAAACGTTTTAGACGGGCATTAAACGCGCAAGGCAAGGATATGTGGTCTCTTTCCCCCTTCTGCAAAGCGACCTTGGAATCCGATAAAAAAGCTTTCATTGCCCTGATGAAATACCTGAAGAGCAAAGACAGCGTCGAACAGACGGTTATTTCCATCCAGGTTGAAAATGAGCCTGGTATCGTCGGCACCGACCGTGATTACAGCCCCGAAGGGGAAAAAATCTATAAAGCTCCGGTTCCCCCCGATTTTATCGCCGCCATGAAAAAATATGGTAAAGGCGCCACCTGGGAACTGTGGCAGGCGGCAGGAGCAAAAAAAACAGGCACCTGGCCGGAAGTGCTCGGCTACGCGCCGGATGCCGGTCATTACATGTATGTCTGGCACATTGCTAAATTCATCGATGCCGTCGCCGAAGCCGGCAAAGCGGTTTACTATCTGCCGATGTTCGTTAATCTGTGGACGCCACCTAAATGGTGGACGCTGCACGGCGCCCAGGCCATCGACTATGTTGAGCGTGAAATCCTGATGGATCTCTACCGCTGGGCGACCCCGCACCTGGAGACGATCGCGCCGGACATATACACCCGCGAATCCAGGGATTTTGAAAGACAATGTGATATTCATACCCGCCCGGATAATCCGCTTTTCACCACGGAAACTTCCGGCGACCAGAATATGTTCCGCGCCATTGCCCAGTTTAACGCCGTCGGCTATCACATGGCCGGTATCGAAAATATCTTCGATAAGGACGGCAACGTTTACCCGGCCACGCAGCATATTGCTAACAACATTAAATGCGTAGCGTCGGTCATCCCTTTATTGCTCAAATACCAGGGTACCGGCAGGATACACCTAGTACACGAAGAATTCGGCATGGACAGCTTCTGGCTTGGCAACCTTGAGGGTTATTATGGAATGGTGCAATTCGGCCCGCCGCGCATGGGCGCCCCTTCCGATTGGCGGCACCGCAAACCGCCGGCGCCTTACGGCGGTTACAATCCGGATAATGCCGGACGCGGCTTGATAATTCAGGCCGGCAAGCACGAATTTTATCTCACCGGTTTCGGCTGGCGTCTGCATCTGCATTCCAAACTGGCCCCCGATAAGAACCGCACAGTGCTGAGTCCGAATAATTTCGTGTTCGAACCCACCGAAGTCCACTATCTATCCGTCGACCAGGGCTACTTCGATGCTAATGGTAAATTCGTTACTGTCCTCCGGCGTAACGGTGGTCAGATAGACTGGGGGTTGTGGGTCGAGGGTGATATCGGCGTGGTGCGTGTATTATTGTGCGACTAATTTTTAAATAAAACCGCTTGGCGGGCCAGGGCAAGAAAAACAATCGACCCTGACCCGCCTTGTTTTTCCCGGTTATCGTTAACCCGATAAATCATATCCCCACCAAAATCCTGTCATTGTTTATCCCAAATATTCCCAGTAAGTTTAATCCGCATTAATTCTCAATCGAACTCCGCGACTAAAATACTCGTTACTATAGTGCCATTGACTTTAATCACAAGATATAATATCCACAAGCGCATTTTTCTTGTTAATGAGATTATTATTCAGATATCTAGAATCAATTTGTGTTTTTTCCGTGCGTAAATTGGTTTGACTTTAATTCATCCAACATGGTACAATTTGAAATCAAGAAGAGCTGATAATATCAGCTCTTTTGTTGTGACAAAAAATAAAAAAATGGAGGGAAAAAAGGAAAAATTGAAACACAAGGTTCTCTTGCTCGGTGTGAGCTTGCTGGTCGTAGCTGCTGTGCTGCTTGCGTCCTGCGGTAATACCACCGGCAAAACATCTACCACGACTTCTACTACCACATCTACCACTAAAGCCCCGCCAATTTCGGACACGACCTCTTCTACCACACCTGCGTCAACATCAGGTTCGACATCAACCGGTTCATCCGCCGGTCATTGGTGGGACAAACTTGGTGTACCGCAGTACGGCGGTGAAATGACCATCCCCAGTACAATGGATCTTCCGGGTTTGGATCCTTACTATAACCTGGGTGGCGCGGCCATGACATCAGCCTGGATGGAAAAGCTTGGCGGCGATGATTGGACATTGGATCCTGCCGTATTCTCCTACCACATCGCATGGCGGCCCAATGATTATATGAAGGGTTTACTGGCACAAAGCTGGGAATTCACCGACCCGAGCACTCTGGTTTTCCACCTGCGTCAAGGTGTTCATTGGCAGAATATCGCGCCTGCTAACGGCCGCGAATTCACCTCCGCCGATGTTGTCTACCACTTCAATCGTGATTATGGTCTGGGCGGCGGTTTTACCAAACCCAGCCCTTATAATGTAGGAAACCCGATACAATCAAATCTCGTATCCGTAACTGCTACGGATAAATATACCGTCGTTACTACCTGGAAATCGACCAACCCGGAATATATTTCAGAGACCTGGGAATCGATCGGCGGCGAAAACGCCATTGAAAACTCTGAAGCAGTCACGCAGTGGGGAGACCTCAACGATTGGCATCATGCCATCGGCACCGGACCTTTTATGTTAACCGATTACGTTTCCGGAGCTTCCGTGACTTTGTCCAGGAACCCCACCTATTGGGGATATGACGAGCGTTATCCGAAAAATCAACTCCCCTACCTCGATACAGTAAAGATTCTTATCATCTCGGACGCCGCAACCACACTGGCGGCTATTCGCACCGGGAAAATCGACGCTGCTGATAATCTTTCACTGCAGCAAGCGCAACAAATGAAAAAGACCAACCCTGAAATTATCCAGATCGGTGTGCCTTATTCCTGTTTAACAATTGATCCCAGATTCGATAGCAAACCTTTTAGTGACGAGAAAGTCCGCCAGGCAATGCAGCAGGCAATCGACCTGCCGACTATTGCCGCGACCTATTATGGCGGCACCTCGCCTGCCGACCCTTCCTCGTTAACCTCGATGTACGAAACAGGCTGGGCATATCCTTACAATCAGTGGCCGCAAGCCCTCAAGGACTCCTTTGCTTACGATCCTGCAGCAGCCAAAAAGCTTCTTTCCGATGCCGGTTATCCCACTGGATTCAACACCGATGTCGTCGCTGATGCAGCCGGTGACCTGGATCTGCTCCAGATCATTAAGTCCTACTTCGCTGCAGTCGGCATCAACATGGAAATCCGGACTATGGACTCCGCTTCCTGGACCGCTTTTGTACGCAACGGGCACAAATATGACGCCCTGGCCTACCGTTCTTCCGGTCAGATCGGTATGTCCTACGAGCCCATCAGACAATTCTCTCGTTACACCACCGGATATGTCGCCAACTATACCCTGGTCAGCGACCCGACTATTGACGGTATGCTGCCCAAGGCTCTGGCCTCTACCGACATGAATTACATCAAGCAATTATTGCAGGATGAGAACAAGTATTTCGCGCAGCAGCACTTTGAAATTTCTTTGATTTACGCGAATACCTTCTCTGTCTGCCAACCGTGGTTGAAAGGTTTCTCAGCTCAGAACGCCGCCATTTCGAGCGGTTCCTCCGGCCCGATGACACTGGGCTTCTATGCGTCCAGATTCTGGGTCGACCAGAAACTGAAGAAATCCCTGGGAAAATAATCCCAAACCAGACTTAATTTTATAAAAGAAGGAGCGGGTTTTTCTAGTCCCGCTCCTTCTTTTTTCCATGCTTTTCAACTTCCCGCTTTGTTTGAAATCTTGTAGATTACCGGTCAAGCCCGACAATGATAANNAACTTTTCCTCGATTAACCTAAAACCGCCGTAAAAATACCTCCCGGCTTTTACAGCATGATCATACCGCTGTCTACCTGCAGGCATTGTCCGGTAATATTTTTAGAGACATCAGATGCTAAAAAAGCCACCGCATTGGCGATGTCTTCCACCGTCTGATTTCTTTTCAACGGCGCCATCTTGGCCATATCTTCGAACATTCTCGCATTTTTCGCATCGGTATTCGCCGCGAAGAACTTTGTCTGTACCATGCCGGGCGCGATGGCGTTGGCATTGATATTATACTGCCCGTACTGTGTCGCCAATCCCCGCGTAAAAGCCAGCACGGCAGCTTTTGCCGGAGCATATGAGCCTGTGCCGCCCATCTTGGCCACGATCGAGGCAAAATTAATGATCTTACCATACTTACGCTCGACCATGCCGGGAATTGCCGCTTTGGCGCAGTTCATCGTACCGTAAACATTGACCGCCATATCCTTGTCCCAGATCTCCTGTTTTCCTTCCAGGAACGGCACACCCATCCCGGCGTTCAAGCCGGCGGTATTGACCAGGATATCGATCTTGTTGAATTCTTTCAGCGCAGCTTTGAATGCAGCGTCTACTTCGGCGCCTTTGGCGACATCCATTTTCAGCGCGATTGCTTTGCGCCCGGTCGCTTTCACCGCATCGGCGGTCTTTTGCGCACCCACGAGGTCTAAATCAACCGAAACAATATCGCACCCTTCCCGCGCCAGCGTGAGGCAAATGGCGTTCCCCATCCCAACCTGGCTTGCGCTGCCTGTGACCAGCGCAACTTTACCTTGAAAACCGTAATCCATGTTGTCCTCCTAAAGTATGTTGTTGTAGTCTCAGTCCTATAATATCATATCTTTCTGTGCCGGAATGCCGGTTTCGAGCCCCGAATTCTGTCGTTATTGCCCAAACAATAAAAAAGCAGGGAGCAATTTCAGCACCCTGCTTGTCGAATTCTTATTCAATTGTATTATCGGCCCTTGCAAAGCTCACACCAGAGCAGACGCAATATCCCCCGGAATAATCACCATCGTAATTCCTTGATAATATAGACAGATACCCTTTCTATCCTTATTTCGTGTTTTGGATTTTGATATTATTCAGTATTTCGAATTATCATAGGCAACGATTAGCTGATCCAGGAATCTAACAGCTTCTGCAACCGGGTCTTTTGCCCGGCGTTTTTATGGAATAACCGCGCCTTTCTCCGGTAGTTTTTCCGCACCCATTTATCCCACCATCCCGGGTTATTCCGTGTTTCCATCGCCAATTACTCTACCCTGGCAGTTTGATGCTGCCCCGGACGGTAACTGCACCCGCACTGTATGCAGACCAGCTCGTCATTGGTATCGCGGTACATATTCCCGCCGATA
>PMMG01000165.1 GCA_003162335.1 Dehalococcoidia bacterium
CGCACATCAGACTCATTTTGTGGCACGCTGTCCATTTCCTCCGGACTGTACCGCCGGCAAATCCCCTTCATTTTCGGCGGGCTGGTTTTTCCGGAAGAAAAGAACTTCCAGCAGTGCGTGGCAGATTTTGTGCGTACCTGTGCTGTGGTAAAGGGATTCATCGGGGCGAAGATCGGTTTTATCGGGCCGCGCCCGGAGTCTTTTGAAACGGTTATTTTCAATGAAGACGCATTGATCAAGCAATTCGGCCAGCGGGTGATCCCGACCGGAATGGCGGATCTGGTGCTGCGCAGCAACGCGATAAAGACCGGCGATCCCGCATTGAAGAAAATAGCTAAAGAAATCAAAGCGGAGACAGATACCTCTGCGCTGGATGAAGCAACGATCGAAAAACTGGCGCGTGTGGAATTTGCGCTGACCGGTTTTGCAAAGGAGAAAGGGCTTTCGGCGATGGCTGTGCAGTGTTATTCGGCGATGGAGCGGCTGTTCGGGGTGGTACCCTGCTACGTAATGGGGAAAGTCACGACCGCCGGTATCATGGCTTCCTGCGAAGTTGATCTTTATGGCGCACTGGCGATGCTAGTGCAATGGAAAGCTTCTTTAGCGACTACGCCGCCGCATTTCATGGACTGGACGCTGGCGCATCCGCAAGAAAAGGACACGTTCCTGGCATGGCATTGCGGTAACGGCCCGGTTTGTTTATCCAGTCAAAAAAACAAAGTGCCGATCACCTGTCATTACATGGGGCCGGATATGGGTACCGTCGAGTTCCAATTGAAATCCGGGGTAGTGACGTTATCCAGTCTGCAAGAGGACGGCGGCAATTTCAAGATGCTGGTGACCAAAGGCAAGATCGTGAATCTGGAAGGAACAATGAAAGGGTCCTGGAGCTGGGTGAAAGTGCCGGATCTGGATGGTTTATACCGGACGCTGGCGGCCGAGGGATTTGTGCATCATGCCAGTTTGATCCACGGTGACTTCGCACAATCGATCGCCGATGCTTGCGAGATCATGGGAATTGAAGTGGTGGAAGTGTAGCAAAATAAAAATACTAGTTTCAAATACCAAATTACAAATAAAAAATAAATTCTAGTAAATAAATGCGTAATTAGTAAAAACGTTATTTGACTCGTTCTTCATTTTCATGCTTTTGGTCGTGGTCTGGATCAAGCTAATTTATTGTTCCGTCGCGAACGCTGTCACGTAAATATTTAAACGTTTTTATAACAACCATTGCCAGAGGCAGAACGATAATCAATCCGAGTATTCCGGCAAAGTAGGCGCCAAGAACGGTTAGTATAATTAAGAACGCAGGGTGAATTTCCATTTGTGAACCACGGATTTTAGGTCCAATCAACTGGTTTTCAATTTGCAGAATCACCAGATAGCCTATAACCACCCATATCGCCTTTCCCGGGGCTGTCGCCAGCGTAACAATAACAGCCAGAGCCCCACCCAGCCATGGACCAATCAACGGTACCATTTCTGTGATACCGATAAAAACGGCCAGCGGCAGAGCAAAATCAATTCTCAAAATCGTTAGATATATATATGTTAAGATAGCTACAATCAGAGCCAGGATCAGGGAACCTCGAATATAGTGGATTATAGATGTTTGGAGAATTGAGAAGAAGTTTTTTGTGTGTATGCGTGCCCATTGCGGCAGCCCTGCGTAAAACTTGTCACGCAGGTTATCCCAATCTTTAAGAAGAAAGAATATAAAAATGGGCATAATAATGAAGCCTAAAATCAGGCTTGTCGAAGATTGGATAATTTTCACACCGGTGGTTAAAAAGCTACTTAATATACCAGGTAATGCTGCTCCGGCCTTAGTAATATAAGCGTCAATATTTTGCTGAATTGTTGGATTAGACAGAATTTTTAGGGATTTGAGCCAATTCGTGATTGTAGCCATACCGTTTGGTAGCGTTTGCTGCGCATTTTGTACCAGGTTCCCTACTGCTTTGCTTGCGATGGTGATAATATAAAAAACAACCAGCCCGATAATAATCAATGATAGAAGATAAATAATTAAAACAATGGCGATACGTTTCAATTGTTTTATCTTCGGTTTTTCATTTGGCTTCAGGAGATGCTTCTCAACCCAGCGGATAATTGGTAAAAGCAAATATGCGAGAATCAAGCCAACAATAAAAGGCAATAGGACGCTTCGCAATATCCAAATTAACCAGCAAACAAAGATCAATCCAACGATAAAAACAATGAGTTGCCAATGCTTACTGAAAAACTGTTTCACCGAACGAAAATCTACCCTCCATTATCGTTATCTGAATTGTGCGACAGGTTCGTTTTTAGGGCATTTTATCCTAATTAATTATGGTAAGCCCATACGTTATGCCTGTCAACTAATTGCGGCATAATGTATGAGCAATGGTACGGTACCTGACCAATTGATTGTAGGGATATAGGTTCTAGCTTTTAAGTTCATGGACGGCTCTTGAGGTCTTATCTTTGACCGTATCCACTACTTCATTCGCTTCCGCAGCTTTTCCCTTGATGGCGTCCATCATTCCAGTCGCTTTGTTCTTAATCATTTGTCTGGTTTCTTTCCCGCTTTGCGGCGCAAAAAGTAAAGCGATAACACCCCCGATAACTGCTCCAGTGAGCAAACCAATACCAAATCCAACTGCATTATCCTTATTCATTGTTGTTTCCTCCCTCATTATTTCCCTTACTGAATATTTTGCTGATCCCCCCCAACCCGCTGCAAATACCTTGTATCAATGATATTATCGGCAGTAGAGGTCTGATAAACTCTTGTATAACGGTAACCGTGTCATAAGCCTTTTTAGCCGCTGATTCGGCGAGCTGTAAAGCAGACTTAGCCTTGCGATATAGAAGGTATATCAGAATAGATGCGAAGATCAGCGCAAATGTGGTCACAAAACACAGGATCGTAACACTCAAATCGCGAAACCATGCCATATCCATTTATCATCTCCTGCATCTATCTTGTTGGGGTCTATTATTAATCTTTTTACGTTAAATAGTTACATAATAAGGTATTTATTCATTACATTTTTATAACATCTCAGGAAAGTTCAAAAATTTTCGTAAAAACAATTTGTCAAATTTTTAAATGCCGGAAATATATTTAATAAACTATGGCAGAGATGGTTTCTTAGCTTTTAATAGCGCGAACCGCTGCTTTTTCTTTGCGTTTAGCCGTGGATGCGGCCTCTTTGACCTTATGCATAACTACCGATGTCTCTTCTTTAATAGCGTCTACCCCATCGGTGACTTTGTCTTGAATTAGCCGTCTGGCCGCTTTAGTCTCTTTTTTCATCGTGGCTACGTCTTTAATAGCTTCGTTCTTAATTAGCTGTCCGGTTTTGTTCTTTTTCATTTGTTGCAAACTCCTTTAAATTATTTACGATCTTCCCGTCAGGATAAGTATTATATGTTAATCAAATATTTTTTATAGTTTCCAGGCATTGTGTCACGATGGTATTTACTCAGGTAAAAGGTGGCATGGCTATCTTTTGTAGCCATGCCACCTTTTTTCTACATTACGGGGTAGGAACGGTGATGGTGCTACTCTGCACGGTCACAGCACCAGTCCCACCACCGGCTCCGGCAAACAATCTGCCTGAAATATTGGAGCCATTATTTACGGTGATGGTGACAGCTGCCAGGATATTGCCCTTGAAGATAGTGGTGGTATCCAGAGTAGCCGAACTGCCGACCCAGAAATAGACGTTTTTCGCCTGGGCGTTACCGCTCAGTACGATACTGGTCCCAGGATCCATGATGAACGTGGAGGCCATCTTGAAGATGAATACCGCATTCGCATCACCCCCGGCGTCGAGGGTTAAAATCGCGTTGGCTCCCGTACCTGATATACCGCTCGAACTTCCATTTACATAAAGGCCGGGGGCTTTGGTCAGGCCGCCCAGATTGCCCTGCAAAGTTTGAGCGTTGATTGATCTACTAACGGCGTCGTTAAACGCAGCCAACAAGGATACTTGAGCCGCAATTACTGCTGTATCATCCACATGGATGGTCCCCGTTATTTCTGCCGGCAAGATTCCCTGTGCAGAACCCGGGTTCAACCCGACGTCTCCAGTGATATGATTGCCACTGCCGCTGATTGCGGACGTTGCCATAATTGCGAAGGTGGAGGCCAAGCCAAGGGGAATGGATTGCGTTATAGTGACGGTCACGGAATAAGTTANNACGCCTGTCCCGGTGGTAGTGAAGGTCGCGATCAGGGTCGTTACCGGTGTCCCGTATGGCACGGTTACTGCGATGGTTTTGTTTCCTTCGTTTATTGTTCCAACAGCTCCCGTATATCCGGCGAATGAATATGCCGTAATAGCTTTGG
>PMMG01000120.1:0-4331 GCA_003162335.1 Dehalococcoidia bacterium
ACCCAGATCAAATCCGAAAACGCCTTCGCCGACCCTTGGGATTTTGCCATTAGAGCATCTGAGGACGCCTGGGAAAAGTTCCTGATGCCCATTCCTCCTCGCTTCTACGACGGCATCTTCGGCGGCATGGTGCGCGGCAATTTCCGCCTCGAAGGAGATACCATCAGCGCCTTCAGTCATTTCTGGGCCGTTACCCGCATGCTCGATATCTTCCGGGAACTGCAAAACAAATAAGATCACTTTTAAGACTTAAATTGGGGAGTGCAAAATGGTAAAAGCTGACCAGATTGTTTGCAAATATATTCACCTTAATATACAAGGAATAGAATACCGTGTTTTTTACGAAGAAGCGGGTACGGGTATCCCGATAATTGCCCAGCATTCCGGCGGTGGTGACGGCTTGGAATGGCATTTCATGCTCAATAACCCGGAAATTACATCAAGATACCGTATAATCGCTCCTTGTTTGCCATATCATGGTTATTCACTGCCTCCTGAATCAGAAGAATGGTGGAAACAGGAATATCGGCTGAAAAAGAGCTTTTTTATGGAATTCGAACTTGCGTTAAGTCATGCTCTCGGTCTAGACAGACCGGTTTATATCGGCTGTTATGTTGGTGGTAATTTGGGTCTGGATTTGGCATTTGACTATCCTGATGAGTTTAGAGCTGTTATTGGCGTCGGAGCCGCATTAAGCAGTGGACAGCCAACACTGGACACTTTCTACCATCCCAATGTTTCCAACCACTACCGAATGGTTAACTCTTTCTATTTCTGCGCCCCCTTGACTCCCGAAAAATACCGCCGTGAAATTGCCTGGTGTTGCATGCAATGTGCCGCACCCACGACAAAAGGTGATCTTTATTATTACTTTTATGAGCATGACCTGCGGGGGAAAGCGCAGTTCATTGATACTTCAAAATGCGCAGTTTATCTTCTCACTGGAGACTATGACCCTACTATTTCTGTGGAAGACACTTTGATAATGGCAAATCAAATCGAAGGCTCCAAATTTACCGAGATGAAAGGCTTATCTCACTCCAGCATGGCAGAAAATCCACCAGTTTTTACCAAATACCTGATGCCAATATTGGATGAGATTGCAAATCAGCCCACAAAAAAATGAGAATATATATCGTCACTCAAATCCAAACAGCTTCGCGACCTCTTGATAAATACCTAACTAATATATCTTCCAATGAAGGAGCTTAAAATGGCAATAATTGAACCAATTGAGGGCAAATACATATATATCACAATCCAGGGCATCGAATACCGCATCTACTGCGAACAAAGTGGAAGCGGCATCCCCCTAATATGCCAGCATTCAGCGGGGTCTAATGTCTTAGAGTGGCGCCACATGCTCATTGACCCTGAAATAACATCTAAATACCATGTGATAGCAGCTGACCTCCCATTTCACGGTAGGTCAATCCCTCCCGAAGGCATTTCCTGGTGGAAACAGGAATATAAGCTAACTAAAAGTTTTTTCATGGATTTTCAAGTAGAGTTGAGCCGCGCGCTGGGGCTACAGAGACCAGTGTACATCGGGACAGCCAACGGAGGATTCTTGGCGCTGAATTTAGCTCTAAACCACCCTGACGACTTCCGAGCAGTTATCGGCGTGGAAGCTGCGGAAAATGCTGGCCCAGCCACAATGGATATTTTTTATCACCCCCAGATTAGTAACGATTTTAAAAGAGGGACGGCTATGGGTTTTTCCGCTCCTGCTAACCCGGAAAAATACCGTCGTGCAATTAGCTGGGTAGCAATGCTCTCTGCACCACCAGTCACAAAAGGTGACATGAATTATTATTTCATTGAACACGATATGACGGGAAAATGTCCGCAAATAGATACCACTAAATGTGCCGTTTATCTGCTCACTGGAGAGTACGACCCCACCAGTACAGTTGAAGATACCAAAGAACTGGCAAAGAAAATCAAGGGCTCTAAATTCTACGAGATGAAAGGAATGTCGCATAGTGGTATGGCTGAAAACCCAGAATTATTTAAAAAATATCTCATGCCAATACTGAATGAAATCGCGAACCAAACGAAAACGGTATAACAATAACCTTCTTAAGTAAGGGACAATAAATATTTGATAGAAATAAGAGGCTGCGAATCTAGATTCGCAGCCTCTTATTTGTTACTAATCTATTTTGTTATTAAAACAAACTAACGTACCAACGTTTTCTTTAAGTTCTGATCTATCCAAAAGCGAGCTTCATAAAAGTCGAGGAGACGTGGTGTGACCAACCCTGTGATTGCTTGATTTTGACCATTGTATCCCTTGAGCCATGGTTGATAGACTCCGAAGAGGTTCGGTTGAATTAGAGATATTGCGAAGTGCTGTTGAGAAATGTATTCACTCGCATCGCTAACTATTTTCTTCACTTGGTCAACAGTCGTAGCTGCCATAGCGTTGGGATAGAAGGCGTTGTAAACAGGGTCATTAACATTCAGCCAATTCGCTGAATATCCCGGGAGATAGCTTTGAAGATCCAAAAGAGGGGTATCTGTAGAGCCTAATATTGAACCATTGCGATAGGACATCTGGTCCTGTTTTCCAGCATTAAGATAACCTTGCCAAGATGTAGAATCCATCGTCCGTATGTCCATGTTGATACCAACATTAGAAAAGTAACCTTTGACTATCTGCAGTAAATCAATATCCGAAGCAATATCGGCTACTACGTCGGTGTTGAATCCATTTGGATAGCCGGCTTGGGCCAGAAGTTGCTTGGCCGCTGTCGGATTGTAGGTATATTGATCTTTGAGGGTTTGCGGCCACTGTTCCCACGGGAAGCCCCACCCTGCTTCGTATCTTGAAGGCATCGTATCAGGGTATGGGTCAGCTGTTCCAAGGTAGTATGTTTTGGCAATGGTAGGAAGGTCTATTGCCATTTGCATTGCCTCTCGAACTCTAATGTCATTAAAAGGCTTCACATCATTCCTGGGATCTACCGAGTAACCGGCTGCGGGCAGTTGGAGCTGTAAAAGTTCAGGGTTTGTCTTCTGTAATGATTGAGCCTGAGCAGGCTGAATACCTTCAATCACATCAATCTTGCCAGTACGTAATGCCGATAAAGCCTAGCATTATCAGGTATTATAAGGATGTTTAGTTCGTCTACGTATGGGAGTTGGTTCTGCGGGTAGCGTTCGTCATGTCCCCAATACGTAGTGTTCTTGACACACGTCGCTGAACTACCGTCAACAAAATTCTGTAAGATGAATGGCCCTGTACCTATAGCATGACGCCAATCGTTGAGGTTTCCCCATTGCTGGACTGCCTCAGGACACTCAATATCCACATCCGCGCCAGGAATACGCTCCATGGTCTCCAATATAAACTCAGGATTATTAAGATTCCATTTAAAAGCAATCGAATATTTATCAGTTGCGTTTACAGATACCAAAGACTTATATGGTACAAACCCTGCGTAAGCCGTTGCCGGTGCGGTAAAACCGCCGCCTAACCCGAGCATCCGGTCATAATGATATACAACGTCACTAGCAACTAACTCCCGACCATTTGCCGGTGCAATGTTTTGCCAGTGAATACCCTGGCGCAGATGCACGACAAAAGTCGATGTGTCTGCAAATTCCCAGCTTGCGGCTAGAAGGCCTTTTACATACGCACTATCACGGCCTTCGACTTGGTAGTTACATATGGATGGATTCAATGTCCAGTCATCCGCAAACATCCTTTCTATCCATGCAGTTTCTACGTTCGCAAGCCTATTACCGTTGATAGGATCAAAATCTACAATATTCTGAGATACCCGGATGGTCATTGTCCCACCGTATTTGGGTTTACCGAGACTATCCCACCAATTTCCAGTAGTTGCGGCGGTCGTTGTGGTTGCTGTAGTGGATGTAACCGTTTTTGTTGGTGATATTATTGTCGAAGTTGCCGTTGTTGTTGACGCCGAGGTTGGTTGTGTAGTCTTCGTAGCTGATGTAGATGTGCTACAAGAAGATAAAACCAGTGATGTTAATATTAGACCTGTTAGAACTATCCAGATTGCTCCTTTTTTCACTCACATCTCCTTTTTACCCAATTAAATTTATAAATTGACTGGTGCCTTATCATTAGAATATATTGTTAAACATATTCGTATCTTTATTATTCAAGGTGGTACTACTGCTGACCTCAATTATTCCTAGAATTCCATCGCTGGAGGAGCTAACAACCACAGGTAGCAGTGTTTCCAACAAACTCACAACACTCTGGAACTCCCCTTGTAAAGCTAACCTTTTCGTTATTACTGGCAATATATTTTATTGTAAACTGTCCACGGTTCATTTGCTGGCATTAAAGAGTA
>PMMG01000120.1:4353-19940 GCA_003162335.1 Dehalococcoidia bacterium
CGTTGCAACGATTTAGGCATAACAGTATATTTAGGTCGGCCTGATTGGATTGAAAAGAAGACACCTGATAAAGGGTTCCTTCCTTAGTGAAAACCAATATTTGCAAGCCTCTATAACACCGAGCCGATCCAACAAAATTAGGCCTTTTGCACGTTTGATTACATCTTGATAAAGATATTCTCCGTATTTGGATCCCGGGGATTTAAAATCAATTTCAAATTCTGCCAGTATTTCTTCTTTAGACATTTTTTATTACCTCGCAACCGTTAAACAATAAGATTGTATTGCGCAAGGAGGCACGAGAACATTATCTATTCCGAATACTTTTTAGTACATCCCTGGGACTTGAAATCTTGAAAAATCCCTATAAGCTCGTGCTTGCTTCCTATATACTATCAAATCAAAATCCCAATTTGTCTACAAATATCGCTCTATGCCCTAAATGCTCGACAGAATTTCAGCTGATGTCTTTTATCTTTCCAACATTGTTTAACTGCTCAACGCTTTAAGGATTCCTGAGACATTCATCGTGGTTATCAACATTACGCATGACGAAAGTATCGCTGTGCCGCTCAAAAGTCATCCGGTGCTTAACATCAACATAGGCTTCAAAACCCGTGGAGCACTCTCCACCGAATGGCTGTAAAGACCAGGATGTCGGAAATCAGCATCAAGCAACCTTAATGCTTTGTCTACCTTAAGTTGTGTTGCCGCGTTTAATTGTCCATATTGGCGAATAAACCGGTTGGTAAGTTGAATGGGCATTATTCGACGCTTTCATTCAATTTAGAAGATTTCTTCCCGGCCTGTTTGTGAAGGAAGGCCACGGCCTTCTGGGCATCAGGAAAATTGTTTACTCTGACCGCGCGTATATCTTTTTCAGCCTCTTTTTCGCCTTGTTGCCACCGGTTCGTCCAAAACCATGTCTGGTCTTTGTCCACCAGTTTCTTTACTTTGAGCACGATCTCTCCGCTTCGCACCTGAATATCAAGGAAGTCTCCCTCTTCTATTCCAAGCTCTTCCCTTACCGACTGCGGTAACGTCACTTGTGCTTTTTTACGCACCTGAACCAGGTCTGACATAAATTTCTCCAACAATCTAACATTCCAACTATCCTACTATGGATTACAGCTTGACAAGCTAAACGTCAAGATACCTTTTCGAGCTGCCCCCCCATTTTGACTTGCAGTCCGAGTCATTCTATGAACCTTCGGAGTAAATGCGAAGAAGCGTAAATATAACTACCGGTATCAGGCTTAAAATCCGGCTTTTTTATCGACGATATTTAACAGATGTTTGCCGTTCAGGTAGCGTTTTAAATTCATCACAAAGAACTCCACTACTCTGTCGTCATTATCATCCAGCCTTCCGCAGCAGTGCGGACTGATGATTACGTTCGGCATTTCCCAGAGCGGACTATCTTGCGGCAGCGGTTCCTTTTCAAATACGTCGAGCCCTGCGCCGGCGATCCATTTTTCCTGCAGCGCCCTGATCAGCGCGTCTTCCTGTACTACCGGGCCGCGGCTGACATTTATAAACACCGCGGTCGGTTTCATCAGTCTGAATTCTTTTGCCCCGATAATGCCGGTTGTTTTCGGCGCCAGCGGCAGGCAGCATGCTACAAAATCGCTTTGCTTGAAAACCAAGTCGATCTCTTCTCCGGCAACCAGTTGATCGACATAGCGCGCCCGCATCGATTTCCGGGGGCGGTCATAGGCGATGACGTGCATTCCCAGGGCTTTCGCTTTACGCGCCAGTTCTTTGCCAATACTGCCCAAACCCAGGATCCCGACAGTCTGGGAGGCAAGCCCCACCATCAGCATCGATTTCCATATTTTTTGATTCTTTTGTTCGACCAATTTCAGTAAACGCTTGTCAAAAGCCAACATCATCGCGAGCACGAATTCGCTGATCGCTTCGGCTTGAACCCCGCTGGCATTGGTCAGTGTCACCGGGCTGTCCACCAGGTCTTTATCCTTGAGCACTGTTTCCATGCCCGCGTAGCTCATTTGTATCCATTTCAGTTTCGGGGCGCGCTTGATTACATTCTCAGGGAGCACCCGGGCAAAAATCACGTCCGCCTCTCCCAGCATGTTATCCAATTCTTTGGCATGCGACAAATTCCCGTTCAACTCTTCGCTTAAAAACAGTGTTGCGTCCTGTAAATTTACGTCGGGATTCACTGCTCTGATTTTATTCTGATTCTCCTGATTGATATTCCGCCCGTGCAAAGTAGTAACAACATTAATCATTTTCATTCCTTTACTAATTAAATTGTATCCTTACTGTGAGGCTCGGTCAAACCGATTTTTTGCCTGATTCTGTCCGGTCGCAGATTGAAAGATGTGACAGAATTGTATTTACATCCATTCCTTCCGGTCTTAAAATATTGTGGGGCTCATATATAGAGCATATCGAATAGGAATCTCCGGCCCCACTATATGCGCAATCCTTTTTAAAAATCGTCTTCTGAGGTATTTTGAGTGCGACAAACCAGGGAAATATCCCAAAAAACAAATCTCTTAGGCCCCGAAACGAATCAGCTTCAAATAATCGCTTGTCTTTGCGTTTTAAACCCTGTTTTAGCCTCAGTCCACAAAATTATATTTTCTAAAACTTACGAAACGAATACGAATAACCCGTTGGGACTTTTACTCTAACTTGGCAGCAGCACAAGTTCCCTGTATAATGCCCTGGTAAAGCATCTGACAATCCGGCTGTTTTTAAAAGGAGTCCTGGCATGAACCACATTAAAATTGACCTCGAACGTGTTACTAGCGCCATCGACCGCAACATTTTCGGCGGTTACCTGGAAAATAAGGTCTACGGCGGTATTTATTTCCCCGGTTCTCCCCGCGCCGATGAAGATGGCCTGCGCAGCGACATTAAAGAAGCCCTCGGTCGGATGAACATGCCCAATATCCGCTTTCCCGGCGGTAATTTGGTATCAGGCTACCGCTGGATGGACGGGGTCGGCCCGATCGAGAGCCGTCCGGCACGCCACGACCTGGCTTGGAACGCGATTATCTCCAACCACTTCGGTACTAACGAATTCATCAAATTTTGCCGCAAAATGAATATCCAACCCTACCTGTGCACCAACTGCGGCGACGGCGATATGCGCGAGGCAGCCGATTGGGTGGAATACTGTAACGGTACCCGCGATTCAGCGCTAGTTAAACTGCGCCGGCAGCATGGATTCCCTGAACCGCATAAAGTTAAATACTGGGGCATAGGCAATGAAGTGGACGGCCCCTGGCAGATCGGTTACAAAACACCCCAGGAATATGCGCGGGCAATAACAGAGTTCGCCAAAGTAATGAAATGGGTGGACCCGGATATTAAACTGGTAGCGGCCGCAGTCTCTATCTGGGAAGATTTCCCCACGCCATTAGTGCCTGAATATCGTTCGGAATGGGTCGAACGGACGCAGCTGATACTGGAACAGGCCGGAGACAATATCGACTATATGGCGCTACACCGCTACGCCCACATGGATAACGACGCTCCCTTTGAAAGCTTCATGGCTTTCGGCGAGAATTTTAACGAACGTTTGACTGCCTACGAAGGACTGATCAACTCCGTCCGGCTAGAGAGAAAGATCAAGCACGAAATATATATCGCAATAGACGAGTGGGCGGTGATGCGTCTACCGATCCGCTCTGACCGGCTGATCACGAACTACCTGGAAGATGCGCTGGTTTCGGCGTTGCATTTGAACGCTTTTATCCGCCATGCCCGGTCGGTCCGGCTGGCAAATTATACCTCGATGATGACCGCAATCGGAATTAATTTCCCAAACATGACGCAGACCGATCGACCGGTGCTCTTGAATTCAACCTTCTTTCCTTTCGAGCTTTACAGCCGTACCTGCGGGCCGCTGGCGCTGGACGTCTTCTGGCACGGTGATACTTTTACCGGCAGTTACCTGGGCCGTACTTATAATGGAATCAGAACACTGGACGTTACAGCGACACTGGACGAGCAGCGTAAACAACTGGTTATTTATGTAGTCAACCAGCACAAGAAGGATGCCATGGAAACCACCATGGCTCTGACCAACGGACAATTCGCGGAAAATATGAGGATATCGGTTATCAACGGGCCGGATATCAAATCCGGAAATACCGCCGAAACGCCGAATGAAGTCGGGGTGAAGGAAACTATTTTAAACATAACGGGGAATTCCTTTACGTTCACTTTCGAACCGCATTCGGTGACGGCGCTGATATGCACCGTCAGTTAAAATGTATGAGGGTTCCACTGGCATTTAACTGACAAAAAAAGAGGAAGAATTGACTTTTTCCAACACAAGGTGGTGGAAAGATATTCTTCCTCTTTAAATTATTAATATTTATTATTGATATTTTTCCGCTTTGTCAATGATTCTTTTCAGCATGGAAATTAAGGTCTGGCGCTCTTCTTCCGACAATGCCGACATTATTGCTTTGTCTGCCTTCAGTTTATTTGTTTTGTTGTAAATATCAAGTCCTTTCTCAGTCAACTCGAAGCGCAGTAAAGTAGATTTAGGTATCTCCCGGACTTTCTTGACCAATCCATCTTTTTCCATCCTGGTCATTTGCATCGAAAGGGTATTAATACCTCTATCGCTGTAATTAGCCAACTCAGTAAGCGTTGCCTTATGACCGAGGCTGTGCAGAATGAATAAAATATATGCCTGTCGGGGAGAAATCTGAAATGGCGCCACCTCTTTTTGTCTGGCATTAAGCATTAAATGCCTTGCCCTGCCTAAAAGCAAACGCGCATAAACGCCGCTGTTCCGTGAAACAATTTCCTCCATATTTCTAAATCTCCTTTTCGATTTTTTTGTTAATCAATACCGTTGTATTAATCAGTATTAATTATGTTGCTGCTGTCATAATCATTATTGACATCACCGTTAAGTATAATTTAGAACACAGGTATTAATCAATCCCCAATATTTGACAAAGGTTTTAACGGATGTTATACTACATTTTGTTTTGCAGTATTCATTAGTGAATACTATACTATATACCCCAACGAATATCCAATCGGGAAAGTGGGTTTAAACAAAGAATATTCCGCTTAAAGTAGACCCCGTTGGGGAGTTTTTTAAGAATATACGCAGTAAGGCTGGCCTTGCCAGGGGNNGGGAATCCAGGGTACTGTGGGTTTAGTTGTCGAACTCACAGCTAAGTTGGTTGTTGTTCCCTCCCGTGACCGGAGCCCTGGGAGTAATCGGGCTTAGTGGCATGGCCAATGCCTTATTGAAAAAATACCAAATATTATATTCTTGTTCCTTTCCATGACCGAAGCCACTGGAATCATCAGGCTTGACGGGGAACCCATAATTGAAAATTTTTCAAATAAGGATTAGTATATTGTAACGACTTTTTTACATGAGCACATAGGAACCTTCCAGATGTATTCTATAAAATAAAAGGAGGAAACTTTGAAAAAAGGATTTATCTGGACAGCACTGGGATGCCTCATCGTTACATCACTCATTCTGGCATCCTGCAACAATTCGAGCACAACCACCACTACCACAACCACAAAGACGACTTCTACCGTCGTACCTACCAGTTCCACGACAACAACCTCTGCAGTAGTAACATCTAAAACCACTGTTACGTCCGCTCCCACTGGCCATTGGTGGGATTCACTAGGCAAACCGCAGTACGGCGGCACCATCACTTTCCGTATGAACTCAAACATCGCGAACTTTGATCCGTTTTACGGCGATACATTAATCGGTGTACCCAATGCCTGGATGGAAAATCTGGTCGCCGACGACTGGACATTAGACCCGGCTGTTTTCGATTATGAAATCGGGTACCGACCCAGCGACTATAATGTCGGTAATCTGGCATCATCATGGGAGTTTACCGACCCCAGTACATATGTCATTCACCTCCGCCAGGGCATCCGCTGGCAGAACCTGGCGCCGGCAAACGGCCGTGAGTTTATCGCCGACGATGTGGTTTTTCACTATAACCGCATGTTAGGTCTGGGCAGCGGCTATACTAAAATCAGTCCGTATTACGCATCGGTTGCAATTTGGGCCAACCTGACAAGCATCACCGCCACTGATAAATATACTGTCGTTTTCAAATGGAACATCACTAACCCGACGTTGATCGTAGGCGGTATTCAACAACCCGGTATCTCGAACGCGATCGAATGTCCGGATGCAGTAAAACAATGGGGAGATGTCACCGATTGGCACCATGCCATCGGCACTGGACCGTTTATTTTACAGGATTTTGTCTCCGGCGGTTCGGCAACACTGGTCAAAAATCCGTTTTACTTCGCCCATGATGAACGTTACCCCCAGAACCAGCTGCCTTACGCGGATAAATTATCGCTGTTAATTATTTATGACGATGCTACATCAATCGCCGGATTACGCACCGGTAAAATTGACGCCATGGAAAGCATGACGCCTACCCAAGCTCAAACGGTGGCAAAAACAAACCCGGAAATATTACAAAAAGCCATTCCACTGGGTACGGAACTCTCTATCAACCCGAGAAATGATGTGAAGCCATTCAGTGACATCAGGGTCCGTGAAGCCCTGCAGATGGCAATCGATATCCCCACTATTGCTAAAACATACTATGGCGGTCAGGCTTCGCTGGTACCGGCCACCTTAACCGAAGCTTCCATGACCGGATGGTCTTATCCGTATGATCATTGGCCGCAAACCTTGAAAGATACTTATACATATAATCCGGCCGGGGCTAAAAAGCTCCTGTCTGATGCCGGTTACCCCACCGGATTTAATACCGATGTAATCATTACAAACGCCGGCGACCTGGATCTGGTACAAATTGTAAAATCCTATTTCGCAGCGATTGGCGTCAATATGACGGTGCAAACGATGGATAACGTCAGTTTTAACGCCTCGGTTTATGCCCAGCATAAGTTTGACGCGATGGCCATGCGTTCCCAGGGCGAAATCGGCCTGAACTATGACCCATTCCGTCAACTATTAAAATACCAATCCGGATATCAGAGCAATCTGTCGATCGTTGCCGACCCCGTTTTCGATGCTTTTTACAACAAGGCAATGGCCGCAAACAGTCTGGATGCAGTGAAGCAGGTCGTAGTCGATGCGAACAAATATGTTGCACAGCAGCACTTCGTCGTGTCTATATCACAACCGAGCGTTTACCACCTCTATCAACCCTGGCTTAAAGGCTGGGACAAACAATCCAATGCTATCTCGAATGATACGCTGATGGGTTTCTATGCTGCGCGCTTCTGGGTAGACCAGAATCTGAAGAAGAGTTCCGGACATTAAATAACAACTTACCACCTAATAGTATGAAAGAGGCCGGGGGTGACCCGGCCTCTTTTCTTTATCATCACTACGAATAATCTGCCAATTTGAGGAATGCTATCACAACACTCTGCATGTTTTAGCTGTATTTATCGATAAACAGTTGGCTTTCAATCCCGGTGAAGTCGCAGTTAATCGAATCTGTCCGGCATCGGCGGTCGATTGTATAATGGCCAGGCACATCCCATTAAATGCTTTCCTTCGATCACTCTTGAAGTCCTCATGACTTACAGGGTTACCATTATCCAGCCCGATAAGTTTACCCCGGCCTAAAATTTCGAATGTAATTTCATTGTCCGCCACCGGCACTACTCTCCCTTGAGCATCAACAATTGTAACCGTAACATGAGCCACGTCCCGGCAGTCAGCCGCGAGATCAACTCTATCAGCGCGAAGCCTGATCGCTGCTGGTTTACCGGTGGTTGCGACTTCATCTGTTGCTACTACTTGTCCTTCCCGATAACCCACGGCTTTCAATATACCGGGTTGGTACGGCACCGTCCATCTGAGAAATAGGTCCAAAGTGGTACGCGGCGCGTTGTTACGTAATAAATGATTTTCGTAATGTTCCGACATGCCGTAGCGCGGGAACCAGTAGCCCTGTACGCCCATGGACCTGCCGTTCACGAATAGCTCCACACAATCGCAATTTGTATAGCACAATACCGGTATCACTTCTCCTTCTTTCCCCGCCCAATTCCAGTGCGGAAGCAGGTGCACCATCGGTTTTTCTGTCCATTGGCTCTGACAGAAATAGTAAGAGTCTTTTTTAAACCCGCAGGTATCCAGGACGCCCGCGGTGTTACCCTTGGCGGGCCACCGGCACTCACCCAAATAATCAATCCCTGTCCACATATAATCACCGGCAACATAATCATTAATCCTTACGAATTTCCACATTTGCTGGAAATCAGTCCATTTGTCGTGGCTGTTACGCGACGTAACTCCGGCGCTTGACGGGAACAGCCAGTAATAATCTCCCCGGATGCCGCCCATCGAACCGTTCTCGGTGCCGATGAATTTTCTTTTTGGAAAAGCCTGCCGGTCGATACTNNCCTATCACGCCAGCGGTCAACATAGTTATAACCGACCACGTCCAGGAGATTGAGAAACTCGTTCGATACGGCTTCCGGTTCACCAACGATCCGATCGCAACCGACTGTGACAAGCCGCGTAGGATCTTCGCGATGAAAGATATCCACCAGTTTTTTCAGGGTCTGCGGACCGGCGGGAGCCACCTGGTCAATCACTTCGTTGCCGGCGCTCCACAGAATTACCGACGGATGATTTCGGTCGCGGTGCACGAAATCGGTNNTCGCACAGGTCCAGGAACTCCGGCGCATAGGGATTGTGAGCGGTCCGGATGGAGTTACAGCCCATCTCTTTCAACAACTGCAATCTGCGTTCCCACACCCGTTCCGGTACTGCCGCCCCGACCGCACCGGCTTCATGGTGCAAACAGACGCCGTGTAATTTTACCTGCTTGCCATTCAACAGGAATCCTTTATTAGCATCGAAGACCGCTACACGAATGCCGAAAGGAGTTTCGTAAACGTCCATCAATCCCGGCCCTCGGTTTACCTCGCTCCGTATTATGTAAAGATAGGGATCTTCCGGTGACCATAAACGGGGATTTTTAATTTTCATTTCCTGTGTTAAATCAACCTCTCCACCGTTGGCCTGCATCCACCCGCTTTTTGTTTCAGTCCGTATTAACTTGCCGTCACGGTCGATGACCGCGCTATTGAGAATACAAAATACTTTGCTTTTATTATCATTTTTAATTCTGGTGTTAACACGAACAGTAACGGACTTAGCGGTAATCTTTGGCGTAGTGATAAAAGTGCCCCAACAGGCAACATGAACTCTGTTAGTTACTGATAACCAGGTATGCCGGTAAATTCCGGAGCCGGAATACCACCGGCAATTAGGTTGACGGGCATTGTCTACTTTCACTGCGATGACGTTATCGCCGCCCAAATTCAGGTATGGACTAAGGTTATAATAAAAACCAACATACCCATACGGACGTTTGCCAAGGTATTGACCATTGATCCATACTTCGCTATTCTGGTAAACACCGTCAAACTCGATAACTACTGTTTTTGTTGCATATGCCCTCGGAACGTGGAAATGTTTGCGGTACCAGCCGATACCGGATGGCAAGTGCGCCGATGTCTCAGAACCGCGTTGCGGATTAAAAGGCCCCTCGATGCTCCAGTCATGCGGCAGATCCAGGTCCCGCCAGCCCGCATCCGCGCATTCCAGCAGTTGCCCGCCGGAAATATCTCCCTTGAAAAATTTCCAGCCGAAGTCGAATGATGTCCTTAACCTGATTTTATTACCGGTTTCCGGCAAGGATTTTTTATTCATCGATTCTCCTCACTAGTCATACGCCTGAACAATAATATTTTTGTTTCTATTATCAATTTCTTAAAAAAGTTAATGATATTATATAGCATTACGGGCACAATTAGCCTTTTTTACTTTTTTTTACCAGTCCGGAAGCCGCAAATTCATCATGAGACAGCCACCAGTTGTGATCGAACGCGCGGTAATTCTGTATTGACAAGAGGATCTTTCCATGATAAATTGGGTACTTAATACTGTCAAAAAAGCAACAGACTTTGGGTTTAGCTAAATCCATTTCGCTGAGGGAAGGCTTTGGAATAATATATGCCCCTTGCTAAGCTAGCGATCAAACAACCGATATTCGTTACGATGATCCTTCTGGCCATTGTACTGGTAGGAGTTATCAGTTATCTTAATATGGGTGTGGAACTTTACCCGGACACATCTAACCCGAGTGTCAGTGTCAGTGTTTCCTTCCCCGGCGCCAGTCCCACGGATGTCCAGACTCTGGTTACTCAGCCGTTGGAGCGGGCTTTGTCTACCATCAACGGGGTTGACAGCATCTCATCCACATCTTCTCAGGGTTCTTCCAGTGTAACAGTCAATTTTATTGTCGGGTATAACGTCCAACAAGGCGCACTGGATATAAGACAAAACCTGGATTCAGTTCAACGAAGCTTGCCGTCCGGGGCAAGCGCACCGATGATGCGCCGCTTTGACCCAAATTCCTCTCCTTTCCTGACCGCAGCGCTGGATGTCAGCGGTAATCTTTCGACGGATGATCTAACACAGTTGATTCAGCAAATCATCGAACCCCGGCTGGGTCAGGTGCCGGGCGTCGCCTCAGCTTCGGTTAGCGGCTATCCCACTCAGCAAATAAGAGTTGAATTATCTGCCGATAGGCTTAAAGCCATGCATGTGACGGCAGCACAGGTAGTGAGCTCTTTAAAAGCGCAGAATGTGACGATGCCTTCAGGTTCGATCTCCAGTTCCGCACAAACTCTGCCTATCAGCACTTCGGCGGCGTTTCAGAATCTGGACGAAATCAGCAATGTCGTAATTGCCCAATATGGTACCAGATCGGTCCTACTCAGTGATGTGGGAACGATAGGTCCGCAGACGCTGGCGCCGACAAATCTGGTACGCGTCAATGGTAAAAACTCAATGATGGTTCAGTTCCAGATGCAATCCGGGGAGAATATTGTCAAAACGGCGGACTTGGCCAAGGCAGAGATGAAGAGCCTGAGCGTCGATTTCCCCCAGTTGAAATTCACGATCACGCAAGACAACTCGACGTTTATCAAGCAGTCCGACAACGATGTAATATTGACTCTGATTCTCGGAGCAATTCTGGCGGCTATCATTGTTTTTCTTTTCATGCGGGACATCCGGAACACCATCATTACCGTCGCAGGTTTGCCAATTATTATTCTGGGAACATTTGCAGTGATTTCACTGCTAGGATTTACATTAAATATTATTACGTTGATGGCGCTGTCTCTCTCAATCGGACTACTCATCGACGATGCTATCGTTGTCCGGGAGAATATTTTCCGACACATGGAAAATGGCGAATCTCCCAAGGAAGCGGCAGACAAAGGCACGGGCGAGATTGCTTTCGCTGTTATTGCCATTACCCTCACACTGGTGGCAGTGTTTATACCCGTGGCTTTTACTTCCGGACAGATCGGTAAGCTATTTAAAGAATTCGGTATCACGGTTGCAGTGGCAGTATTGATATCTTTGTTTGAGGCCTTTACTTTTGCTCCGTTGCTGACAGCCTATTTTACCAAACAAATGAAAGTAACTACCGAAAAAAAGGATACCAAGTCCCGCCGTCGTTTCCTTTCCGGTAAGTTGCAACCATGGCAGACTACGGTGAAAGGGTATAAAGGAATTCTGGCATGGTCTTTGCGCTTCCGCTGGGTGATTGTTCTCATTTCACTGGCTTTATTCCTGGCGAGCGGTTGGGTATTGCGCGGGATGCCGCTCACTCTCTTTCCGGCCACTGACGAAGGGCAGATCTCTATTAATATCAGTTTGCCCCCCGGGAATACGCTCGATACGACTAATAAAATAGCGCAGCAAGTTGAAAGCGTGGTTATAGCGCAACCGGAAGTACAACGCAGCAGCACCAGGGTGGGCGCAGGAAGCGGGTTCATCCAGGTTCAGCTTATCCCCGGTGCTAAAACAGATGACGTTATTGCCCGTTTGAGGAAATTGCTCAGTCAATCCGGCGGTCAACTAAGTTATAGTAAACCAAATCAGTTTGCGGGTGTCGGAGCCGGAATAATGGGAGCTGGGGGACGCCCCGTCCAGTTATCTGTGCAAGGTCCCGTTACTGCGGATGTTCTGGATGGAGTCGCTCATCAGATTATGGACCGCATCAGTACCATCCCCGGTATCAAAGATGCCACGGTAAGCACCCCCCAATTACAGCCGGAATTGGATATTATAGTGGACCGGTTGCGTTGCGCCGATGCCGGCATCAGCGCAACCACCGTCGGTAGCACGATCGCTACCATGGTTCAAGGCTCAGTAGCAACCCAGGTGCAATGGCAGGGCAGGCTCACCGATGTCACTGTTCAGCTTCGCGCTGCAGACATCTCCGATACAACAGCTTTAATGGCATTACCGATAGCCTCTTCTAATGGCACTTTGTATCCTTTGAGTGCGCTGGCGAACGTTCAGTCAGGAACAGGTCCCACACGTCTTTCACGGCAAAATCAGCAGGCAATCATCACGGTCGGCGCTAATCTTGAAGGACGTAGCCAGGGAGATGTAGCGACAGATATCCAAAAAAGCCTGGCGAATGTGCAACTTCCGGTCGGTGTTACATGGAAATTCTCCGGACAAATGGCGCAAGCCCAATCAGCATATAGTTCTCTGATATTTGCCCTGCTGCTGGGCCTTATCTTTGTTTATATGGTGCTTGCTTCACAATTCGGCTCGTTTATTCATCCGCTCACCGTCATGGCAGCTCTGCCTCTGGCTATTATCGGTTCTGTAGCAGCAATGGTCGTAACCCATACGCAATTGAGCGTAATTTCCATGATCGGCATCATTCTGATGATGGGACTAGCAACAAAGAACTCTATTCTGTTGGTTGATTTCATCATCCGCTATCGAAAGGAAGGACTTGACAGAACACAAGCAATACTGGAAGCCGGTCCTGTGCGTCTCCGTCCAATTTTTATGACCAGTCTGGCGATCATTTTAGGGATGGTACCAACAGCTGTTGCAGTAGGAGCATCAGGGTCTTTTCGCGCTCCTATGGCAATTGCAGTTATCGGCGGAACGATCAGTTCCACGTTGCTCAGTCTGGTTGCTGTGCCGGTAATCTATACACTCATTGATGACGTCACCGTAGGTTTTTCCCGTTTATTCCGGAGGAAACCAGTCGTTGAAGTCACTCCGGGGTCAGCGACTTTGACCGATGTTGAAGAAGAACCAAAAAACAGTATGAGGGCTGAATCTAAACCTGATGTTAGACAGCGCAAGTGGTGGCGACGATGATGAAGGTCGCAGGGATTCTGGTAGCGTTATTGATGTTAGCCGGTACAGTTGGGTGCACTGCGGCAAAATCTAGCGTGCAGTCAAATAATCAGATAACTTCGCAGTCTCAAACCACCACCAAGTCACCAACATCTACACTACCGTCCAGAGCTTCCGGATCAACAACCGGCAGGCCGGGCGCTACAACTCCAACAACCGGCGCATCAGCAGTGAACATGGTGAAAGGTGATGGGGTCGTTGCCGTGGTGAATTATGCCAACCTTTATTTTGGTACCGGCGGAAAGATCGAAAAAATCTATGTCAATGAAGGGGACCATGTTGCCAAAGGCGATGTATTAGCTAAATTGGATACGACCAGTCTAACGATTGCTTTAGCTTCGGCAAAGGTCGCTTTAGATACCGCTCAAATCGCGCAGAAGCAAGCTAATTTATCTTTACAGACGACACAAATGACTTTGGATAAAAACAAGGCGATGTCAGACGAGAATGACAAAATATCCGATATTAAAATGCAGATAAAAGCCGTTCAAAGCATGATTCCGTTTTTCAATGCTGACTTTTGCGCGCAGCGCATTGCCATGTATCAGCAGCAATTAGACAGTGAGAATAACAATCTGCTGGCTTTACTCGGGCAGACTGATGACGCAGGGGCAAACACCTATATTTCAAACACCTACACTGCTTTAAATATTCAGGACGTCAGGACACTTGCTCTGCAGTTGAAATCAGCGCAAAAAGTTGTGGATTCAGCCCAAAAGACCATCGATCAAGCTCAGAGTAATTTCAACCTGGTGCAAAAGCAGTTTGATGATGCCAGCATTAAAGCCCCCTTCAACGGTGTGATCGCTACTTTGAATTATAATGACGGGGACATTGTAGCTACACCGAGTCCAACTCAACCTCCGGTGATGTATCTCGTTGATCCAGGTTCTTTAGCAGTAAATTTCAATGTCAGCGAATTAGATGTCCCAAAAGTAAAAATTGATCAACCGGCAAGTATTAGTATACTTGCATACCCGGGGACTAAACTGGACGGCAAGATTACTGCCATCTCACCGATGTCTGCAGCACAGGGCCGCATGGTGAACTACAACATCACAGTCGGTCTTACCGTCCCTTCCAATGTTGCCGTTAAAGCCGGCATGGATGCCTCCGTTCAAATAACCATTGCTGATACTGCAACCCAACAAACTACCCAATCCACCAAACCTGTTAACACGACACTGCCTGCCCAGACAACAAAAACTACGCCTTCCGGTCCGAATACCGGCAATACGCCGAATACTGCGACAACTAATAAGGTGACAAGCGTTTCGGCGCTGATTAAAGGCACGGGAAGTATCACCGACCTTTCTTATGTCAACCTTTATTTTGGCACCGGCGGAAAAATTGATAAACTATATGTGAAGCAAGGCGATACTATTGCAAAGGGCACCGTTTTGGCCAAACTTGATACCACAAATTTGCAAGCAGCCTTGACCCAAGCGCAGGTAAACCTTGACCAGGCTAATCTTGCTAAAGCTCAAGCTGTGACAGCCTTGCAAGCAGCCCAAACAACTCTGGATAAGACACAATTACTAATCGCTTCTAAGACGGATATATTCAATATGCAATGGCAGATAAGAGCGCTGCAGTTGGAGAATCTGGACCCTTCTGATGGGGGTAGTACCTACCGTATGCAGCAAATTATGGCTTTAAACGCTCAAACAAACAGTAAAATAAAGGCTTTTTCCACCTTGATGGCGCAACCTGAATTCGCCGGCGTGGTGACTTATGATTTAATAAATGCCAAATTCGATACACTGATAACAGAAGATATTAATCTCAAAACGCTCCAGATCCAGATAGCACAACAAAACGCCAATAAAGCTCAGGATGCTATCGATCAGGCGCAAATCAATTTGGACGTTGCTCAGAAGCAATTGGATCAAGCTGTGATCAAGGCGCCTTTTGATGGAATGGCAGCCAATGTAAACTATAACACAGGCGATATGCTGGCCAGTCCCGGTCCTTCACAAAAGCCAGTGATTTATTTAGTTGATCCGGTTGCTTTAGCCGCTATTGTTACGGTTAATGAATTGGACGTGACGAATATGCACATAGGCCAGACGGCTGCTGTCACGATCGATGCATTCCCCGGTGTCAGTCTTAAAGGCAAAGTTACAGCAATATCAGCCGTGCCGACAGTGCGGGGCGGGATCGTGGATTATAATGTTACAATCACGCTCTCTATTCCGCCGAATGTAGACGTCAGATCCGGGATGAATGCAACCGCGCAGATAAGCAATAATTGATAAGTTTGCTTCATTGTTAAGTAATATTGTGGGTCAAGCAGACCTGTAAGCCGAGTTCTGTATCCTTCATTTAATAGAAGGACGGTGACCATCTATCT
>PMMG01000120.1:20020-40352 GCA_003162335.1 Dehalococcoidia bacterium
CTTGACCCATTGATAGCATAGTGGAATGTGTCTGGTTAGTCAATTTTTAAAGCTGAAAACTAAGGGCGGGTAGTTTATTGGATTATTTTATCCGCAATCTAATTCTTCCACTCGCCGTCCCAGGTGATATACATATTAGTCACGGTACCCATGCTTTGGCCGGCGGATTGCCACCCTCGTTCAGGAAATAAATTAACGGGTATATATTGCTGGCCGATCGTAATTTTTACAATTGATGTTAATCTGGTCGGGTGTTTCAAGTCAGCGGGCATCCCGGTATCGTCAACGTAGATTAAACCGCGGTCGGTGGTTTGGAACACATCACAGGCATGTCCCGAGTTAGCCGGTATTCCGAGATTATCCGGATCTGAGTAACCGCTCATATCCAGACTAACGTAACCACATCTGATCCCAGCGATCTCGGCGTCGTTGTGTAATCTCTCAGCGAAATCCGAGCAAATATAAGGATTTTCCGGAGCGGTAGAACCGTCGATAATATTTTGAATATTTTTCAGATCGACATGATTTTCTGCAGCTCCGTAATAGGTACCAGCGGTCAGATGAGTGTAGATATAAGGGTACTGGTCGGTTTTATCATTTTTCAGGAAATTCACCAGCTGGTCGTAGGTTGGGTCGGCAGCATCCCGATTATTAATTAATACGATAAAATCACCGGTATCATCATAACAGCCGTCGCCGGAGAGGACACCATCAGGGGTGTGCACCAGGCCAAGATAATAATTGTTATATTTTCCGGTATGAGTATTAATTTTGGTATCTGTACCGGTTTGGCCGAGAGTGGTTTGTGTGACATTGGCTACTGGAGTGCTTTTATTAGTGGATGCTGTTGAAATTTGAGTGACTGTAGTGTCTTGATATAAAGATACCGTCTGAGTGCAAGCATAGGCGAAGACGAGAACCGCGGCCGATAAAGTGCAAAGTGTCAGCGTCATCACCGGGCGCCGCCACCTGTTGACCCACGCTGGTAGTTCGAAATTACTTTTCAGGCGGGATTTGAAGCTTAAATTGTCCATTCACCTTTCTCTGTTCTTACACAGGATAATGAAACGATATCATGCTGGCATACTCAGAACAATGGCTAAAACGTACTGTATGACGGTGCCTTTCTTCCTAGATCGTCAGCCTGCGGCAAAACTACCAGATAACATCAAAAACTTTTACGGTATCGTCATAGCTGGGCTGCGCATAGTGATAACCCGGTTTAGGAATGATTGACTGGTAATAGCGGACACCTACTTTAAGCTGCACTACTTCATCCGATTGCGGTTCGATATAGACTATCCCTTTGTCAGTGGTATCAAAGGCGACAACGGCATGGGCTGAAGTGGGAAATTCCACATAAACGAAACCGCAGCGAATATGCTGCTTCGCGGCATCTGCGATAACATCGGAAGCGAAATTCCAGCATACGTAACTACCGTTGACATAGGGTTTAGAGTCTGTAGTATCGGCGGCTAAGAAGGTTTGCATCGAGGCAAAGGTCGGGTCGCTCGCCACATAGGAATAAGAGGATGTCAGGCGATTCAGATTTGTCTGCAACTCGTCTACCTGCGCCCTGACTGTTGTCAGGTCACTCTGCAAACCGGTGATACTAGACTGCAAACCGGTAACCTGATTTTGTGTTGATTTCAGGTCGTTCTGGGTGGAACTGAGAGTGTCACGCGTCGAGGTAAGCTGACCCTGGGTCAAGGTGAGGTTATCAGCTGTGTTTTTTAGCTCCAATTGTGTCGCGGATAAATCGTTTTGCGCCGAAGTCAATTCAGTTTGCTTATCACGGAGATTATTTTCGCTAATCGTCAATTGATTCCTGGTCGTATTAAGTTGTGTCGAGAAATTAACCGCGAGCAGAACAGCGCCAAGTGCCAATACTGCGGTAACGATCAATCCGGCATGGTAAAGTTTTATGTTCATATTTTTCACCTTTGTATTAATCACTGAGGAGCAACTGTTTAAGCCTCGTTTTTCCCGGATGTTATTCGTTTATTGGTTCACCATCACCCTTGAAGAATCATGCAATAAGGAGGACTCAGGACACAAAAGCAGCGCCGTTCCGGCGCTGCTTCAAGGTTCCTATTCTTTTAGCATCAGATACTTGTGCGCTTTTTCCAACAGTTCCGGTATGGGTAGTTTTTGCGGACACTTTTCCAAACAGATCTCGCACTTGATACATTGATCGCCGCGTTCTTCATTTTTAATGGCACGACCACCGGAATACATTCTGCGCTGCTGGGCAGCAGTGTTATATATTAATGCTTCATTATAAAACTCGAAAACGCGCGGTATGTCTACCCCATTCGGACAGGGCATGCAATACTTGCAACCGGTACAGGATACCGGTCCCAACGAAAGATATGTATCCCTGGCCAGCCCAATGACCGCCAGTTCGTCGGCTGTCAGGTTGTGGGGTTGCGAATCCTCAGCATAACCGACATTTTCGATAACCTGCTCCATGGTGTTCATACCGCTGAGCACTAAACTCACTTCCGGATGGTTCCAAACCCACCGTAACGCCCATTCTGCCGGTGTCATTTGCACCGGCGCACTGGCCCAGATTTTAGCTACCTTTTCCGGCGGATTGGCAATCCGGCCGCCGCGAATCGGTTCCATTACCACCACCGCTAACCCTTTTTTATGGGCATATTTTAAACCGAGTGTGCCAGCCTGTGTCTCTTCATCCATGTAATTATATTGGATCTGACATAATGTCCATTTATCGTAAGCGTCGATTATTTCCTGGAATATTTTATACTCATCATGGAATGAGAATCCCAGATGCCCGATGCGGCCATCCGCAATCGCTCCTTCTGCCCACTTTAGTACACCAAAATCACGTACTTTGGGCCATTCTCCGGCATTGAGTCCGTGTAAGAGATAGAAATCAATTTTCTCTACCTGTAATTTTTTTAGCTGTTCATTCAGTAAACGCTCGAAATCAGCGGCAGATTTAACTTCAATACACGGCAATTTAGTCGCGATCTTGACCTTTTCGCGGTAACCATCCTGCAGCGCCATGCCGACTACAATCTCACTGTTCCCTCTATGGTAGAAGTAGGCCGTATCGATATAATTAACGCCGTGGTCGATAGCATAGCGCATCATCTTGATCGCTTCCGGTTTATTGATGTTCGGGAATTCATTGTTAATCACCGGCAGGCGCATTGCACCGAATCCCAGCGCCGATACTTTCCAATCCAATTTGCCAAACTTACGGTATTTCATTTCTCCATTCCTTTTTTGTTCCGCACAACGTATTATTTTCTTACCGCTACGTTATCATCTCTTATCCGCAATGTAATTGGAATTGAGACGAAGGACAAACCCGTCTTTTTTCTTCAGGATCTATTACCACCGTGGCTAATCTTCTTTTACTAATTTAACCCGGGGAGTAATAGTCTTATTCACGTAATTCTTCGGTAATTTTCCGCTCAATACTCTGCCTACTTCCTTTGCAATTAGTACCGGCGCGATGGAGAAGGCATAATCGGAATAAGAAGCTGAATGGGAAAGCATTGTTACATTGTCCATCTTGGTTAATGGATTATTCTTGTCTAACGGTTCGGTTTCAAAAACGTCGAGACCTGCGCCTGCAATACGCTTTTCTTGCAAAGCTTTGATCAAATCTGGTTCATTGACAACCTTGCCGCGGGAAGTATTAATTAAGAAAGCGGTCGGCTTCATCTGTTTAAATTCTTTCTCGCCCATCATATGAAAACTCGTTTCGTTCAAATCGGGATGCAGTGAAACATAATCGGATTCTTTTAACACTTCCGGTAAAGTCACCAGTTTGATGCCGTTCTCTTTGGCCAGCCATTTTTCGACGTAAGGGTCAAAACCGATGACCTTTAAACCGAAGGCTTGCGCTTTCCGCGCGGTCATTCTGCCGATGGCGCCGGCGCCGACGATTCCCAGGGTTTGCCCGTAAATTGAACCCATCGGTTTCTGGGCTTTCTTGGCTTCGGCCCATTGTCCCTGACGCACCAGCATATCCAGTATTTTCACATGCTTGGCACAACCTAATAACAACGTCATAGCGTGGTTTGAAACTTCTTCGATACACCATTCAAAGGAGGGGAGATTAACAACAAGAATATTGAGTTCGGTGGCGGCCTTGACATCTATCGGGTCGTAGCCAACGCTTTGACACATGACCGCGATACATTTGGGAGCCATTTCCATTAACGCGCGGGTGATTGGGACACTACCTAACAGAATAACGTCCGCTTCTTTGGCCGCCGCAGCCACCCCGGCTTTATCGGCTTCGGCCACTTCTACTAACTCAGCGTTGACCTTGGCAAACTCCGCGGCTTCTTTTTCGGACATGCTCGGCCCGACAACACCATCGATCGAACTGACTACTTTGGATACTTTTAACACTTTATATTTCTTGCTCATTCGTTTTTCTCCTCTACTATATGAATATTTTTTAGGCCTTGACCGTTTGATTACGACAATTCTAACACTATCACCTTACAGGCGCAAACCACGATTAAAATAGGTAATTTTCAACAGTCAATTTTAAAACCAGTACGAATATCAAAATATAAAAGATGAAATTGGGGAGAACCGAAATAGTTCAAGCTATTTCATATTTATTGATAAACAGGATGGGGTAATAATGTAATTGAGTTATACGGGATTGTCAGCAGCGAACACCATATAAAACCGAAAAACACCCGGCGATTCCTACCGGGTGTTTTTTAAAGGAGTATGAAATGAAAAGATACTTATATATTAATGTGCCCCTCATTCTGTATCAATAGTACTTTAGGAACGTTACCGTTGACCGGACGTACTAGGGAGTCGTAATCTCCTTCGCATTTTTCGCTTCAGCAGGAAGAACTATATTCACTGCTTTATTATAATCGGAGAAAGTCATGTCCATATTCATTAACATCGTCATGCTGCCTGAAGCACCGGAATTCACGCCCAGATCGCTGGCATCGATATTCATGTTTATTTCAGCTTCTGCTTTCACAATCTGGTAGCCTTTCTTTGCAACCCAATATTTAAGCCCGAAATCTTTGATGATCTTAGACAAATCCAGCTTGCTGAAATCAATACCATTTGTTAAACTGCTGCCCTGCTGAGACGACAGCCACTTCCACAACGCAGCCATGTCCGCGTTAACTTTTATAACATAACAATCGGTGCCGTTAACCGTCTCGGTTCCTTGCAGAGAACTGTCAACTGCCGTTTTCATTAAAGCGGTTAACTGAGCAATCTGATCCTGATTCAGAGTGGCCGGAATCTTCATTTTGTTCCAGGTATCAGCGGCGCCTGGCATATTTGTTTTCATAAAATCCCACCCGTCCACCACATACGCTTCCTCGGTCGCTTTCTGTGTATTGCTACCGGGGATGTCCAGGTCAACATCCATGTTCATTTGTGAATTCTTTTTCAGCATATCGGCTGAAGCTGTTCCTGTCATCTCGACCGTAGCTTTTTGAGTATCGCTGCCGTCGATAATGGTCATATCCATTTTCATATCGATATCGGCCTTATAGCTGCTGATCTTTGACATGGCGGCTGTTGTATTTTTTAACACATCTGCGGCAACCGGATCTTTAGACGTGCAGCCGGTTAAAACCAAAGGTATTGCCAGCAATAAAACGGCAATTACCGGCAACGCCTTATTTAGAATTATTTTCATAATTCCTCCCTGCGAGATAGCGATTTGATTATTTTATAATTTCCAATCGTTAGCATATCTTATATGATTCTATGCTATACTGAGTCTATCCCGTTTGAATTTATTTGTCAACACTCCTTGCTGTTTATCTTATCCCGCTGATTTGACACCAGCCACCAAAGAGTCCTAACATATCTTCTGTATATCATCTCGGTATTTCATCAACGCAGGGGCAAATTTGAAAGATCTGGCATTTGGTTTGACGATGACATTCTGGGGCATGGCTATCACCCTAGCCACACTGGGATTATTGATCCTGATCATTCACATCATGAACAGGTTATATCCTTATAAAAAAGAAGACGATAAAAAGGATTAGTAGCGCCGTGCAGTTGTAACAAAGGTGCGCCGTAATGGATTTTTTTAGTTCCGCCTTATCCGCGTTGACCCAGGGTTTTACCAGCCTGACATGGCAGAGTGTAGTCATGGTGGTGATTGGTTGCGTGCTGCTCTATCTGGGGACTGTCAAGAAAGTCGAGCCGGTACTGCTACTTCCGATCGGCTTCGGGATTATACTGGGAAATCTGCCTCTGGCGGGATTATCCGCCTCCAGTGACGGCGGCGTGATCAATATTCTCTACCGGTCCGGCATCTTAACGGAATTGTTCCCCTGTCTGCTTTTTATCGGCCTGGGCGCAATGATTGACTTCGGGCCGATGCTGGCGAATCCAGTTGTTCTTATTTTTGGCGCTGCTGGACAATTTGGTATCTTCGTGACATTAATCCTGGCGCTAGCGCTGGGTTTCGCCCGCGGTTCGGCAATTTCCATTGCCATTATCGGCGCCTGCGATGGGCCGACTGCAATATATGTTGCCTCTAAATATGCCATCGAACTATTACCGGCCATCTCGATCGCCGCTTACTCTTACATGTCGCTGGTGCCGATCATTCAGCCGCCAATCATACGGGCAATGACCACCAAAAAAGAACGAGCCACATTGATGCCGCCCGGCGAGAAAAAAGCCTCCAAGACGGTTAAATTACTTTTCCCGATCGTCTGCGGCATTGTCACAATTCTGATTGCTCCCATGGGTGCGCCGTTGATGGGCATGCTGATGCTGGGAAATTTTCTGAAGGAATCCGGTGCCGTCGGACGGTTGGTGGATGTCTCGCAGAATACGCTGACCAATCTGGTTACGCTTTTCCTGGGGTTGTGCATCGGCGCCTCCATGTTGGGAGGCAATTTCCTGCAATGGCAAACTATCGCGATCTTTGCATTGGGATTATTGGCTATTGTTTTTGATACGGTCGCGGGAGTTTTACTCGGTAAACTGATGTATTCTCTCAGTAAAGGCAAAATTAATCCCATGTTAGGCGCTGCAGGCACATCTGCTTTTCCGATGTCGGCCCGTGTCGTGCAAAAAGAAGGACAGAAAGCCAATCCACGCAGTTTCCTGCTATTCCATGCCATCGGTGCAAACACCGGAGGACAGATCGGTTCCGTGATGGCCGCCGCCGCGATGCTGGCAATTATGTCCAAACTTGTCGTTAAATAAAGCATATCACCAAATGCACATATCCGCGTGGCTCCAACACCATAAGGGTTATTCCGGAAGATTACGATTGCGCAGGCTTTACAATCATAGACACAGCGTTATATCATAAGTGTTAAACCTTGCGGGCTATAAAGAGAAATCAGGCTCATTTGATATGGAAGATTCAAACTAAACAGAAATGACTAAAACAGTTTTAGATGTTGTCGAGCGGGAAAAAAGACGGGTTGCCCTTTCCTCAGTAATAGCGGCAGTATTTCTAACGGGAATGAAAATTGTCGTTGGTTTACTGACGCATAGCCTTGGTATTCTCGCCGAGGCGTCTCATAGCGGTCTGGATCTGATTGCCGCCGGCGTTACTTACCTTGCAGTACGCGCTTCCGGGCGTCCCCCCGATACTGAGCATAACTACGGCCACGGGAAAGTGGAGAATTTATCAGCCATGGTGGAGACATTATTGCTGCTCGGAACCTGCGCCTGGATCGTCTATGAAGCCATTCACCGCTTGTTCTTCCAGGAAGTGTCCATCGAGGTTACCTACTGGAGTTTCATTGTGATGTTAGTTTCGATCGCCATCGATCTAACACGGTCTCGCGCCCTGATGAAAATCGCCAAAAGACACAACAGCCAGGCTCTGGAGGCTGATGCTCTGCATTTTTCTACAGATGTCTGGTCTTCAACCGTGGTAATTTTCGGCTTGATTGCGGTCTTCATCGGGCAGAAAATCGGTTCCAGTTCACCGACATTGGCCCGTTGGTTATCCCATGCCGACGCCATCGCCGCTTTAGGCGTATCCGTAATTGTTATTTACGTCAGTATCAGATTGGGACGACATACTGTTAACGCTTTGCTGGACAGCGCACCGAAAGGAATGAGCGCTGACATCGAGCGTGAGGTCAGCCATCTGTCCGGAGTCGCGGCAGTACGACGTATCCGTACACGGCAAAGCGGCCCGGCGACTTTTGTGGATGTGACTCTGGCAGTGCCGCGCACTACCAGTTTTGAGGAAGCTCATAGCGTTGCCACCAGGGCTGAAGCACTCATTCAACGGTTATTACCGCGCTCTGACGTGATGGTGCATATCGACCCGATTGTCGATGATGAAAAGAGCCTGGTTGAGACAATACGCAGCGTAGCAGCGCGTAACGGTATGAACGTACACAGCCTGCAGGCGCACGACGTCGGCGGCCATATGAGTCTGGATATGCACGCCGAAGTGCCGGATAATCTGACCGTGATGGAAGCACACAACCGTATTACTGCGCTGGAAGATGCTTTGAAAAAGGAATCCCCTGAGCTCGACAGCATCATCATCCACATCGAACCGGTGGGGGATAAGGAAGTACGGCAAAAAGCCAGTCCGGCCAGTTCCAAAGATGTACAGGATGAGATTAAAAAACTCTCCTTTAAACTGCCTAGCGTGATCGATTGCCACAATATCAGCATTTTCCATTACGGCAACGAATTATCGGTGTCTTTCCACTGCACTTTAGCGCCTAACCTGCCTATCCTTGAAGCGCACGAATTGACGATTGAGATGGAAAACCTGCTGAGAGAACACTTTACCCAGCTCAAGCGCGTCATAATTCACGTTGAACCGCCGGACCCGGATACGGCAAACCGGTGAGTTAAAGACTATTATATTCTATATAAAAGTGGGAAGCATTCCTATTATTTCCGGTCCGGTTTCTCGTTCCCCGTCGCCTTTAAGAATACATTAAATGCCTCTTGTCCGGTATAGTGCAGCTCGTAGCCGGTTTCCCTTTTTACTTTCTCGTTACTGAGCCTGATTGGAAATTGCAGCAAATGCACGCCACCCGCCTGCGACCTGGATTGCAAGCGCAGCCTCCACGTTATCTTTGTTCCCCAGTAAAGCAACCATGACGGAAGTTGAATAGATGGTTTACCCAATTCCTTGATCATTTGATAATATGTTAAGCCGCCGTCGCCGGTTAAATTATAAATGCCTCTTTTCCTGCCCTTGAGTAATTGAACCACTAACTCCACCAGGTCATCTTCATGGATAAATTGCCAGAACGGATTTTTACCCATTGCTTTGACCATTACCGGTAAAAACAATAAGGTAAGCCCACCACTGTCCCCGCAGGGCCCAGTTACGGCGGCCGTACGCCCGATGGTAACATATATATTGGAATTTGCCTTCGCGAAATCCTGAAACATTTCGTCAACCGTTGCCTTGTCAAAGGCATAAGGAAAATCCGTATTAGGATTTAACCGTGAGGTTTCAGTGAACAGGTCCGGATTATCGGCATGTGCGCCATACTCGGTGTTGCTGCCCATGTAGAAGATTTGTTCAACATTAGCTTTTAGACTGGCGTCAAGAAAGTGCTTAGACCCCTCGATATTGATCTGATGCGCCTTTGTCTCATTATGTAAAGGGGTAACGATAAATGCCAGGTGAATTGCCGTATCAATATCATTATTTTTAAAGATATTAACGAACGGTTGCCTGACATCATGTTTTATAAAGGTAAATACAGGCATTTGAAAAGACGGTTCCTTGATATCTAACCCGACAATATGCTCCACCTCGGCTTCGAGCGCAATCCTTTTTAGTAACAGGGTTCCGAGGTATCCTGAGACGCCGGTAATCAATACGTTCTTGATATTGCTTGCCCCTCTCACATAAATAATACAATTGCTATTTACTCATCAACCCCTTGCTTTCCGCCACGCACGTCACACCTTGCGCGGTCATTGCGGCTACACACCGGTTGCAATGGTCGCAGTCTGAGGCGGAAATCTCTCCCGATTGCATTTTCCTGATGACATCCGGGTCTCTGATCGTAGCACGACCGATCTCTATAAACTCGAAGCCTGCCTGCTTCACTTTGTCCATGTTGTCAACAGAACATACGCCGCCGATGCAAGCTACCGGGATTTTCACCGCGTCTTTAATCCGCTTCGCCTGGTCGAACAGAAAAAGCTCCTGAAACGGGATTTCTTTGACGATCAAACGTCCGAACAGCGTCATCCCCATTTTGGTCACCGGATTCTTTTCCGATTTCACGTAATCCCAGATCGGAACATTGCCGCGCATCATATAAAAAGAAGTCCGGGCTGTAAATCCGCAGCTCGGCACCAGCATACTCGCTCCCGCTGCTTCGAATGCCTGTCCAGCCTGCACCGCTTCATCGATGGTCAACCCGCCTTTAAAACCGTCGTCACAATTCATTTTTATTATAATCGGGTAACCCGGCCCAACGACTTCTCTGACGTGTTTAATTACCGAAACAGGGAACCGCAGCCTGTTTTCCAGCGAACCGCCGTATTGATCCCGACGGCTATTCGTCCACGGAGAAAGGAACTGACTCAGCAGATAGCCGTGTCCGGCATGTATCTCCACGGTATCGAACCCGGCTGTAACTGCCATCTTAGCTGCCTTGCCGAAGTCCTCACGCACCCGCTTAATATCTTCTTCATTCATCGCACGGCAAATACTGTAACGGAATAAACAGAACTTACGTGACGGGCCGATCGGCGTTACACCGATGACAGATTTATTGGCGAAGAAGCCGCAATGCCCTAACTGGATCGAGACAGCCGCACCCTCTTTATGCACGGCGTCCGTGAGTCGTTTCAAGATGGGAATAATTTCCTCGCGCATCCACATCTCATGTCCGAAGGCCACCCCGTCGTTAGATATCGCGCAATATGCCACCGTGGTCATACCGATGCCGCCGGCTGCTACTCTGCGGTGGTGTTCGATCAACGCCTCGCTCGGCGTCGCGTTGGCGCACATTCCTTCGAAACAACCCGACCTGATCGTACGGTTACGCAGTTCCACATTCCCGATTTTACCGGGAATAAATACCTTTGATTTACTCTGTTGTGGTAAATTTTGCACGATAAAATATCCCTAATTTATTTTGTTTAACTTTTATACTTTCCGGTCGCCTTTGCGTAAATATTCAATTTCCCGTTTTAATCCGCCAGTTTTTTCCCAATAGAGCAACCACCCTCCGCTGAAAATCAGCAAAGCCCCTATCGCCACTAACGGAGGATAAATCCCTGAGTGAATAATGAAACTGGTTGAATCATCGTTGGGCAAATTATGGGCCATTATCAGAAATGGTATGACAATCCAGGGCAGCAAACTGAATAACACGATCACGGAACTAAAAAATTTTACGATTCTCAATATCCAGCTCGTATTTTTGGAAGTAGCTAAAACTAATACAAGCCAGACCAGCAGCGGTATACCGATACCGGCGATATCAAACGGGGGAAGCCAGGAGGGCTTGACATCGGAGGTTAACCCCACATGGGCACTGATATTAAAGAAATTGATATTAAAATCCCGCACCGGTGCGCCGGCAAGGATTGCCACCAAAGCATGCCCACCTTCATGTAAAACGGTGTAAACCAATAAGATAACCAGTAATATTAACAAACGTAGAATGTAAAACTGAATTTGACGCTTTTTAGTTGCATTCATTGGGAGAATCAATCCTTTTTAATCTCCATTATCTTATCGGCCAGTTTCAACAAGCGGCGGGTGACGTTTTTATCTTTGGCGATCTCCCCCGGCGCTTTGGCCAATCCGGTTACCGAACCCACCCACGGCATACTGCAAATGCCAGCATAGGATTGAAGATTCCGAACCGCCTGTCCGATGCCTTCTTCCGCCACAGCGACTCCGGCTACCGGTTTGCTTTTCAGTTTCGGCCAGACGGCGCAAGTTCTGTCCATGAAATTCTTCAGCAGGCCGGAGAGCATATCGAAATAAACCGGTGTGCCGAAAACCAGGCAGTCCGCCGCCAGTAACCGGGGATAAATTTCCTTCATGTCGTCCTTGATCTTACAGACACCAGACCGGATATTGCCGTCCCCTTCACAGGCCAGACAACCCAGACAGGTCTTTATATTAGCTTTGCGGAGGAGAATTAGTTCCACTTCGGCGCCGTTTTCCGCCGCTCTTTCCAGCAGTTTTTTCAGCATCCACTCGGTATTCCCTTTGCGGTGCGAACCGCAGATTGCAACAATTTTCATCCGGTTTTTCTCCTTGTCATGAGATTAATTGGGATTATAGCACAAAATGAATCTATATCCCGATTTTGTGAATTAGGATTTATATTCTATAATGGTATTTGGACAGAACTGAAAGGATACGAAAATGGGCTTAAGTGTTGGACTGGTAGGATTACCTTCTTGCGGTAAAACCACGATTTTTAACGCACTCACCGCTGCCGGAGCATCCGGCTACGGTACTGAGATGAACAAAGCGGTGGTCAACGTACCCGACCAGCGCATCAACAAATTCGTGGAAATGTATCATCCGCGGAAAACCGTATGGTCGACGCTGGAAATTGTGGATATTCCCGGCTTGCAGACAACTTCTGCCGGGGAAGGCCGCGGCTCTAAACTGTTAGGCCACATTAAAGATGTAGAAGCACTGCTGCATGTAGTCCGTTGTTTCGAAGACGGCAGTATCCCCTTTGCTTTTGAAACCATCGACCCGGTGCGGGATGTGGAAACCGTCGATCTGGAACTGATGGCAGCCGACGCTACCACACTACAAAACAAGATCGTCAGGCTGGAAAAGAAAGTCAAAGCCAATGACAAGGAAGCCATCCGCGATAATGAAAACTGCCAGAAGATCTATGCCGCCATCCAGCAGGGGATTCCCGCCCGTAAGCAAAAGCTAACCGCCCAGGAAATGGCCAGCGTTTTTGAATGTAATCTTGTATCTTTGAAACCCGTGTTGTACATCGCCAATATCAAAGCGATGGCAGACGCCGATAACAAATATGTCAAAGCCCTGAAACAGATTGCTGCGGGGGAAATCGCGGAAGTGATCACAGTTTGCGGTAAAGATGAAGCCGATATCAGTCAACTTGCACCGGAGGAACAAAAAGAATTCCTGAAAGACCTGGGGCTCGCCGAATCATCTATGGAAAGACTGATGCACGCCGCTTATAAAATCCTGGGTTTGATCAATTTCTTTACTGTCGGCGAGGATGAAGTACGCGCCTGGACCTGCAAGAAAAACGACAAAGCCCCCGTCGCTGCCGGACGGATCCATAAAGACATGGAAAAAGGATTCATTCGCCTGGAAGTCATTAAATACGACGCCCTGATGGCATTAGGCAGTGAAGCCGCGGTTGCCAAGGCCGGGAAAAAGCACATCGAAGGGCGTGATTACGAGGTGCAGGACGGCGATATCGTGCTGGTGCTTTTTAATAAGTAGCCAGAATCGTTTCCAGAATTTTCGCGGCATCCCCCACCAGTCCTGGGCAGGTAATAGTAAAAATACGTTTTTCCTGTGCTTCCGCTAATTGTTCCGGGGAAGAAAGGTCATACTTCAATAGCATTTTACACAATAGCGAACCATGCAGCGTCAGGAATTGCCTGTTAAAATCGTGGATAAGCCTATAAGTCCTTTCAATACTCTCACGCGGGTTATTTTCGTTGACTCTTTGTGACAACCCCAGAATTATGTAAGCACCAGTTACTGCTCCGCAGGTCTTGCCGGTACGCGCCATTCCGCCCCCAAAACCCATCGCTACTTTCAATCCCTGGTTGCGATCCAGGCCGAAGTCTTCGCAATACGTCGATACCAATGATTGCGCGCAATTCAAATGGTGTTCCAGCATCACCGCTCTGGCTTGTTCTGATTTGGTTGTCATGCCGTTATTATATGTCGGCGTGAAAAATAAATGCAAATAATAGCTATCAGCAATCAGCGGTCAGCTAAATAAAGCTGTTTTCAAATCAATGCAAAATCCTCCCGCTTTTTTCGTATAAATATACAGATTGATTGTTTGGATAAAACTCAAAAAGGCGGAGATTAAATGAAAACAGCAATACATACAATAGCAGCGATAATAATTATTGCCGCTGATTCTTTCCAATTAAAATTTCTAATACCTGTCTTTGTCGAGATGTACTACAGGTGACGGTCTGACAATAACTATATTCGTGGTAAGCGCTCTGATACTCATTGTTACAGGCATCACCATGTTAACAGCTATAATCAGCAAAGCTTATAAAAAGAACCATATTCAATCATATTCAAATGCTCTGGAAATACTCTAGAAATACCGGATATTTGTGTTTGCCGGGAAAACCTGTGGTATCATTAATTAGGCAATAACAAGCAGGCATTGAGTGGGAAAAAACACCGAACCGGAAAGAATTATCAAAGAGCACCGGAAGTGGACGCAGTGGATCGAAACTCCGCGCAAATTACGTCTGGGGAATCTGGTCGTTACAAACCGACGGGTGATTTTTCTCAATTCAATATCTTCCAGCCCCGAAGTGACACAGAACATCCGCAAGCTGGCCGATGCCCCAACCGAACAGGTTTTAAACTACGCATATACACTGAACAGGGATAATTTTCAGGTGCCGCTATCTTCGATCACCGGCCTGAAAATCGGCGCATACAACTGGACTCCCATCCCTCACATCTGCCTGACGATTGTTTTCGTTGATAAGCGTGCGACCACCAGAATGGCTGCGTTTCAATTCATCCGACCATATAGGCAAACCTTGCTGAAACCACAAATTATGTTGGTCATAGACTGGATACGGGAAATTAAAAAGGCAATTAATAATGCCTAAACGAAATAATATCTCACTAATCAGTGTGTGATATTTGAAAAATATTTAAAATAAATATGGCAAAGCACTATTCTAATAGTTGCTAAAAGACAACTTATATATTAGAATTGTGCCAAGCAAGGAGGAATGCAAGATGGCACAAAGCAAGGGACAACCGGAAAATGATACACTGGCACGCATCGACAAATTGGTTGACGCTGTTAATTATCAGGAAGGTTCGGTCGCCAGTAAAACTCTGATCGATAAAGAGACCGGAACGATCATTCTATTTGCTTTTGCCAAAGGCCAGGGATTACCTGCGCACATTGCTCCTTTCGATATCATGATCTCGATTCTTGAGGGTAAAGCCGAGCTTGTCGTAGCGGGCAAACCCTATGTTTTAGACGCCGGCGAAATGATTACCATTCCCGCCAAAACCGCCCACACCGTTAAAGCCGCCAAACCTTTTAAAATGATGATGGTCATGGTGAAATAGAGAAACATCTTATAGGTTAAGATCAGCTGGCTCCTCCATTTAATAAGATAGAGAGTGATTTAGCTTTCCTCGATATTCATTAATTCAATCATTTGCCGATTCCGGCAAAGCAACAACAATTGTTTCCTCTTTTTGTGGGTCTGAATCGCCTATTGTTTGCTATAAACATGGTCGAATCTTCTAAATTCAATTAATTCATCTGCCAGCAGCGCGTCAACATTTTTCACCGAGTGCCTCACCGCCGAGGCGAGCGATTTTTCCTTCAGCAGGTGGATCTGTTCAATTATTGTGGTTTTGCTTAACATCATTTGTATCATAGGACTAAATGCCTGCCTTTTTTCTAACAAATATTTCCCCGTTTTGTTCGGTTTTGCCGTTCCCGTGCGATATATATTAAGAAGGGTATTCAAAGGAGCTAAACTTTATTGGAAGATATACAGCTAATTGCCCTGATCAGAGACGGTAACGCAGAGGCTTTCGGACAGGTTATCGAACGCTACCAATCACCCATCGGCGCTTATCTCTACCGCTTGACCGGTGAATATGAAACAGCCCGTGATTTAACCCAGGACACCTTTATCCAGGCCTACCAAAGCCTGCGCAAGAACAAACATGAGATACAATTGAAGGCCTGGCTTTACGGTATTGCTACTAATAAGGCGCTGCAGTACCGTCGCCATAAGAAAATAATCACCTTCGTGCCGTTTGATGATGGGCCGAATGTCGACCTGCCGGATGATAAAAACCAGCCGGATAACCTCGCAGAGAAAATCATGATCGAAGCGGCGATGCTGAAAGTGCCGGAAGTACAGCGAGTCTGCATGATGCTGCACTTTGTGGAGGGATTTAAATACAGGGAAATTGCGCAAACGCTGGGCATTTCGGAAGACGCGGTGCGCATGCGGGTCGCCAGGGGTAGTGAGGAATTCCGTAAAGTGTATCCTCAGGGAGGTATGGCTTAAATGAATTGCAAAGATTTAAAAATATTACTTTCGGCTTGCGCTAATAATGAACTTTCGACTTCGGAATTAGAGACCGTCAATGCCCACCTGGCCGATTGCTCTGACTGTAAAGCAACGCTCAGCACTTTTCAGGCTGTAAGACAGCAAATTTCTTCGCTGCAAGATTTATCCGTTAAATTCGATATTAAAGACGCGGTGATGGCTGACATTAAAAAGCTCAGTGTCAGATCACCGCTTAAAGGCTGGCTGCGCCCTTCACTGGTGGCAATTCCGATTGCTGCTATTATCGTGACATTGCTTGTCTTGCAACCGTGGGTTGCTGCGCCGGGTTTTCAGGAAGTGATGGCGAAATCATACCTTGCAGTAGTCGCTTTGAAATCTTACCGGACAGAAGTAACCTATAATTACCCGCCGACCGCGAATCTGCCGGTGACAAAAAATGAGGTCACTTACGTTGCCCCCGACCGTTACTACACAAAACAGACTGAAGGCACAAATATCGACGAAGTAATTAAAATCGGGGAAAAAGTCTACTATGAGACTACGAGGGAAGGCACGGTTCCGCAAATAATCAACCCGGATGCTTCAGGATTGGCGCCGGACATGGGCAATACTTTCCGGATTTTAAATTCGCTGCATGGTTTACAGACATTAAAGGATGAGACAATTGACGGAGTGAAATGCTACCACTACCGCGGTAACCCCGAACTGGGGATGGATAAAACAGAGGTAATCGATATCTGGGTAGGCAAAGATGATAACCTGCCCCGGAAGGAGAACTTCAATAGTGAGTATACGACACTATTCCTCGATTTAAACAAGCCGATGACAATCAACGCACCGTTAACAGCTGCCGGTGAATTGCAGCCGGGCTGGCACCTATTACAATCCGGTCCTCACCTTACCGTGAATTACAGTGACAGCGTCGGCGGCACCGACATGATCAATCCGGTATTCAGCTTCGATATCAACCTTTATAACTACGGTTTTGAAGAAGCTAAAAACGTCCATGTTACCTTCCAAACCATGACAACCGATGACACAACCAAACCGGCGGAATTGGAAGCCATCCCGTCCACTGACATCAGACCGGTCAATATTGCTTCCTGGCAATCAATGAATTTTAAAATCCAGTGGCAATTTGATGGTAGTAATCTGTCTAAATTGGATTTAGTCCAGGCCTTGCAAAAAACTACGTTTACCGTTAGCTACCACAAAGCGGATGGCACTGAAATCGATGATATATGGCCCAAAACTGATTCGGTTATTCCGGTACAAAAATAAACGAGTATTTTCAGGAGATGATTATGTTAAGTACATCAAATAACAAAGGCTGGGGGAAAAAGTATCTGCTTATCCCCTGCCTGCTTGCTCTTATATTTGCGGCAGTTCTGCTGACCGGTTGTTCTTCATTTTCAGCGAATTCAGGTGGAACGATTCTCTTTATCTCGAACAGAGTTCAAATCGAAGGCACGGACCAATATCCCGGCTTTACGAATTCAGAAATATACTCAATGGATAAGAATGGGAATAATATCAAAAGACTGACCGATGCGATCGGGATGAAGCAATGCGCCTCATTTTCCCCCGACGGCAAGAAAATAGTTTATCAATATGATTCGATGAAAGAACCCATTACCGGGATATATGTCATGGATGCTGACGGTAAAAATCCGGTCAGAATTTCAAACAAAGCGAATGTAGACAGGGAACCTGCATGGTCGCCGGACGGAAAGTGGATTGTATTTGAGTCATACCGCGATCCTACGGACGGCACGCCGGTTGATCCGCAGACCAGCAAATCCGGCCTTTATAAAATGACTTCGGACGGAAAAACCGAGGTCCGCTTAACCCAGTACGCTACGGCTGCCAGCGAACCGGCATGGTCTCCGGACGGAAAGAAGATATTATTCTCTTCTGTTCAAGACGGGAAATATCAAATCTACATCATGAATGCCGACGGTACCAATCAAACACGTCTAACCAAGGATAACAGTAACGATGCCATGTCTTCCTGNNTCCGTCCTGGTCACCGGACGGAAAACAGATCGTTTTTTGCAGTGACAGAGACCGCACGGGCGAGCGCGACCTGAATGAGGAGATTTACCGCATGCAAGCAGACGGTACCAACCCTGTCAGACTGACGAATAATCCGGCGGATGACCGCCTGCCCCGCTGGAAACCATAAAATAAAGGTTGATTAAAATCCCTCACCACAATCCGGGTAATAAAGCCTTGCGTTCCGGGGGGTAATCCGGGAAAGTTTGCCGGTACCATAAGTGATTGGAACGCGCGCGCGGCGCCAGGTTGGCAATCGTCCAGACGGCGAAGGCCAGCCCGGGCAGAGACCATGTTGCCAGAGCCCAACCGCTCCAGACCACGATCTCCCCGAAGTAATTCGGGCAGGAAATCCAGCGGTAAAAACCTTTTTGAGGAATCTTGTAACCGGTTTCACCGGGCGCGCGCAGACTGCGCAAGATACCGTCGGCGGAGCGGTTGATCAGATAACCGGCAACAAACAGGGTCAAACCGGCAATAAAACGCGGGTCTGTCAGCCACTTCGTGGTATATTGCGTGGACAAAGAGAAAATATAGTGTCCGTTCAGGTAGGCGTTCATCAAATTAAATATAAACCCGAAACTGATGACGAGAATTGGAAATTTCCGGTCGCCGCGCAGGCTGAAGGGATAAATAAAAGCGCGGTGAATGTAGTGGGCTTCCCATAACGCCAGAAACACCCACGGCACAATCCCGCGGTTATTGCCGATCAAAAAGCTGGCCGCAAAAAGTAAGGGCGAGGGCGCTTCCATGACGACCCAGGCCAGTTTATTCCTGATCGCCGGTCCCCAACCTTTACGGACATGCCGGCCGTACGGCGCGGACAAGAAAAACAACGCAATGAAAACAATAACCGCCAGGGAAAATGAAAATAGTAATAAATCGTTATAAAATGTTTGTCCGTTCATATCCGGTTATTGACCTTTTCCCGCTTTAGCGTACATTTTAAATCGCCGTTATCTGCAAACCACTGCAATGTATCGGTTAAAGTTTCCTTGAATGGGCGCGGCTGATATCCAAGCTCGCGGGTGGCTTTCTCATGACTGATATTGTGGTTACTTTTCAACGCGCTCAATGAGACGCTGGTGTACAACGGACGTTTTTTAAACAGCTGACTATAAGCAGTGGAAAACGGCGCGCCGCAACGTGCCACCGGCAGTGGGCAAATAAAACCGGTAATCGATGCGTCTGAAATTTCCTTCATTACCGTCGCGATCTCCGGCATGGATACCCAGTGCCCGGAAAGCAAATACTCCGAACCGGCCGGTGCTTTCTGCTCCGCCAGCATTGCACCCTGTGCCACATCGCGCGCGTCTACCCAGTCGAATCCGGCATTGATCAACGCGGGCATTTTGCCGTTGGCCATTGCTAGCAGCGCCGCTCCGAAAAAAGAAGGCTGAAAATCATAAGGCCCGAAAACTCCGGTCGGGTTTACGATCACCGCATTTAATCCCTCAGCGACGGCTTTACGGATTTCCCTTTGACCGGCGGCCTTGGAACGGTCGTACGGCGGATATTTGCGGCCTTCAATAAGCGGACGCGTTTCATCGACGGGAGTAGATAACGGTTCCTGATTCAACGCATGGATGGAACTGAAATGCACCAGCCGTTTCACTCCGGTACGGCGGCAAGCCTCGATGACGTTACGTGTACCGATGACATTGACCTTTTCTACCAGCGGCCATTCGTTATTAAACAAAGAAATCACGCCGGCGAGATGATAAACCACGTCCGCACCAGTAAAGGCACGGCATAGTGACTCGATATCGCTGACATTGCCCTGAATAATCTCTACGCCCAGGTCTTGCACAATTTTATGGTTGACGTGCATCAGCGCGCGTACAGGACGCTTTTCCGCCACGAGAGCACGCACCAGATTGGCGCCAAGATGTCCGGACGCACCTGTTACAACGACTGTCATAAGTGTTTATTATATACGCAAGGCAGGAATATATCCACACCGTGATAAAATTCCAAACTCCAAGATCCAAATCCCAAACAAATTCAAACGATAAAATAACAAATATTAAACGTCTACTTTAACTTA
>PMMG01000151.1 GCA_003162335.1 Dehalococcoidia bacterium
AAACGCCAGGAAAGACTGATCGAAAAAGAAACCAAATTCATTAACCGTTTCCGCTCGCAGGCGACAAAGGCCAGCGTGGTGCAAAGCCGTATCAAACGCCTGGAAAAAATACAGGTGATCACCATCCCGCGCACGACCAAGAAGATCCATTTCGCTTTTCCCGAACCGCCGCACAGCGGCAAGGAAGTGATCAGCCTGCGCCACATTAAAAAGGCTTACGGCGATAAAGTGATTTATGATGACCTCAACCTGACCGTCAACCGCGGTGACCGCGTAACACTGGTCGGACCGAACGGCGCGGGTAAAACCACGCTGCTGAAGATCCTCGCCGGGGTGCTGCCTTTCGAAGCTGGGGAGCGGGTTTTAGGCGCAAATGTCATAACCGCGTATTATGCGCAGTATGTGCTTGATTTATTAAAGCCGGAAAATTCTGTGCTGGAGGAGCTGGCCAGGTCGGCGCCGGACCAGCAGGAACAGAACCTGCGGCGGATACTGGGCGGATTTTTATTCAGCGGCGATGACGTCCGCAAAACGGTGGCGGTGCTTTCCGGCGGCGAAAAGGCGCGCGTGGCATTAGCAAAAATCCTGATGCAGCCGAGCAACTTCCTGCTGATGGACGAACCTACCAACCACCTGGATATTGCCTCCCGCGAAATACTGGCCGATGCTTTGGAAGATTACCAGGGGACGATTTGCCTGATAACCCACGACCGCACGCTGATCCAGCAGACAGCTAATAAAATCATCGAAATCCAGGCCGGTGTGCCGGAGATCTTCCCCGGCGATTATGCCGGTTATCTGTACCGCAAGGAGCACGGCGCGCCGCCGCCGGTTGCCGTAAAAACGGAGAAAAAACCGGCAGCCGTCGAGGCTGAACCGGAAGAGGAAGAGTTCGATGACGGACGGGGCTGGGTAGCGGTCAGACTGCCGCCTAAGAAAAAGCCGAAGCCGCCCGCCGACCCCAGAATCGCACTGGAAAAGCGGCTGCTGAAAGAAAGCAAGGAATTGGCGAAACAACTAACGGATAATGAAGCAGAAATGGCAGATCTGGAAGCCCAGCTGGCGGAAATTGAGGCGGCTTTTGCCATGCCGGAGTTTTACGCCGATACTACCAAAGTACAGGTGACGATGGAAAAACACCACCAGCTGAAAATCGATATCCAGCGCCTGACGGAAGAGTGGGAAAACCTGACATTACAGGCGGAAAAAGTGCAGGGCGAGATGGAGCAGGCGAGGATAAAAGGGTAGGATTCGGATTTGTTTTAAACGGAATTTCGGATTTTGGAATATCTCTTATCTAACAATCATCGCATCTCTGTGTGGACCCACTGAAACGTATTTGATCGGCCTTTCCACCAGCTTTTCAATTGTTTCAACATATTTTTGGGCAGCACCAGGAAGTTGGGCGAATCTACGGACTTCCCGGATGTCTTCTTTCCAGCCGCCGATTTCAGTGTACACGGGCGTTGCCCGAATCAGTTCGGGAGTAATGGGGAAATCATCAACGATATGAGTATCAATGCGGTAGGTCGTGCATATCTTCAGACTATCCACGCCAGAGAGAGAATCCAGTTTCGTGAGAGTTAACTCGGTGGCCCCACTGATATAAGAGCCGTATTTGGAAGCCACCGCGTCAAACCAACCGATGCGCCGCGGCCGTCCTGTTAAAGCCCCGAACTCGAAGGAAGTTTCCCGTATCCGATCAGCTAATTCGCCGTGAATTTCGGTGGTAAAAGGCCCTTCGCCCACGCAGGTGGAGAAAGCCTTCATCACGCCGGTGACCACCGGCACTTCCTGACTGAAATAGCCGGCACCGACCGCCCCAAAACCGGCAATTGTGGATGAAGAAGTAGGGTAGGGATAGATACCGTAAATGATGTCTCTTAACGCGCCGAGTTGTCCTTCCAGCAAGACCTGTTTGCCGGATTTCTGCGCTTTTTTGAACAAGGCAATGCTGTCGCAGATGTGAGGCTTGAGGATTTCGCCGTACTTCATCGCCCATTGGTAGGTTTCCTCCGGGTTAACGGCGGGTTTGCAGTAAACTTTTTCAAAGACTTGATTTTTTAATGCCAGACAGCGGTTGATTTCCTGCCGCAGGTAGTCGGGGTAGTATAAAGCGCCAACCTGCACGCCATATTTCAGATAGCGGTCGCCGTAGACCGGGGCAATGCCCTGTCTGGTGGATCCGAAACTGCCTTGGCCCAGACGTGTTTCTTCATATTCGTCCTGCAAATTGTGGAAAGGGAAACAGATCACGGCGCGGTCTGCTATTTTGTAGTTAGCCGGATTCATTTCGATGCCGCTTTTCCGCAGTTCTTCCATCTCTTTTACAACTGCCTCCAGGTTGACGACCATCCCGGGGCCAAGAATATTCACCGTATTTTTATAGAAAATGCCGGATGGAATTAAATGCAGTTTGAAAGTACCGAAATCGTTTTCAATGGTGTGTCCGGCGTTGTTGCCGCCCTGAAACCGGACAACAATATCAGCATTGCGGGCGAAATAATCAACCATACGGCCTTTGCCTTCATCTCCCCAGTTGACCCCGACAATAATGCGTAAAGACATGTTGAGCCTCCATGAAATATTATTTTATTCGTATCTAAAGCAGCTGTTTCTGAGTCGTCCTGTGAATTTACCATACTAACCCTCTCTTTTTACTGATTCTGAAGTTAACAAAGTACCTGAAAAATCCAGCAATTTCTTCAGGCATGATTTCATTTATAAAAAAACCAGATACTTCGCTCTATCAATTGAACCAGATCATCAGCCAAAGGCCTAGTATGATAAGAACAGCACTCAGTTTAATTTCTTCCCGGTTAATCTCTCGAAGGCTGCCCGGTAAATCCGGCTGGTTGATTCTGTCACTTCCGGCGGCAGCATTGGCGCCGGCGGCTCTTTATTCCANNCAACCGGAAGCGGTCAGCCAGTCCCGTACCGGCTGTTTGTCAAAGCTCGGTTGCGATTGACCTGGTCTATAAAGCTTCGCATCCCAGAAACGGGAGGAATCCGGCGTCAGTATTTCATCGATGACAATCAGTTTGTCCCCTTCCAACCCGAATTCAAACTTCGTATCGGCGATAATAATGCCTTTGGTAACGGCCTGTTTGCGGGCATAGTTATAAATCGCCAGAGTCTGCTCTTTGACGGCATTCGCCATTTCCACGCCGATCAGCTTACCCATTTCCCCGATGTTCATCGGCATATCGTGGCCGGTATCCGCCTTCACCGTCGGCGTAAAAAGGGGTTCCGGTAACTCCTGGCTCTCCAGCATCTTCTTCGGCAAGGGTATTCCAAATGCCGTCCCGCTTTTCTGATATTCCGCCCAGGCCGAACCGGCCAGATAGCCGCGCACTACGCACTCCACCGGCAGACGATTTACTTTTTTCACCACCATTGACCGCCCGGAAAGATAAGCCGGATAAGCAAATCGCTTGTTTACCGGCAGATATTTATCAAGTGTTTTCGGATTATCAACCAAATCGATGACATGATTTGGAATAATATTCATCGTCTCGTTAAACCAGTATGCCGATATCTGATTCAGCACCCGCCCTTTATCCGGGATGCCGTACGGCAATACCACGTCAAACGCCGAGAGCCGGTCGGTCGCCACAATTAATAATTGTTTGCCTAAATTGTAAATATCGCGCACTTTTCCTTTCACAAACATCTGTAGGGGTAAATCGGAATTAATTAATATTGCGTTTTTGTCGCTCATAAATTCTCCCAGTCAATCAAAATATTCGGACTAATTATCGTATCCGTTACATTGATAATCGTAAATCCTGGGAATTAAGGAGACAATGGTCCGGAACGGATACTGTGTGAGATTTGGTACCGGAATTGTGAGACCTGGTTGCAGAGATTCGATATATACTTGGTGTGTGCTTGATGTAACATAGTTTGGGTTTGTAAGGGAAGCCATAGATGGTCGTTGCGAATCCGCCTCAGGCGGATGAAGCAAACTCAAAGATGTGGGAAATGGGAAAATCCCCCTGAATGAGGCTGTCCGGAAATGGCCGTTGGAAATTGAAATAGAGCTGAATATCGGGTGACGGAGAAGAAAATCCAACTAAATCCCTACCGTCGTGCCTCCAGGACTATAGCTATTTCGCTAAAGGGGGTGCATAGGCTTGATTCGATAATCCAAGGTAATTCGGACAGTCTCGGCCATAAACGGCTGACCTCCAGGGGGCGAGGGAACTTAAGAAGGTTGTATAATGCATAGTGCCGTAGTATTGATGAACGGGGCAAACAAGGATGGTGCGATATGGATGTGATAGATCTGGATAAACTGGCTTCGGAAATCGCCCGGAAACACCTTTTAGAAAATGTCAGTTTCAAAGAGTTGGGCAAAATGTATTATACGTCACCGTCAACCATCCACCGCCGTCTCACGAAATGGCTGGCCGACGGCCGTTTCGAACTTCAGGATAAACTTGGCACGAAAAAAGCGGCCTTTGCCATATCCAGGGATGATAGTCTGGGGGAGGCGGAGGTGCGGAAGACAGGGATATGGCGTGCCCGGGTGGTGCGGATTTCCGGTGTTGAGGAAGCCTACACGGAGCACTATCTGGAAAAACCTGACAGCCAAAGCGCTCAAGCAGCCTACCGGGCGAGTGATGAACTTCACCGCTGCCTGGGTGAAGTGGCGGCAGAATTGATGCTAAATAGTTTTCGCAGAAACATGACCATCGGCATTTCTTCGGGGCGGGGAGTCGGTTTTACGATTGAAGGATTGAAAGAGATAGCGCGCAGGACACCCTCCTGGACAAATGGCTTTGAAAGCATCCGGCTGGTATCACTTTGCGGGGGAGCGCACATCGGCACGTGGGAATATGCCAACAGCCGGGACTTCGATGCCGACGAGAATGTATTTTCTTTATCTGCTTTATTAAAGATTCCGCGTCAAAATGTCTCCTACATGAGCGGCCCGATTTCAATGGATTCCAATAGCCACCAGCCGGAGATAAACCCGAAGTTCAGCCTCGATATGGTAGTTATCGGTCTCGGTCAATTGAATACCCAGCACCACTATTTACGCGATTATAACGATCTGCAATTGAAGGAAATGTCCGAACCAATCCGCCGGATAATAGAATGGCAGACAAAGAATCCCGAACTGCGTGATAGTGTGGCGGAAATTGTGCTGAGGTTGTATCCCACCGCAAACAGAAGTCTGCCGTTGGAATTTCTGGAGACG
>PMMG01000050.1 GCA_003162335.1 Dehalococcoidia bacterium
ACAATCCAGGGAATTTCGGACAACCTCAATTAAAGAGAGAATTATCCTGATCGAACCAGGCAGATTGTAATTTCTGCTTATGACAACGTCCGTAATTGCATCTTTCCTGGTAGCAACGCTTTTCACCCGCAGTAGTCCCATCGTCTTTGAGAAGAACGAACAATCTCAGGGTGGGGAGGTAACAAACTGAATGCTGATCGCTGAAAGCTGACCGCTATTATCTACCCTTTCTTCATCATCGCAAAAATGATAATCAACCCGATCACTGCCAGAAAACCCAGCGCAATCACCACGCCCAATATCCAGATCTGCCGGTTCGTCACCAATCCGGTCGCTTTCTTTTCTTCCCGTGGAAATTGCGCAAGATCCAGTTCTTTATAATGGGTTAAATCCGCTAAAAAGGTCTCGGCGGACTGGTATCTTTCTTTCGGGTCTTTCCTGATCGTTTTTCTGATTATCGATTCGACATTTGCCGGTATTGCCAGTTCTGACGGAATCGGCGTAACGGTCGCAGTCAGATGCTGGTGCATCACCGCCATCGCGTTATCACCCTGGAACGGCACCGCACCCGTCAACATCTCATAAAACATGATCCCCATCGCGTACAGGTCGGTCCGGGCATCACCACGTTTTCCCTGTATCTGTTCCGGCGCCATGTAGTCCGGCGTTCCCAGTATATCGGACAGGTTCCTCCAGGTAACCCGCCGCGCTCCTTGCAACAGAGCATTCCCGAAATCGATAATGTGCACCTTGCCCTGGGCATCGATCAGCACATTCTCCGGCTTTAGATCGCGGTGGTAAACTCCGTGACTGTGCAGGTAAGACAGCACTTCCGCCAGTTGGCCGGTAATTTCCAGCGCTTCTTCCAGCGGCAATCGTCCACGTCCATGCAGGATCGTGCGTAAAGACCTCCCTTCGATGAACTCCATCACCAGGCACGGCCCGGTGCGGGTTTCGCTGATTAGCAGTGCCCGTGGGATCGCCGGATGCTTCAGGGTTTGACCTATTTTCAATTCCCGCTGGAAACGTTCATAGGTTGCCGGATCGCCAACCAGTTCCGGCGAAGGAAACTTCAGTGTCACGAAAGAACCGTCCGTGCCGCGGGCTTTATAGTCCTCGCTCAATCCGCCCGAACCGAGTCTCTCGCTTATTTCGTAGCCGCATATCACGGCGCCTTTTTCATACATAGCTAAAACCTTATCTCAAACCTGCATTTTTTGCGGAAAATAACATATCAAATTCCAGATAATGATTTACTATTATGTGCTAACCGCAGGTTTTTACGCAAATTCACCGATAAGCATCGGCTTTATCGTTTCAGCAGATAGGGGACATTGACCACAGCGATGTTCGGGTGCCGCTTAAACGCCTGCGTCAAATGCTCGGCCGTGCGGTTATGCAGGAACCGTTCCCACCAGTGCGCGGTAATGAATTCCGGTACTACGATCGTCAGGAAACCGCCGGGGTGCTGCTCATGCAGCACTTCCACGTATGTCAGGAGCGGGCGCATAAATGCCCGCAACGGCGATTCCATAATGACCAGTTTCATGTCCGGCGCATAGGTCTGCATTTTCTGTTTGATTTTCTCCGCCCGCACAGGGTCGGTGGCAATATGTAAGACAGTGATATCCTTACAGATCGTCCGGGCAAAGGACATCGCTCTCAGGGAAGCATAATTAACATCGTCGATCGGCATCAGGACGAAATGTTCGATTTTTTGCGGCATCATCTGCAGCGGCATAATTCTCAATTGCTCAGCGACACGTGCGTAATGACGGTTGATTGCCAGGAATACCGGCACTATCATCGGAATCAGCACCACGATAATCCAGGCCCCGAACGCGAATTTGGTGATAACCACGATGATCAGAATACTTGTAGTTAAGATAGCATCTGCGCCATTAATAAGGATGCTGGTTTTCCAGCCCTTGCCGCGCGTCTTCCACCAGTGCACCACCATCCCCGTATCCGACATACTGAATGCCAGAAAAACCCCGACTGCATAGAGATGGATCAGACTGTCGACATTACCTCTGAACGCTATCAGTAACAGGCCGGAAACTGCGCCGAGAAAGAGGATGCCGGAAGAAAAAGCCAGGCGGTCGCCGCGGTTGCCAAAGACATGCGGCATGTAATTATCCCGTGCCAATATTGAGGACAAACGGGGGAAATCGGCGAAAGCGGTATTGGCAGCTACTACCAGAATCGCCATTGTCGCAATCTGGAAGATGTAATAGATAGCATTTTGTCCGAAGACGGCCAGTGCCACCTGCGAGACAATTGACTGATCACCCGGCACCAGACCCATATGGTTGGAGAGGAAAGAGACTCCCACAAAAAAAATGGCGAGCAAGCTGGCCATTACAGTCAAAGTGGCAGCCGCGTTTTTAGATTCGTTCGGTTTGAAAACAGGGACGCCGTTAGAGATCGCCTCTGTACCGCTCATGGCTACAGCTCCGGCAGAAAATGACCTTAACACCAGCCATAACGTTACCGGTTGTGCCATCTGTAAGATCGGCGGCGGTGTTGCCGGTACAAGTGAATGCGTGAAGACCTTGATCATTCCCACGATTATCATTGCTGCAAAACTGAAGATGAACACATAAGTCGGGATGGCGAATATCGAGCCGGATTCCCGGATACCGCGCAGGTTCCCCAGTGTGATCAACCCGATAAAGATCAGGCTTAAAATAACATTGAAATTTAAGAACGGTGGTAATGACGCCGTGATCGCCGTGATATTCACACCCGCAGCATTCAAGGCGGAGGTCACCGCGAAAGAACCGGCAGCGATTGATACCGCCACCGTCATGACATAGTCCAGCAGCAAAGCTGCGGCTGCCACGAGTCCTGCCATCTGCCCCAGGTTCTGACGGCTGACGTTATATGACCCGCCGCCGTGTGGATAAGCATAAACTGTCTGACGGTAAGAAAATGCCACCATGGACATTAATACTGCCACGGCCAGTGCAGTGAAAAGCGAGATATGCAGCGCGCCGTTGCCGGCGACCATTAGAACAACCAGGGATGCTTCTGTAGCATAAGCGCAGGATGAAATCGCGTCTGATCCGAAAACTGCCAGCGCTTTGACCTTGGTTAAACGCTCGTGAATCTCATCTTTGGAAAAGAGCGGTGTGCCGATAAATGCGGCTTTTAGCCTCATTAATCCGCGTTGAACTCCGTTTGCCCCTGCGCTGGCTTCAGGCGTGGCTACCAGATGTCCTTCAGTTTTCTGAAAAAAATGATGGTATTGTTCGCCGTCTTCGTCCGTTTCTTCAGGAGTTACCGGTTGTAAGTCCTGCTCGGCGAAACCATGATTACTGTCATCTGTCATTTAGTGTCTGTCGTTCCTGCAAATAATACTACTATTTCCGGGCATTTCCCAGTACAAGGTAATCTGCACGTAGTACCCACTCAACAATAATACCATCTGTCCTGTTAATTTAAAAATTGGCTTATTTTTAACGCTCCGTTGGGCTAACCGACGCGAAAAATGATCGCCGTCAGGTTATCGGGAGCGCCGGCTTTCAGTACCTTTGCTACCAGTTGTTCCAGTGATTTTTCAATATTCTCCACCAGTAAGGCGTCCCGGATATCCAGCGCTTCCAGTTCCGACCATAATCCGTCACTGGCTAGAACGTAGGCGTCGCTGTAATTTGTTTTCTCTTTGATCAGGTCGACGCGCAGAAACGGCGATGATCCCACCGACCGGGTTAATTGGTGCCGCCCGGGGTGCTGCTGCGCTTCTTCCGGCTTGATCAAATGTAACCGCAGCAGGTCCGCCGCCTGCGAATGGTCCTTTGTCAGCACTGTCTCCCGCCCGTTCCGCACCCGGTACAAACGGCAGTCGCCCACGTGCGCGATGGCCAGCGAATCATCATCTCGCACGACTACGGTCGCCGTCGTCTGCATGCTGAACAATTCCGGATGTTCTTGCGCCGTATTGAATACTTCCTGGTTGGCTTTCTCGACTGCCCGCACCACAAACCTTTCCTTTCCTTTGCCGTTCCACTTCTCAAATTCGCTGTTAACAATATCGATCGCCATTTCGCTGGCAATACTGCCCCCGCGGTGACCGCCCAAACCGTCCGCTATCGCGAAAAGATGATACTTTCCTTTAGTTTTCACCGTAAAAGCGTCTTCGTTATGTAAACGAACAAGCCCGCGGTGCGTGACCGCCCGGCATAAAAGGGAATCCCCGGCCGGATCTTCCGGTCCGGCCGGGGGCACTAATAATGGAATTCGTTCTGCGGTAGTTTCCATCTATTCCTTTCCGTGTTTTTAATCAGGGCTGTTTAAATCC
>PMMG01000035.1 GCA_003162335.1 Dehalococcoidia bacterium
ATTTTAGTAAGGTAGCTTAAAATTGTTTCGGATTTTCTTGATTATTGGTTATTGATCATTGTCAAGGCGCTTGTTATTTCGCTCCTTTATCTTTAAAATATTCTCATTATCTCTATCTCGAACAAAAATAACTGAACAGGGAGGCAGCAATGCAGAAAATTACGCAGAACGTCTATGCCGAGACGAAGTTTGGCGGATGTAATCCGGGATTTGTTGTCACCAGCGGCGGGGTAGTAATGAGCGACACCCCCCAGATCCCCACCGATGCCCTGAAATGGCGGGAAGCGATCGCCAAATTCGGTCCGGTCCGCTACATTGTTAACAATGAACCGCACGGCGACCACATCACCGGTAATTATTTTTTTAAGGGCGCCGTTATCTCCCACGAAGGAACCCGGCAGGCAATTCTGAAATACTCTTCTGCGGAGGCCGGGGAAAGATACAAAACAACATCGCCGGCGGATTATACCCTGATGAAACGCTTCAAATACCGCCTGCCCACCATTACCGTTACCGACGAAATGACCATCTACCTGGGCAACCACACCATCCGGATCATGCATTTGCCGGGTCATACCCCATATCAGCTGGCCGTCTTTGTCCCGGAGGAAAAAGTACTCTTTACCGCGGATAATGTGCTGTATAAATTCCCCGTTTACCTGCAGCATGCCGAGCCGTTTGCCTGGATCGAGTCGCTGAAAAAAATGGCAAAACTGGACGTCGAGTTTATTATTCCCGGTCACGGCGAAGTCTGTACCGCGGCATATCTTCCCGAAATGATTACCCGCGTGCAGGAATGGATCGATGCGGTGAACGTGTTAATAAAGAAAGGAATGACACTGGCAGAAGTGGAAAAGAATTTTACTTTCCGCGACCGTTACGCACCCCAACCGGGCAGGGAGGCGACGGCGTCGATAGTGGTAAAAGCAAACATCACGCGGCTTTATGAGGTTTTGAAAAATAAACAAAAGTAGGTTATTTATTACAGAGTATTAATAAAGTCAATAGTAAAAGCCGCTGCAAAAAAGTTATGCAGCGGCTTCTTTTTATCCGTGGGGATTAAGTTTAAACAGTTCGAAGTAGGCTTCAAACCACTTCTTTTTTATTTCGTCGTTCCACGCCGGGTCGAAGTGGGGAAACTTGTCAGCCAGCATTTGATGCCAGGGTAATAATTCCGGAATTCTACTTTCTTTAATTGGTACGACAAAATTCTCATTTGTCCTAATGCCATTTTTTTTAGTGGTATTTTTAGTTCCGGAATTTGTTTTTGGTATTTTTCTCTTTTTGGTAATATGCGGGGATAATGGTATGCCGGCATCTTTGGAAAATTCCGTAAAGAACTTGATGCACTTGCGGCAGACATCGCTCTTCATCTTATAGGTATTCTGGAAAACGTCTTCCAGTTCTGAGTAGGTGGCATTCTGCGTATCCATAGTGCCTTTTAGAACGAACGCATACGCCTCGTCGGCCACCTGTCTCATTAATGCCGCACGGTGCTCTCCCGATGTGTCTGTCACCAGTAATTTCAGGCGCGGCGTTGGCCTGGTATTCGCGTCGATCAGGTTTAAAAACCGCATCGCCGACATCAACTGCGTGCCGGTGCTGCCGGAAAACATTTCTCCCCAATAGCTTCGGTCGATGCGCGTAGGCAGCGGCGGTTCCTGCAATTTGGTCATGAAACTATCGAATGTTTTATATGAAACGTAAGGTGGAGAATGCTTCCGTCCCTCGTCCATTGTCATAATGCCACCTCGCCTGGTGTTTTTATTATATGCCAGCAGTTTTTTGTTTTCAATAGGTTTTTGGAACTAAATAGGACCAAAATATTTCCATGTTAATTCCATGTTAGGACAAAATGGAAATAGTAAGGACAATCTTTGCGGCTGGGTTTTGGTACGTTTAGTATTGTATATAACAGTATTATCCAGGAACGTATTTAGGGGGGAATACAGAAATGGAAACAACTATTGAGTACGAAAATATCACTACCGGCGTCTGCAATCTTAACCTCAGCGCTTCAGGCGAAACTTCAACGTTAAACGCCTGTGATTCACCCAGCGGCTTTCTGGCAGAGCTCTACCTGGGGCCCCGGGTCGAAACCCACAGCAATCTGATGAACAGTAAATGGCATATTCATTACCGCGAATAAAGTATACATATTATATTAGGAGGAAACAATATTAATATGAAGAGAACAAGAATTTCGGCTATAGACGTTGGGACAACCAAGGTATGCTCCGTCATGGGCGATATCGATGACAAGAACAACGTCCGAATCCTGGGTGTCGGTGTCTCCGCATCCCAGGGACTCACCAAAGGGATGGTAGTCAACCTCAATGAAGCGCGCGAATCGATTCGCGAATCAGTGCACAAAGCAGAGCGCACTGCCGGCTACAAGATGGAATCGGCTTGNNCAAAATGGCGTCAAGAACCCCGTGGGTATGCATGGCTTCCGCCTGGATGTTGAAACTCACATCATCACGGCTGCTGCTACCTCGGTTCAGAACTTGACCAAGTGTATCCGCGGCATTGGCATCGAGATTGATGACCTTATTTTGGAGCCGTTAGCTGCTGCAGAAGCAGTGCTGGAACCGGAAGAAAGACTGGACGGCGTCATGATGGCTGACATTGGCGGCAGTACCACCGATATCGCAGTATTCAAAGACAATTCCGTCTGCTTTACCTCCGTCCTGCCCATCGGCGGTTATCAGATCTCCCGCGATATCTCTATCGGCCTTGGGCTGACCTTTGAAGCCGCCGAAGAGTTAAAGAAGAAATTCGGGGATGTTACCCCCTGGCACGGCGAAGAACCCGAACAGGATAGAGAACTCACCTTGGGGCAGCACAACGTTTCATCTCATGACCTGAGTGAAATCATCCGCGCCCGTGTGGAAGAACTCGTCCGCTTGATTGTCATGGAATTACCGGATAAAGATTATGCTCACTTTATTCCGTCCGGCCTGGTCCTCACCGGCGGCGGCGCCAACCTGGGCGGTCTGGCCGAACTATCTCATGACATCGTGCGCTTCCCCGTCAGAATCGGCGTTCCCCCGGCTTTACCCGGCGTTTCGGATGCCCTTTGTGACCCGGCTTACGCAACCAGTCTTGGTTTAATGCTCTGGAGATCCAGAAATTCCAGCGCACAGACCCCGCAGGCCAAGGGCGGTATCCGCGGATTCGTGTCACCCGTTCTCAGAATGTTCCGGCAGTAAGCAGGAATTGAAGGTTAGAGTAAGGAGCGCCTAATATGTCAAAATCGAATTTTGTCCCGGTTGGGGCGAACATCAAGGTCGTCGGTCTCGGCGGAGCCGGTTGTAATGCGATTACACGTATGGTACGCGAACAGATCCGCGGCGTTGAATTTATCGCAATGAACACTGATGCCCAGCAGTTGTCTTACACAGAAGCAGGCCTCCGGTTACAACTGGGCGAACGCCTTACCCGCGGGATGGGCGCCGGCGGCGACCATGTTGTGGGACATAAGGCGGCAGAAGAAAGTAAAGACGATATCAAAGAAGCCTTGAAAGGCGCAGATATGGTATTTGTTACCGCTGGCATGGGCGGCGGTACCGGCACAGGGTCCGCGGCTGTCGTGGCAGAAATTGCCAAAACAAGCGGCGCCCTGACAATCGCCATCGTCACCAAACCTTTTGGGTTCGAAGGAAAACACCGCCTTCAGAACGCCGAAGAGGGCATTGCTGACCTTGTCGATAAAGTCGATACCCTGGTTATTATCCCGAACGATCGTTTATTACAATTGTGTGACCAGAAGACCTCCATGGACAGTGCTTTTAGAATTGCCGATGGCGTACTTCATCATGGGGTACAAGCAATCGCCGAGGTTATCACCGTTCCCGGTCTCATCAACCTCGACTTTGCTGATATCCGCACCATTATGAAAGATGCGGGACCGGCCTGGATGTCTATCGGGAGAGGCACCGGACCGAACCGCGCCATCGATGCGGCCAAAGAAGCCCTCGCCAGTCCGTTACTCGATGTTTCCATGAACGGCGCGAAGGGCGTCATGTTCAATATCACCGGCAGCAGCAACCTGACCCTTTTCGAAGTCAATGCCGCTGCAGAAATCATCAAACAAGCGGTCGACCCGAACGCCAATGTTATCTTCGGTGTCGCCTTCGATACCAACATGAATAATGAAATCCGTTTGACACTAATTGCGACCGGTTTCGATAATGCGACCGGTGTCAACAGCGCCAACCGCGAGAAGGAAATCACCCAGCAGCTCAAGAATTTGAAAGGCAATGAACTGGACACTCCTTCCTTCCTGCGCCAGCGCACAACTGCCCAGGCCCGTCCGATACCAACGATTACACCGTTATACCAACCGAATAAAGTTCGTTAGGAAATAATAATTACAAGGTTCCCATGGATTATTGACAAAAGTGCCCCCGGAACCGTATATTGAGAATATCTAACACTNNAGCTTCAAAGGCGTCAAACACGGCCACGGCGGACGCTCAATTCGTAAGAAGGATGAGGCAGCTCTGGGCAAGTAGTTTGGTGGTAGCCGTCAGGATTACGGCCCCCCCATCACCGTCAGGGTGATTAAATATATAGCAGATGACCAAAGGGTTTATTCTATATATATCCTTTGGTCATTTGCTTTTTTACGTTAAAAAACGGCTGCGTAATTGACCGCAGCCGGCATCGATGTCCTGTCCCCGACTCTGCCTCAGTGTACAGTTGATTCCGCGGTTTTTTAATTCCTGCTGAAAGGCCAATACACGGCTCCGCGGTGAAGGCTGCATTTTTTGGTTTGCGACATTGTTGGCGGAAATCAGATTAACATGACAATTCAAGTCCTGTATTATGTCAGCTAATTTTTGCGCTTGCTGTAAAGAATCGTTCACGCCGTCAAAAAGCGCATATTCAAAACTCACGCGGCGCCCGGACCGCGCAAAATATTCCCGGCAGGCCTCGATCAATTCCCCGATCGGATACTTTTTATTGACCGGCACCAGCTTATCCCGCAATTTGTCATCGGCGGCGTGCAGCGATATCGCCAGACCAACCTGCAACTTCTCCCCGCCCAGCTTTTTTATCCCCGGTACCAGACCGGCCGTGGAAATTGTCATGCTGCGGGCGCTTAACCCGAAACATTCCGGCGCGTTTAATATTTCGATTGCCTGCCATAAAGCATTATAGTTAGAGAACGGTTCACCCATCCCCATGAATACAATGTTGTCGATCCGCTCCACTGCGTGCCCCTTGCGCTGTTCCTGTAACCGGCGGGCAAAGTACAACACCTGGTCGATAATTTCTCCGGCGGTCAGATTCCTTTCAAACCCTTGCCAGCCAGTAGCGCAGAATGGACATCCGACGGCGCAGCCCACCTGGGTGGAGACGCAAACGGTAAAACGTTCTTTTTTATCGGTAGAATAAAATTTCATCAGCGCTGTTTCTACTGTCTTCCCGTCAAGCAAATTGAAAAGCACTTTCACCGTGCCGTCTTTGGCTTTTACTTCATGCAACGGCGTTAAAGTATGGAGAGACACTTTCTCTGCCAGCTTTTGGCGGAAGGTCAAAGGCAAGTCGGTCATTTCTTCCCAGGAAACGGCCAACCGCTGATATACCCACGCCAGCAACTGCTTTGCGCGGTATGCCGGTTCCCCCAGCGAGGCCACCAGTTCCGTCACCTCTTTGACAGTCAGATCGATAATAAAGACAGACATAATGTAATTATACTCTAACCTCCGCAGATGTCCGACTAAATACACTTATGAAGATCTTTATCAATAAAAGTCCGAAAGCAAACAAACCACCTTCCAATTAAATCAAAATATAGCTTCTTTTTAATATTATGTTCGCTTTTTAGCTTCGTTTCCTGTATAATAATAAATGGTTAGGTTTTAGGAACGTATTATTTTATGTACCGCATCTGGAATTACTTTCATCTGGAGCGCTTCCGGAAACACTTTCTCCATTAATCGGAGCTAATGCGTCATTGCAAGACGCGGGCTTCCGAAAATTCGTTTTGTCACCGTTTTCCATGATTTTTCACCCGTGTATTACTATGCCATGTATTATGTAAACTAATAAGGATAAAACAAGTATTATGAACTACCGTAATGACATCAGAAACATCGCTATCATCGCCCATGTCGACCACGGCAAAACAACCCTGGTCGATGCCTTACTAAAACAAAGCCACGTCTTCCGTGACAATCAGGAAACCGTCGACTGTATTATGGACAGCAGCACGCTGGAAAGAGAGAAAGGCATCACGATTTTGGCGAAAAATACCGCCATCATGTATAAGGACATTAAAATCAACATCATCGACACCCCCGGTCACGCCGATTTCAGCGGTGAGGTAGAAAGGGTCATAAATATGGCGGATGGTTGTTTGTTGCTGATCGATTCGGTGGAAGGTCCTATGCCGCAGACCAAGTTTGTCCTGCGCGAGGCTTTTAAGAAGAAACTAAAAATCATTGTAGTGATTAACAAGATAGACAGGCAAAATGCCCGCATTCCGGAAGTGCTGAAACTGACCCAGGACTTATTCCTGGAACTGGCGACGGATGCGGAACAGCTCGATTTCCCGGTGCTGTACGCCAGCGGCCGTGAAGGCGTGGTCATCACGGAGCCAGGGATGGAGGGGAAAGACGTCAGTCCCCTGTTTGACACCATACTGGAAAAAATACCGCCGCCGCAGATTGAAGAGGGACCGTTCCAGATGCTGGTCTCCAACCTGGATTATGATACCCACAAGGGTAAAATCTCTATCGGGCGTATCTGGCGCGGCAAGGTCTCCCCGCATGATATGGTCGTCTGTTTAAGCGCGGATGGTAAGCAAACCCGCTATGAAATCAATGAAGTCTTCACGCACCTCGGCCTTAAACGGCTGGAAGCCAAAGAAGTCGAGGCCGGCGATATTGTCGCTGTCACCGGCGTCAAAGAAGTGACTATCGGTGACACCCTCGCCAACCCGGAACATCCTGACGCTTTGCCCCGCATCGAAATCGGTGAACCGACGGTAGAAATGACCTTTGGCGTCAATACCTCGCCGTTTTCCGGCAGAGAAGGCCGTTTCAGCACCACCCGTCAGTTACGCGAACGGTTGTACCGCGAACTGGAATCAAATCTCAGCCTCCGGGTCCAGGATTCCGATAGATCCGATACTTTTATTGTCAAAGGCCGCGGCGAACTTCATCTTTCCATTTTAATTGAAACAATGCGGCGGGAAGGTTACGAATTCGAGGTTTCCAAACCGGAAGCCATCACTAAAATGGTCGATGGTAAACTGATGGAACCTGTCGAAGCCCTGACCGTCGATACCAAAGAGGAATACATCGGCATTGTCAATGAATTATTGAGCAAACGCCAGGCCGAAATGAGCGACATGCGCAATGACGGCAAGGGTAACGTCCGCATGGAATTCCACATCCCCACCAAGGGTTTGATCGGATTCCGCAGCGCTTTTCTCACCGCCACGCGCGGCAGCGGCGTCATGAATACTATCTTCCTCGGTTATGAACCCTGGAAGAAAGAAATAGGAAGTATTCGCAGCGGTGTTCTCGTGGCATCGGAATTGGGCGTTTCCGTTACCTACGGTTTGAACAACGCCCAGGAACGCGGACTTCTTTTTATCGGCCCGGGGGTGCAGGTCTACGAAGGCATGATCGTAGGACAAATTCAACGTTCGCGTGACATCGCCGTTAACGTCTGTAAAGAAAAGAAGATGACCAACATCCGTTCATCTACCTCCGATATTGCTATCAAACTGACCCCGCCGATAATATTCAGTCTAGAGCAGTCCATCGACTTCATTAACCGCGACGAACTGGCNNCGGAAATCACCCCGGAGCATATCCGGTTGCGCAAGAAGATCCTGCAGGAAACAATGCGCTTACGCGCAATCTCCTCCACGCGGCGTGAAGAAGAACAGGATGAAGAATAGGCCCAAAGCTCTGATCTTCATCGGATTGACGTTAACATTTTTAACGACGCCGTTTTCTGCTTGTTCCCAGAAAACGGTTACCACCTCAACCGCCCCTTTTAATCCTGTGGTTAAAAACGATAGTATGGTGACCGCTAAAATCGTCGAAGTTCAGGACGGCGATGGCGCTATTCCCTGGGTATTGACAATTCAGCTGCGGACTTCACAGAACGTATCCGGTTATCCCAATTACACTACCGGCAAAATCGGGCAAACCATCGTTGTCCGGTGCATGGAAGACGCATCGCATTTGGAAACCGGCCAGTTAATAACCGCTCATCTCCGCTTCGAAGGCGATGAAACCAGCAGCTTCTACTTCATCTGGGCCATCCAATAAAATCAAAATACCTATATATTTACCCGATTTTCACGAGGGACTAATCCTGTCTATCACCTTAAAGTATGATTGACTCGGAGAATAGGACTGTATAGGATATGACTATCTACTGCCATTGTGTACGGGAAAATGCTGTTTGAAACCGGTTTATTTCGAACGTGGTAATTGTTCATTTCGAATCCGGTTATTTCTTGAAAAAGGTGGGATACATGAGGTTATTAAAAGGTTCGTTTGCTGCAATAATCGCAACTCTATTATTAGTTCTGGCAACACTGGCGCCAATTGCGCCTGTTTCTGCGGCATCGGTCACCACTACGCTTAACGTGACTTCCGGCCCGCCCGGGACACAGGTAGCAATCATCGGTGGTTTTACTCCCAATGCTTTCTTTACCGTCTCCTATGGCACTTCAACTACGCTAATCACCTCCGGTACCACGATTATCACCGGTACAGTTTCAACTGGCGGAACAGTTGCACCCTTTGCCGTGCCGGTCTTACCCCGCGGCGCATATAATATTATGGTTACGGCCGGCCCGGATTACTCTGTGACACCATACCCCACTTTTACTGTCACCCCGCAAATTACGGTTAGCGCTGCGACCGGCGCACCCGGCGACCAGGTAAATGTGAGCGGCAATGGTTTTAACGCCAGCCAAACAGTCAGTATCGTTTTTGACAACCAGGCCGTCTCCTCAGTTAGCTCCGATGTTCACGGTGTTATTCCCAGCACCGCCGTCACTATCCCATCGGCTGCACTGGGCGATCATACTATCTCTGCCAAAGATGCAGGGGGATCAACACCTACCGCTGCTTTCAGCATCACACCAAAATTAACATTATCAATGTTAGAAGGCCAGGCAGGCACTGTTGTCAGTATTTCCGGCGTCGGCTTTTCTGCTTCCAAAGCAGTTTCTTTCTTTATTGACACCACCTCGGTTACCCAGACCGTCACCACCGATACTGCCGGTAAATTCGCCAACTATAACCTGACAATTCCAGCACTTCCGGGCGGAAACCACGTCATCAAAGTTCAGGATTTTGGTTACACCGGCGCCATTACTGCCAATTTTAAGGTCAATCCTTCCATTACCCTGCAGCCCAACCAGGGGGCAATCGGCTCCAAGGTCACTATCACCGGTAATGGATTTACCCCCGTCACCGATAACCCGATTACCATCACTTACAATGACACTGCTGTTACTACCACACCGGCAGCAATTTCTGCCGACGGTGACGGTAACTTTTCAGCTACCATTCAGGTTCCTTCCGGCGTCACCGGCGCGGTTAAAATTATTGCTAAAGACAAATTAACTACCGCCAGCGCTGATTTTACCAGCATCGCGAATATTTTGGTATCACCTGCGACCGGCATTGTCGGCACAACCGTTACAGTTACCGGTAGCGGCCTGAACGCAACTACGGCGATCACAGTTAATTATGACGGCGCTGCTGTTGTTACCGTGAAAACAGACGCGGACGGTAAATTCAGTACTTCGTTTAAAGTTCCTGAAAGCGGCACAGGAACCCACCAGATTACCGTTTCGGACCAGGTTTCAACTTTTAAATACGATTTCAAACCTACTGCCGATGCAAAAATCGATTCTACCAGCGGTTACGTTGGGAAAGACATCACCGCCAGCGGAACGGGATTTACCGCCGCCGGTAATGTTGTCGTAAAATACGATACTGCCCAGATCGCCACCGTCACAGCCGATGCACAGGGAACATTTACAGTCACATTTAAGGCTCCGGCCAGCAACGGCGGCGCACACCAGATTATTATTACTGACGGTGTCAGTTCCTTCACGAAAGATTTTTCGATGGATTCTACTGCTCCATCAGCGCCAACTCTCATTTCACCTAAAACAGCCACCAAAGCTGCCAAATCTCCGAATTTCACCTGGCAAACCGTGAACGATCCCAGCGGCGTGACTTATTCTTTACAGGTTTCCAGAGATACAGCCTTTGCTATCGTGTTATTACAGAAAGACGATCTCAAGACACCGGGATATCAACTTACATCCCAGGAAGTCCTGGCCAATGTCGGCAAAGATGCGCCTTACTACTGGCGGGTAAAAGCAATTGACGGCGCAAATAACGCAAGCGGGTGGTCAAATGCTTCGACGTTTTTCGTCGGCACTATCATCCCCACCTCTACTTATATCGTTATTGTAATAGTTGTATGTATTGCGGTCGGCGGTCTTGCTTATTTAATCGAGAAATTGAGAAACCGTTAACCGGTCGTCCAATTTTAGTTGCTCATATATTAGAGGGAGGATGAAAGTCCTCCCTCTGTGGTTTAGCGCAAGAATTGTCATTCCGGCACAGGCGTATTGTCCAGGACCGTTATCTCCATGGGAGGGAATCCATATTAAACCATGGTTATCAGGTAATAAGTTTAAATAATAATATAGTTGTTCTTCGATTACCAAAATAGCAATATTACTATCCACAATGATAAGATGATAAGTGATGCCTAAATCCTACCTTCAAATTACGCCGGAATTAGCCCGGCGCATCAAATTGGTCGTCGCCGATGTCGATGGCACACTGCTCAGTGACGGCGATGAGGTCAGTTCTCCTGTCGCCCGGGCGATCCGGGCGCTCGAACAAGCCGGCATCATGGTCGGCTTTGATTCCGGCAGACCATTCACCCGTCTGGAACCGCTGGCCGCATCACTAAACGCTTCCGGCCCTGTGATTGCAGAAAACGGCTGTGTTGCCAAACTGAAATGTGGAGCGGGACTTTATGACTTAGGTTATTCACGACAACCCGCCCTCAAAGCTCTGACAAAATTCAAGGCTGATTTTCCCACGGCTATCCGCGAAGCCTTCGATTACAAAGACCGCCTGATTGATGTCGGTTTTTTTGCTGACGGCGTACCCCATGTAGAACTATTGAAACGCATGGAAGGCGTGCAATTACTCGATTCCGGCTACATGTTGCACATGATCCAGAACGGCGTCAGCAAGGGAAAATCCCTGAAAAGGATATTAGGTTTGATCGGTGACGGACAGATACACCCTGACGAAGTAATGGTCTTCGGTGATTCCGCTACCGATATTTCACTCTTCACCGAATTTGAAAACAGCGTGCTGGTTATTAATCCCAGGCTGCCCAAAGAGCAAACCATAGACATCTGCCGTCAGGCCAAATTCCAGAGTAAGTTATCTTTCGGGGACGGCTTTGTAGAAGTAATTACTTACCTGCTTAAACAGCGGTCGGACGCGACGTTTTAGAATCATTACATCAGCAGACAATATTTTACTTTTATATTAAAAATTGCCACATTATGTCAATTAACCGGATAGTGAAATAACCGCTATGCTTAATTATTCTAAAAACGACGGTAACGTGTTAAATCAGCAAGAGTATCACGGCATCATTATTAATCTCAGTCAGCGGGATAAATCTGTATTTAATACAGTCGAAATTATTGGTCGAAAGAAATCATTTTCCGGATTGGTGACGCTATATAAAATCAGGGTATCGCCGGATAATATTGACGCAGTGATAAAAACGTTTCAACATAATATGGCTGATTGGCTTTTCTTTAAAAAACAGGAGTTTTATTTTCATTTTTACAGAGATAATGAACTGATTATTGTATTCAAAGATAAGATATTCAAGGTATCACCGGATAAATCGACCTGGGGCGAAGCGATCGCTTACGGCCTTCAGTTAAAGATCACCGCTAAACAGTTGGATTTTTTCCCCAGCAGGTTCGGAGACGAACAATATTAAACTCTGCCAGATCACTTGACCGCTAAATTTACTTCTTACGTATGTGAAAATAACAGTTAAAGAAGCTTTTTATGAAATTAAAAATGGACTATAAATGGGTGGCGCTGTCCGTCACTGTTGTCGGTAGTTTTATGTCAAGTCTGGACCTCAGTATCGTTGTTATTGGACTCCCGACTATCCTGCAAAATCTGCATGCCACGATGGTGCACGGCATCTGGATTATCACCGGCTATGCCCTGATGATGACCATCCTACCCGTTTTGCTCGGACGTATGGCAGATCTCTACGGCCGTGTCAAACTCTACAATATGGGGTTTGCTGTGTTCACCGCCGGTTCGCTGCTCTGCGCATTGTCCCGCAACGGCGAACAGCTGGTCATCTTCCGGTTTTTACAGGGTATCGGCGCGGCCTTACTGCTCACCAACAGCACTGCTATCATCACCGATGCTTTCCCCAAAGGGGAGCTCGGCATGGGCTTGGGCACCAGCATCATGGCGGCCAATTTAGGCGCGATCTCCGGCTATACACTCAGCGGCATCATACTGTCGCATTTCGGCTGGCAATCCCTGTTCCTGATTAATGTCCCCATCGGTATCTTCGGCACCGTTTGGGGTTTTCTGCGCTTAAAAGAGGTCGGCAAGCGGGCCGTCGGTGAAAAATTCGATTACGCCGGTTCGATATTGTACTGCGTCGGTCTCTGCACGATTTTATTGGCTTTAACTATCGGCAGCCCCACTTCCAGCCGGAATCTGACTATTCTTGCTGCCGGACTCGTGATCTTCATCGCAGCCATTATCGTCGAGCTGAACCAGGAACACCCCACCCTCAATCTCAAACTATTCAAGATCAGGCTCTTCGCCGCCGGTACTTTTGCCGGGTTTTTAAACTCCATCGCGTTCAGCGCGGGTCCGTTTTTGCGGTCTTTGTTTCTGCAGCTGATCCTCGGTTACAGCGCCTTGAAAACAGGTGTCTTGCTCATTCCCATGGAGATTCTCATCTTTGTGGGCAGCCCCATCAGCGGACGGCTGGCCGACAGGTACGGCAGCCGCGCATTAAGTTCCATTGGTCTGGCCCTGAATGCTTCCGCGCTATTCTGGTTTTCGACTCTGAATCAAAAATCCTCCTACAGCCAGGTGCTCATCAGTCTGATCCTTTTCGGTTTAGGTATGGCATTATTCGCCTCACCCAATACCAGCTCCATCATGGGTTCGGTCCCGCCCGAGAAACGTGGGGTCGCCAGCGGAATCAAAATGACCATCAGCCAGACCGGCAACGTCATCAGCGTACCGTTTTCTTTACTTTTAATGTCACTGGTGATGCCCTATGATAAACTTTCACAGATCGTCAGCAGTTCGCAACTCACAAGTTCCAATCAACTGCCCCTGTTTCAGAAAGCCGTCAATCACGCCTGTTTTATTCTGGGAATCATTGTCCTGTGCGCGATCATCCCCTCTTTACTGCGGGGCCAGCGCGAAAAAGTGCCGGAAAAAACTACCCTGACTTAATCCTGATTCCGAAGGAAAAATCATCCAGCTTAAACCCGGTGCAATTAATACCGAGATGATTGTGGAGATGCAAGGCGGTGCATAGATCGTGTCCATTATCACCAAAGAATCAGCCGAAAACCTCGGTCTGGCTGTTGGCAAACAGGTTTATGCCGTTATCAACGCCTCCAGTGTGATGATTGGCATTGACTAACAATCGTTTTTGACAGAACCCTGCGAATATGATATAGTGGTTTCTAATTTAATATCGAGATTACTCTTCGAGTTGGTTTACCTGAAACCGTAAGGAATGGTATACCGACCGTGAGCTTCGCAAGAAGTTCAAAGGGTACCGTTGGAAACGGCGGTGCCTCCCGTGTTTGGAAAGGAGAGATAGCTCAGATAGCTTTTGCTGTTGGGCGCCTCCTTTTCGAGGCGCCCATTTTTTATGTCTAAAATTTTATTACCGATATGGTAACTAATTAATATAACGAGTTGAAGGAGAGTAAAAACATGTCACAGTACAAGATGTGGATCGACGGAAAATGGGTTGAGGCCGAATCAGGCAAGACCTACCCTGTCTACAATCCAGCCACCGGAGAAGTTATTGCTCAGCTGCCCCTTGGTGGTGTAACCGATGTCGATAAAGCGGTCGTCGCCGCCCGTAAAGCCTTCCCTATCTGGTCGAAAAAGTCGCAGGCCGACCGTTCTGCCATCGCGATGAAAATCGCGGCCATGCTGCGGGATAATGCCCGGGAATTGGGCAAACTGGATACTCTCGACCATGGTTCTCCGGCGCAAAGGGCTGCTTTTCTCCCGACGGCTTCCTCACTGAACTTCGAATGGGCCGCTTACAATTGCCGGTCGTTGATGGGGCATACTATTCCCTCCACATCCGAAGATCTGATTTATCTTCAACGCGAACCGATCGGCGTCATTGCCATTATCACCCCCTGGAACGTGCCCCTGATGATGGTCGTGGAGAAATTGGCTCCTGCTTTAACTCTTGGTAATACCTGTATAATCAAGCCGCCCAGCATCGATTCCCTGGAAGCGCTCAAATTCGCCGAAATGCTGGATACGCTGGGATTGCCTCCCGGCACTGTCAATGTTATTACCGGCCCCGGCGGCATTGTCGGGGATGCTTTATCGTCTCACCGCGGTATCGATATGGTCGCTTTTACCGGCAGCTGTGAAGTCGGCAAAGCCATCATGTCCTCGGCTAGCCAGACCGTCAAACGTCTGCAGCTGGAATTAGGCGGTAAAAACCCGGTCATTGTCCTCGATGACGCCGATGTCGATGCCGCTGCTGCCGAAGCAGTCGGTAACCAATATAAGAACTGCGGCCAGATCTGCGCCTCCCCCGGCAGATTCTATATTCACGAAAAAGTCTACGATCAGTTCCTGGAAAAAATGCTCGCCGGCGCTAAAAAGTTTGTTTGGGGCGATCCCAATGATATGAAAACGCAAATGGGTCCGCTGGTCAGCGCCGAACACCGCGACCGCGTGGAAGGCTATATCAAGTCAGGCATCGAGCAGGGCGCAAAACTCCTTCTCGGCGGTAAAAGACCCACCACCGCGCCGCTGAACAAAGGTTATTACCTGCCGCCTACTATCTTTACCGGTGTCACGCAGCAGATGAAAATCGCACGTGAAGAGATCTTCGGTCCGGTCGCCTGCATCATGGAAAAATTCAATTCCGATGAACAGGTACTGGCCTGGGCCAACGATAATACCTACGGCTTGGCTGCCTATGTCTGGACTGGCGACACCGCCAGAGGTATGCGATTCGCTAACAACCTGCAAGCCGGAACGGTACGTATCAATGCCGGTCACGGCGGCGGGCCTGAATTACCATGGGGCGGCTATAAAGAAAGTGGACTCGGTAAAGAAGGTTCGTTGTACGGCCTGTACGAATATTCCAATCTCAAACGCGTACAGGTAGATCTAGCGGTTAAAAAATAAACTACCGCCGCAGGTGTTCCTTCTCTGATCTTGAACGATAAAGCGGTAAAAAGTTAAACAAATGAACGGACAGAAAGAATAATTGCTTTTTCTGCTCATGAATTAGTACTTTTATAACAATAAACAGTTGGACAACCGGTTGAGGCGCAATCCGCAGATAAAAAAGCTGAGAACGCCTACCGGCCAACTGTTGCATTGCTTGCACGGTTATGGAGAATAGGTATGCGGACATATTGCACAGGGGATGTAGATCTGGTTCTGGAATGGGCAGATAAATACGTTGAAATCAGCTCTCTGCTAAAAAATGTGCTCACAGGTCAAAACTCTGGGGGATACCCTCCCCCATTGCCGTCAATCGAAGATGAGATTGAATTTCAAAGACTAAAATACTGGTTCCGGCAGCACCATGATGACTTTGTGCCGATTTGGTCGGATTTTTGCCTTTCAAAAGGCAAATCTTTCGAATCTTTCAACAAATCCGATGAAATGGAATTCAGGAAAAACCCGTTTCTTTATTTTTATTGTCCTGACAATCTGCTCGATTTAGCCTGCGCCGTGGGAGTTACAACGGCAACCAATGGCTGGGACCCCGATATCCAAACCGCCGAACTCACTGTCAAATTGTTGGATAGTTTCAACTACACCGTAATTCATCTTGTGCATTGGATTGGGGAATTTGCTGACACTACCCCCCAATTGCCCGGATTATAAATCAAGACAAAATGAAGTCATTATTTGCTGCCAGGGTTTGTCGGCAGATTTTTGATTTGAATTTATTTTGATATTTAGCATCAAAGAAAGGATAGATTCATGCAAAACTTCGAATATTTTGCGCCGCGCTCATTGCCTGAAGCGCTTGCGCTGTTAGAAAATACCGGACAAAAAGTGAAGATACTGGCTGGCGGGACGGACCTGATCGCCCAATTGCATGCCGGGCGTGCTCAACCGGCAATTATTATTGACATCAAGAATATCCCCGAGCTGAACCGACTGGGATGGGATGCGGACAAGTCCCTGCACATCGGCGCTGCCGTGCCCATCAGTACCGTCGTTGATTTCCCCTATTTTCAGCAAAGATTCGGCATGCTGCACCAGGGTTGTTCCCTCATCGGTTCAACCCGCGTCCGCAACCGGGCAACCATCGGCGGTAATGTTTGTAACGCCGCTCCCTCTGCAGATAGCGCACCGGCGCTGCTTTGCCTGGGAACAAAGGCGTTTGTTGCCAATTCCAGGGGAACCCGTGTCGTTCCAATGCTGGATATTTTCCGCGGGCCGGGTAAAACCTCGCTGGCTGCTAATGAACTGCTCGTCGAGCTGGAAATTCCTGCTCCCCCCGCTCATTCTGCCGGGTGTTATCTGCGGCATACCCCGCGCGAGGAAATGGACATCGCTGTAGTAGGAGTCGCGGCTTTCCTGGTGTTGGCGCCGCACAGCAAAACCTGTCAGGAAGCCAGAATCGCGCTGGGCGCCGTCGCTCCTACGCCGATCAGGGTACCTACCACCGAGGCGCTGCTGGCCGGAAATAGTCTGAATAAAGAACTCATCACGCAGGTCGCGGAAAAGACGGCGGAAGCGGCCAGTCCTATTTCAGATATCCGCAGTTCGGCAGAATACCGCCGGGAACTGGTCCGGGTTTTGACCCGCCGGGCGCTCAAGGCAGCCTGCGTAAGTTTAGATATCCAAATTGAGAGCGGAGATTAACTCGATGAAAAAAGACATTGTTCTAAAGATAAACGGAGAAGAACGTGAAGTCACCGTAGAATCCCGGCAGACACTGCTGGACGTACTGCGCAACCACCTGGGATTAACTGGCACCAAAGAAGGCTGCGGCAACGGCAACTGCGGCACCTGTACCGTCCTCATCGATGGTAAAGCGGTCAGCTCCTGCCTGATATTTGCCGTCGAAACTGAAGGACATGAAATCCTGACCATCGAGGGATTGGCCCAGCCCGGTAAAATCCATCCTGTGCAGAAGGCTTTCATCGAAGAAGGCGCCATTCAGTGCGGTTTCTGCTCCCCCGGCATGATTCTCACCGCCAAGGCTTTTCTCGATACCAATCCGCACCCTACGGAAGCGGAAGCGCGGCAGGCCATCGCCGGGAACCTCTGCCGCTGCACGGGTTATGACAAGATCGTGCGGGCTATTTTGAAAGTCGGGGCAAAAACACTATGACGGAATATACGGTACTCGGTAAACGTTTACCCCGTGTGGATGCGCAGGACAAAGCCACCGGCAGGGCCATGTACAGCGGGGATATCAGTCTGCCCAATATGCTTTATGGTAAAGTGCTGCGCAGTCCTTATGCTCACGCTAAAATCCGCAAACTGGACGTATCCAAAGCTAAAGCCTTAAAAGGAGTAATGGCAGTTATCACCGCTGAAGATGTGCCTGAGCAGAAAGAGAAGAGTTCTCCGAAAAGCCCACGTCTGGCAAGAGAAAAAGTGTTATATGCCGGTCAACCTATCGCCGCAGTTGCCGCGATAAACTTGGATATCGCTGTTGAAGCTGTATCGTTGATCGAAGTTGATTATGAAGAGTTACCCCCGGTGATGGATGCATTTGAAGCTATGAAACCTGACGCCGTCCTCATTTTCCCGGATGTCTACACCAATTTACAGGTGTTGGGTCAAACAGGGAAAACTACCGCTCCCAGCAACATAACCTGGCAGGTAGAGATTGGAAGTGGGGATATAGAGGCAGGATTCAAGGGCGCTTACGTGGTTCTTGAAAACATTTTTCACACTCAAGCAGTGCATCAGGGTTATCTCGAGCCGCGATCGGCACTAGCCGCAGTGGACCCCCGTAGAAAAGTGACAATATGGACTGACAGTCATGGTGCCTTCGGGGTCCGGGATGTATGTGCTGACTTTTTAAATATCCCCATTAGCCACATCAAAGTGATGCCTGTTGAAGTAGGAGGATCATTCGGCGCCAAGCAATTCCACCCGCTTGCCCCTATTGCTGCGCTCCTGGCTTTAAAAACCGGCCGCCCTGTGAAAATTGTCATGACCAGAGAAGAGGATTTTGTTGCTACTTCTCCGGCGCCGGCATCAATCATTACTTTGAAAATGGGTGTAGATAAAGAAGGAAATATTACCGCCGCCGCTGTTAGTGTGGTTTGTGACATCGGCGCCTTTAACCGGCAAGTCGGCGATAGTTTAGGAAGCACTATCCAGGAACTAAGTCTTTACCGTATTCCAAATCTGAGTATAAAAGTTTTCAATGTAATTACTAATAAAGCGCCCACCGGTCCGTATCGGGCTCCCAATGCTGCCGATGCTGCTTTTGCGGTAGAATCGCAAATGGATTTACTGGCCCGCGCTTTACAAATGGACCCGATTGATTTTCGTCTGAAAAACGCAGTGGCGGAGGGGGACCGGGTTATAACCAATCCTCCATTTTCGAGGATTGGTTTCACAGAAGCGCTGCTCAAAATGAAGGATTACCTCAACCGGCGAGATAAGCCTGAAGGGAAGAACCGGGGGACAGGAATTGCCTGCGGTCTTTGGCCGGCATTCGGCGGGGCTTGCTCTGCTCAAGTTAATGTCACACCTGATGGTTCGGTGACTCTGTTAATAGGCTCCCTCGATCTCACCGGAACCCGTACAAGTCTAGCCCAGATCGTGGCAGAGGAGTTTGGTATTGCTTTTGACCTCGTGACTGTGGTAACCGGAGATACTGATGCTGCTCCATATTCCGAGGTCTCGGCGGGTAGCAAAATCACCCGCCAGATGGGCATCGCAGTCCGGCGTGCCTGCCAGGATGCTAAAGACCAGCTTGCCCGACAGGCGGCTCCTTTATTAAAAGTTGAACCGACCGACTTCAGTTTTACCCATGGAAATGTCCAGGTAAATGGAATGCCGGAGAAATCCGTTTCCCTGTCAACTTTAGTCCGGAACAGTATCGGTCGGTTTGGCAGCGGACCGATCACCGGACGCGGGTCAGTGGGTGTACATCCCACCGCTCCTATTTTTGTCGTGCAGATGGCCGATGTAGAAGTCGACAAGGAGACGGGAAAAGTGAAAATCCTGTCATATGCTGCTGCGCAGGACGTCGGTTTTGCAATTAATCCATCGTTAATAGAAGGCCAAATACAGGGCGCAGTTGCCCAGGGTATCGGCCGGACTTTAATGGAAGAATATGTTTTTCAGAATGGTATTATGCAGAACCCCAACTTGCTCGACTATCGTATTCCGACAGCTGCAGACTTGCCTTTTATAGACACCATGCTTATTGAGGTTGGTAGTGGTATTGAACCTTTCGGCGCCCGGGCTGTAGGAGAGCCTCCCATGATTCCGACACTGGCTGCCGTCGCCAATGCTATTCACAGCGCCACCGGGGTGCGGCTTAAAGAACTGCCGATGACTCCGGAAGCAGTGCTTAAAACAATANNGAGATAATTCATAGACCGGCAGGTCTTTACTCCATCAACAATTGTATTGAATTAAATTAAAGATTGCTCTTCGAGTTTGTATACCTTCGCTGTCAGGCATGGTATATCGACCGTGAGTCCCAAATGGGGCTCAAAGGGTATCGCTGGAAACGGCGGTGCCTCCCGTGTTTGGAAAGGAGAGATAGCTTAATATGGCTTTATGCTTTTAGGCGTCTCCTTTTGGCGCCTTTTTTTGTATACATAACACAAATGCAAAATACGAGAAAGGACGCAATCCACCACAAAGTATAAAAGGAGAAAAACATGAAACAATACGAGATGTGGATCGGTGGAAAATGGGTTGATGCCGAATCCAATAAAACATACCCGGTCTATAATCCTGCAACCGGTGAAGAACTGACCCGGTTGCCGCTCGGCGGTGCGTCGGATGTCGATACCGCGGTCATTGCCGCCCGCAGGGCTTTTCCAATCTGGTCGAAAAAATCCCAGGCAGAACGTTCGCAAATCGTGTCGAAAATCGCGGCCCTGATCCGGGAAAATGCCCAGGAATTAGGTAATATAGATACCCTCGACCACGGTTCCCCCTTAAAAAGAGCGGCCTTTAGCGCGGCCA
>PMMG01000045.1:0-161 GCA_003162335.1 Dehalococcoidia bacterium
CCCGCCGTCGATGAAGATCTGACCGGAAAGGAAAACCTGGAAATGATCGGCCAGCTTTATCACCTGGGAAACCATAAATCACGCTCCCGCGCCGGTGAACTACTGGTGACCTTTGAACTGGCTGATTCCGGCGACCGGCGGGTGAAAACCTATTCCGGCGG
>PMMG01000045.1:233-3885 GCA_003162335.1 Dehalococcoidia bacterium
CGGAGGGGAAACGCATGTGAAAATGCGATTGGTGGACCCGGCGAAAACACAACAGGCGGTTGCAGTGCTGCGTGACCTGGGCAAAGAGCAGATCTACAGTGTCGCCGAAACCGGTGATATCAGTTTGCCCGGTGACGGNNCTGGACGATGTCTTTCTGGCAATTACCGGGCATGCGGCGGAAAACACGGTTGAAGCAGCTCCGGTTAAGAAATAATAAATCTGAAGAATGGGTGGGTTGGGTTAATATGGAGAAAATGTCTGCGGTTATTTCAGATATCATGGTCATGACGCGGCGTAATGTTACGCGCTATATCCGTTTGCCTCAGCTGCTGGTTTTTAATGCCATGCTTAACGTGGTGTTACTGCTGTTATTTAATTATGTTTTTGGCGGCGCTATCCAGAAAGGCGGCATTTCTTATATCCAGTACTTCCTGCCGGGATTTTTGGCGCAGACGGTGGTTTTTGGTTCTACGCAAACCAGTGTCGGTATTGCCGAGGATTTATCCAAAGGGCTGATCGACCGTTTCCGTTCGCTGCCGATGGCGCGTCCGGCTTTCCTGACCGGCAGGGTGATCGCCGATGGTATCCGCTATGCCCTGTTGATCGTATTGATGATCGGAGTGGGGGCAGCGGCCGGTTTCAGATTTGAGAACGGCCTGTTACCGGCAATTGTTGCTATTTTACTGGTAATCCTTTTCGGTATTTCGCTGACCTGGGTGGGCGTCTTTATCGGGATTTCGGTCAAGAACCAGGAAACTGCGCAGGTCGCCGGTTTTGTGTGGGTGTTTCCGCTGGTTTTTGCCAGTTCCTTATATGTCCCGATTGCCACGATGCCGGGCTGGCTACAGCATTTCGCCAACGTGAATCCGGTTACCTCGATGGCGGGTGTGATCCGCGCGCTGTTCCTTGGTGCGAATCCGGCTGCGGGCGGCGCTGATCTTGGACATTACCTGTGGCAGATCCTGGTCTGGGATGCGGCGATCATGCTGGTCTTCGTCCCGCTTTCGATTCGACGCTATGTTCAACTGGCAAAGTAGTATTGCTGATTCATACTGTATTTTTAAGCTTACATAGGATAGCGACAACTACTTATTTGCTTTTGTGTTCGACACTGCCGCTAATCTCCGCTATAGTTAGTAATAGAAAACCACTTTGCGCGGCAGTCTATGAATAAAAAGACTTTTCATATTGTCTCTCTCGGTTGTGCGAAAAATACCGTCGATTCCGATTCGATGGCGCAACTATTGATCAAATCCGGGTATAAAAGAGTTGCGAATCCGAATCAAGCCGGTGTCATGATCGTGAATACCTGCGGCTTTATCTCGATTGCCAAAGAAGAATCACGCAGTGTCCTGGCGGATTTAGCGGCGAAAAAGAAACCGGGACAGATATTGGTCGCCGCAGGTTGCCTGACCCAGCGTTACGGCAAAGATGCCGCGCCCGATGTTCCCGGCATCGACGGTATCATCGGCACGCGGCGCTGGATGGACATTGCAGCGCTCGTAGATGGTCTACAGGACGCCAATCCACCAATACCGCGTTATCAGCTGCCGGAAGCAGCTGCGGTCGGCACTGACGATCATGGTGCGTTAGGTGTCTCGGTGCAGGGCACCAGCGCTTACCTGAAAATCGCCGACGGCTGCCGAAGACCATGTGCTTTCTGCGCAATTCCGCTGATAAAAGGCACAGCGGTCAGTCGCCCTGTTGACATAATATTAGCCGAAGCCCGCGCCTTACAAACGGCCGGTGTGCGGGAGATCAATCTGATCGCCCAGGATACTACCGATTACGGCCATGATCTGGGATTGAAAAACGGTCTTGCTGATTTATTGAAAAAACTCACTGCCTCAGTGCCTCAAGTGGATTGGCTGCGCGTGCTGTATGCTTATCCCGGCTGCGTGACCGGCCAATTGATCGAGGTGATGGCAACGGAAAAACAGGTAGTGAAGTACCTCGATATGCCGCTGCAGCATGCCCATCCCTCTATTTTGCGCCGTATGAAACGGCCCACCGATATTGATTGGGTTTACAAGACTGTAGAAAAAATGCGCAAGGCCATCCCCGGCCTGGCATTGCGCACGACCTTCATTGTCGGTTACCCTGGTGAAACTGATGCCCAATTCCAGACACTGCTGGACTTTATTGAGGAACTGTGCTTCGATAAAGTTGGCGTCTTTAAATATTCCTTTGAACCTGGCACTGCCGCCGAGCCGCTCGGCGACTCTGTGCCTGCTGAAGTAAAAGAAGAACGTTTCAAACGATTGATGGAAAAACAGCAAATAATCTCGTTTGAACGTAACAAAACATTCGTCGGCCGGAAACTGGACGTCTTGCTCGAAGGATTCGGACAGGGTGTTTCCATCGGGCGCAGTTACCGCGACGCTCCGGAGATCGACGGCCTGGTTTTAGTCAAGGGTGAAATCCCATCCGGACAAATCATCCCTGTGCGCATCGACGAAGCGCTGGAATATGATTTGAAGGGCGTCGCCGTCACGAAAAAGAAGTCGAAATAGCCGCATTCCCCTAAAAACACACTACAAAACTATCCGCTAATTTTCAATTTCTTCAAAATACCCGCTAGTTCGGTTTTTTCATTAGCTGTGAGTCCGGTGATCGGCAATCGCGGTTCGCCGCCATTTAATCCGATGATGTCCATTGCTGCTTTGACCGTGGGGAGATACATAGGCGCGGCACTATTAACACCGATGTGCGCTCTGGTTGTTGTCAGCCTGTCGATGAATTCATTGTAAGGTGCCATCTTTTTAAAAATTGCATCCATTTTCGCAAAATCATGCGCTTCGGCGGCCTGGTAGAGCGCATATGTCCATTCCGGCATGACGTTAGCATTGGAACTCACTACTCCCGCATAACCGATTTTCGCGCCTGTGTTGTACATCGTTTCGCCCAGTCCACAGAAAAAAGTCATATCCTTCTCATCGATTGCTTTGCGCATCTGGACATATTGGGTCAGATTGGGCGTGTTTTCCTTGCAGGCAACAACATTCGGTATTTTCGCGATTTTCGCCATTAAAGGAGGTTTTATCCAGCAGCCGGACGGACCGGGATTATTGTAGACCATCACGGCGATCTTTATACTTTCAGCAATCGCTTTGTAATGCAGGAAAGCCCCTTCTTCGGTGGGGATAAAATAATAGGGCAGAATCACCTGCACACCGGCCACACCTGCGGATTCGGCGTATTGACACATCCTGATCGTTTCCCGGGTTCCGGGTCTCCCCACACCGGCGAAAACGGGCAATTTCCCGTTGACTTCTTCGACCGTTGTTTTAATGACTGCTTTGCATTCGTCATCGGACATCGCGTAGAATTCACCGGTGCTGCCCAACGGGTTAAAGATAAAGTCTTTCCCAATGGTTTTTTTTAACAGCCAGCGCAGGTTGGTGCGGTAGCTTTCCAGATCTAAACTGCCATCCTGCTTAAACGGCGTGGTATTGACGATGATGACGCCTTTCAATTTCTTCTTTAATTCTGTCAGTTTCATCGATATTGCTCCTGATCAATAAATTACACGGTGATAGTTCCTTAATAATATCAATTCGGGAGGTAAAAAACATCTGGCTACGGGGCTGGTGCGCCAATATGCTTTATAATCGGGGAACTAAATATATTAGCAATGATTAAAATGTCAAG
>PMMG01000071.1 GCA_003162335.1 Dehalococcoidia bacterium
ATTATCTTCGGCGGACGCCGTTCCGGTGTCGTGCCGCTGGTGACTGAAGCATTCGACTGGGATCACGGCGTTTTCATGGGCGCGACAGCAGCCTCAGAGCCCACCGCGGCAATCCTGGATAATGTCGGCATTCGTTATGACCCATTCGCCATGTTGCCGTTCTGCGGTTATAACATGGGCGATTATTTTCAGCACTGGTTTGAAATGGGTGATAAATTGAAGAACAAAGCGCCGAAGGTTTTTTACGTGAACTGGTTCCGCAAGAGCAGCGACGGCAAATTCCTGTGGCCAGGTTTTGGGGAGAACAGCCGTGCCTTGAAATGGATGTGCGAAAGAGTGGATGGTAAAGCAAAGGCACAGAAGACACCCATCGGGTATGTGCCTGGTTATACGGACATCGACCTGCGGGGTCTGAATGTCTCCCAGGAAAATGTCAAAGAATTGCTGCGCGTCGATGCTGCCGCCTGGAAGCAGGAAATCCCGAAGATGGAGAAATTCTTCGCGCAATTCGGCGACCGGCTGCCGAAAAGATTACGCAATCAGTTCGACGAGTTAAGCAAACGATTGGGATAAAAAAATAGAATTAGGTATCTACGTGCAACATATTGATGGCGGTTAGTCGAGGGTGAGCGAGACATAACCCACCGACCGGTTAGTCATCTCGCCCTTGAGTCCGCAGACGAATACTTTTGACGTTAAGGAAAAATGTACGGGAGCGAGCTAGAGAGAGGGTATTTGAAACACCGCGCAGTATTGTTTGACCTTGATGGGACGTTATTAAATACGCTCCAGGATGTGGCAGATGCGGTCAATTACGGATTAGCCGGTTTACATTTTCCGCTGCACCCTATCGCGGCCTACAAGACTTTTATCGGCGAAGGCCGGGATGTACTGATACGCCGCGCGCTGCCGACAGAAAATCGTGACGATACAACCATACAAAAAGTACTGGAAAAGGTTAATGCGTATTATGCAATCCACTGGGCAGATAACACCGTGCCCTATCCGGGGGTTCCGGAGTTGCTGAACACCCTGACCGCTAAGGATATTAAGATAACGGTACTATCCAATAAAGCCGATGATCTGACCAATATCTGTGTAACTAAATTGCTTTCCCGCTGGCGGTTCTCGCTGGTCGCCGGCTCTAAACCGTCAGTCCCCAATAAACCCGACCCGACATCCGCTTTATTGATCGCCAAAGCGCTGGAGATCAAACCAGCGGAATTCATCTACCTGGGTGATTCGGACATCGATATGAAAACCGCGAACGGGGCAGGAATGTATGCGCTGGGAGCGGGGTGGGGCTTCCGCTCGGCAGCGGAACTTCAAAACGCCGGCGCGAAGGTGGTGCTCAAGCATCCGGGTGAATTACTGCAGTATTTATAGCATTCAGCTATCAGCCTTCAGCCGTTAGTCTCTTCTCCCCCGAGGAGAGAAGCCAGGATGAGGGTGAAACCTTCGGCTGAGGATGTCGGACATGAAACAAAGGAGTTTATTCTCTATGGATACTAAATTACCTTTACCGGAAGCTAAACCGGAATCGGTCGGGATGTCTTGTGAACGACTGGCGCGGCTCGGTCCGGCCATGCAGAGCTATATCGACCGGAATCAGGTGCCGAACATCGTAACGTTAATCGCCCGCGAAGGCAAAATCGTCAATTTTGAAGCACAGGGATATGCCGATGTCGCAAAGCAAAAACCGATCGGGAAAGACAGTATTTTCCGGCTCTATTCGGATACCAAACCGATCACCGGTGTCGCGGCAATGATACTNNTAGTCACCCATACCCGCAACCGCCCCGGACCGCCGGAAATATCAAACACTCTACCGGCCCGGCGCGAAATCACTATCCGCGATTGCCTGGCCAATACCACGGGACTGGCGACGTTTAGAAAGGCGCCGCACTGGATGATTTCAAAATTTAAGAAATACATCGATGAATCGGGCTGGGACATCACTGTCAGCATCGATACCCCGCCCCGAGTAAGTTACCGCGAAAGGGTGGAGGCGCATGCCCACATTCCTCTCTGTGCCGAACCGGGGACGGAATATGAATATCACGTCGGCTACCCGGTCATGGGCGTCATCATCGAAATGATCACCGGCAAAACACTGGAAGAATTTTTTCAGGAACGGATTTTCCAGCCGTTAGGCATGAAAGATACCTCATTCTATCTGGACAAGGCCAAGCTGAAACGATTCACTACCAGCTATATGCCCAGCTACAAAAACGGACAATGGGGCATGGCGGTCTTCGACCAGGCAGAAACCAGTGAAAAAGTGAAGGGGCCGAAGGTTCATTTTGGCGCCGGCGGCGATCTGGGCGGGGCGCTGTCAACAGTACCTGACTACACTAAATTTGCTTACATGCTGCTGAACCAGGGAGAATTTAACGGTGTGCGGATATTAAGCCGCAAATCGGTGGAGATTCTCACTTCCGACCAGACAGGCGGAGCCGGCACCGATCTGGGGCCGGGGATCGGCTTTGGTATCGGGGTCGAAGTCTACCATAGCGGCGATAAATATCCCGTATTGCGCACGCCGGGCACTTTCGGAAAGGGCGGTGCTTGCGGTACCATTTTCTTTGCCGACCCCAAAGAAAAATTGCTGGCGATTTGTTTCACCCAGAAAATTATCTCGAACGCTGTGGTACGCGAGGTGAATGCTCCCACTACTCCGGATAACAGCTATCTGGACACATTCGAAAGGCTGGTTTATCAGTCATTATTGTAGACTGTAATTGGTAGCGAAGGTTGAAACGATGGATAACACGATCACTAAAAAATGCGAATTAAATGTCGAAGATGCGATTGCCTGGAATAATTATTATATGGAAAACAGCCCGCAATGGAAAAGGAACTGGAAACTGATCCGTCTCGTTTTCATGCCGGTAATGGTTTTGTGTTTTGCTGTCAGCGTCGGTTACCTGGTGATCAGCACTAACAAAGGCCTCACTATCAGTTCCGTGATAGCCGGCGGGATCGGCATTATCGTCGGCGGGGGCGGCTTTCTGTATTATTTATATTATCCCACCTTGCTGCGGCGCAGAATCCGAAAGAACGCACACATGGTTTACAGCCGTCAAAACAACTTCATCGGGAATCATAAATATACTGTTTCAGCAGAAGGTATCCGCGATAACGATGAAAATATCGTAAAATGGACCGCCGTCGAAGACATCGTGCAGACGGATAAGCATGTGTTTATACTGGTCAATCCGAAAAAAGCCGTGATCATCCCCGGACGGGCTTTCCCCGATGATACGGCACTGAACAGCTTTGTGGGTGATGTAAAGACGATCTTCCAGGCAAACCGGAAAACTGCTTAGTTATTAAATATTTCCGGCTACTTTCAGCAACAAAGTCGCCAATGTTTTGCGTTCTTCGGGGGTAGCCGCTTCCCACAATGATTCCATTATCAGTTCTTCGCCGGAAGCAGCACAGACTTTTTTCGTCAAAAATGAATCCAACTGCTTTAACAGCAGCTGTACTGTTTCGTCCTTATAATAGGCATGGCTGTTTTCAATCACTTTTTTCAATCCGCTGCGCCAATCGGACCAACCTTTGGAATAGTCTAATAATTGTATACATTTGGCTGTTTCGTTCATTTTTGCCATCCTGCTCTTTATTGATACCGAAAAGAAACGCCGCTGGAATCTTTTCTGTTAATGACTTGATTTTAGGTTCCACATCAAGAGATGTCAAGGCACTCGGCTAGTATTTTTTTGTTGAAAAAATATTTGTAACAAACTCCATTCCACCTCCGTTTACTATATATATGACCCGATAATACTACACCTGAAGGAGGAAAAAACAGGATGAAAAAGAAAATTATCGCAATTCTCATCGTGGTAGCCCTGCTCACCGTAGGGCTCACCGCTATCCCAATCATGGCTGATGCGGCTACCCCTCATCTGAACCATGTCCAGCTGACCCCCGGAGCTATTACCATGGTCCCGGGAGCTACCCAGCAATTTACCGCCCAGGCCTATGATGACAATAATCAGTCGCTGGCCAATGTCACCTATTTCTGGTTATTAGCCAACGGCGGCGGCACGCTCAGTCCCACCGGATCTTTTGTCGCAGGCAGTGTGGGCGCCTACCAGAATACAGTTGAAGTCATCGCCGTGCAGGGAACCACCACCAAAGTTGCCACCGCGACCGTCACCGTCGTCGCCAGCATCGGCCCATTGACCACTGTCAAGATTACTCCGTCCACCACAGATGTGAAACCCGGCGCCACCAGGCAATTCACCGCGCAGGGTTATGACGCGGCAAATGTTGCCATTTCCGGCCTGACATATACCTGGGGCGGAACCGGCACGGTTGGTTCCGTAAGCGCTACCGGATTATTCACCGCCGGTACTACCGCCGGTTCATATACCGTTACAGTAAGCACGACCCAGGGTGCAGTAAACGTCACCGGCACTGCAGCTGTTACCGTTACCGCGAATCCGACAAATACCAACCCGAACCGTGGATTGGGCAGATTCATTAGCGCTGTTAAAGGCTACTGGAAGAGCATAGGCTCCGATAATTTCCTGGGCGGCCAATGGCAGGTCAAAAACGGCACCGCCGTCGATACTTATAAACTGACCTCCGGCGTCGTTCAGACTGCCTCGACCACTTCCCTGACTATCATGGCGAACGGACAGACCACACCAACTACTTTCGCGCTGACCACCAGCACCGTAATAGAACCCAAGGCCACCACTCTGGCCGTCAATGACAAAGTACTGGTAATGACCGTTAACGACCAGGTTACACGCGTGGTTAAGGTTGTCCCTCCGGCACCCAAACCAACACCCACCACCACAAAACCAGCCGATAAGCAGCAGGGAAACAATAATAATCGCGGCTCGTTATACGGAAACAAGAACGGCCGAACCAAATAACCCGGATCGAACTCTTGAATTAAAAGTACAACTGAAAATTAACAATTGAACAACCAACCTGGAAATCCGGACTTGATTAAAACACCCCGGAATAGAATCGAATCAAGTCTGATTTAAATAGGACCCGGTAGTCCCGACGACTTGGAAGTGGGAAAAATGCGGCACATATGGTTATCAGGTAAAATATATACAATATGGACTCTTCAACCCCCGTTAACAAGTCAGAGGACTATCTGGTCCAACAAGCAATCAAACGCGACCGGGCGGCATTCACTGCCCTGTATGAGATTTGCGTCGACCAGGTCTACCGCCATGTTTATTACAAGGTTTCCAGCCACGCCGATGCCGAAGACATTACCCAGGAGGCTTTCGTTAAGGCCTGGAAATCAATCGATAAATACAAACAAACCGGCGCTCCTTTCGTTACCTGGGTTATCACCATCGCCGGCAACCTGGTAATCGACCACTACCGGAAACAGAAAAAAGTGGTGATAACTGATGAAGTATACGAAGTTGACCCGAATAATCAAATCCCGGACCCCGCCCAGGAAGCAGAAATAAATTACAGCAAGGCAATTATCAAAGAAGCTGTCCTGAAACTGAAAGGAGACAAACAAAAGGTAATCATCATGCACTTCATCGACGGCCTGACCTACGAAGAAATCGCCAGGGCGTTGAACAAAAAGGGAGGCGCAATCAGAGTAATTCAATACCGGGCGCTCAACGAATTAAAAAGCTTTTTGAAACGTGACTGATATGAAGAAAGAACAAATACTGGCCAATTGTATAGAGGAAATCCGCGGCGGAAAGAGCACCATCGAGGATTGTGCCAAACGTTACCCGCAACTGGAGAATGAGTTACATTCCTTACTGGAAATCGCGAATAGCCTGCAACCCGAGGATGTCCGCCCGTCAGTGCAATTCAAAGAGCGCGCGAAGATGCATCTGTTCGATGAGGATGCGCCAATGCCGGCAAAAGTATCATCCCGCGGTTTCTGGGCCTGGCCGGCAACCACCCCTGCCCGGGTGCTTGCTTCCATCGGCATCGCCATAGTGATTTTCGCGGCAGCCGGCGGCAGCACAGTTTACGCCGCGCAGAGCAGCCTGCCCGGTGACACCCTTTATACCGTTAAAACAGGAGTAGAAAACCTCCAGTTAGCTATGACTTCCAGTCCTGAGGATAAAGCAAATCTTTACCTGAAATTTGAGCAGCGCCGCATTGACGAAGTGCAGCAGCAGGTGAAATTAAACCGCAATATCAATGCACAAGCGCTGGTGACCGTGCAGCAGCAGTTCGATAACGGTTTGAAAGCGCTCAGCAGTTCCGATAACAATCAAGCCAATAACAGCACCCTCAGCAAATTGTCGGTATCCACGCTGAATCAGCAAGTAGAACTGGAACAGGTGATTGCGTCCGCCCCGCAGGCCAGCCAGCCGGCTTTGCAGCAGATCATCGATGAAACGCGCCGCGGCAACACCATCGCCCAGGTCGCCTATGCCAATAATGATTTTCTGAAAAACCCGCCGTCCGTGACAGATAAAAAGCTGGACGCCGGACAGTTTAATATCGAAGGGACTTTGCTTTCCATCCAAGGTAAAACCTGGGATGTCGGCGGCACGGTCATCGAAAATGTCCATCTGAACGGGAAAATCCCCGATGTCGGCAGCCGGGTAGAACTGCAGGGTTTGGTCAAGGATAATAATACCTACATCAGCAAAATCCAGGTCAGCGCCGGTACGCCGGAGCCCACCAAAGTGGAAGGCCAGTTCAGCGGCACCAACCAGAACGGCACCGCAAATATCAGCGGCATTGCGGTAAAAATCAACAATGCCAGCAATCCCCCGCTTAACCCGGGGGACAAGGTGCAATTACAGAGCGGCGTAAACGACGGTAACCTCGATGTGACCAGCCGCAACAGCGCCGGCATGCAGAGCACGACCATCAGCGGAACGCTAACCGCGGTGGACACCGATAAAGGTGCAATCACGGTTAAGGTCACCGGCAGCCAGGTCATCGTTATAGTCTACAAAGCGCGCATCGAAAATAGCAGCGACAGCCACCGGACATACCAACTATCCGACCTCAAACACTACCTGGGGCACGATATCAGAGTCGAGGATTTAGCCAGACACGATAATCACCTGTATGCCAGCCTGTTGAAGATAGAAACAGGGCACTAGGTCGCTTCTATCCCCAAAGGCAGTTCGAAAAAGATAGATGAATTTTGTTGATATAGATTCCCGATCAGGT
>PMMG01000101.1:0-237 GCA_003162335.1 Dehalococcoidia bacterium
ATCATCGGTATCCAGCGTTTCCCTGGTGATCAAAGCCTGGGTTAGTTTCACCAGCAGGTCTTTATTATCGGTAAGAATCCTGGTCGCCAGCGCAGAGGCTTCACTGATAATCCGGTCTATTTCCCTATCAATTTCAAGAGATGTTCTTTCGCTGTAATCCTTGGTCTCAGAAATCTCGCGGCCGAGGAACACAAGTTCCTGTTTATCACCATATGTACGCGGTCCGAGTTTATCGCT
>PMMG01000101.1:271-483 GCA_003162335.1 Dehalococcoidia bacterium
TTTGGCAGTAATTTGGCCACCAGCGCGTGACCTGCCTCATGGTAGGCGGTGAGTTCTTTATCCTTGGCGCTCATCCGTTTGCTACGCCGCTCCGGCCCCATGGCGACTTTATCAATAGCCTCTTCCATTTCCACCATTTCAATTGTTTTTTGATTTTTACGTGCAGCGAGAATTGCAGCTTCGTTTAAAAGATTAGCGATATCAGCGCCGCT
>PMMG01000101.1:560-8809 GCA_003162335.1 Dehalococcoidia bacterium
AAACCGGCGCCGCGGTGGCGTCCGACCGCATCAATTTCATCGATGAAGATGATGCAGGGAGCATGATGCTTTGCCTGGTCGAACAGGTCGCGCACACGGGAAGCGCCGACGCCGACAAACATTTCTACAAATTCACTACCGCTGATCGAGAAGAAAGGCACACCGGCTTCTCCGGCAATGGCTTTCGCCAGGAGGGTTTTACCGGTGCCGGGAGGTCCGACGAGCAAGATACCGCGGGGAATTCTGGCGCCGAGTGCGGTAAAGCGTTCGCGCGCTTTCAGGAAATCAACCACTTCATGCAGTTCCTGTTTCGCTTCGTCTACACCGGCGACATCGTTAAAGGTAACCTGCGGTTTATCGCCGGGGAATAAACGCGCATTGCTGCGTCCGAAACTCATTGCCTGATTGTTGGCGCCGCGGGCGCGGAACAGGAAAAAGAACAGGATGCCAACCATCAGCAATATAGGTCCGAAGGTGAAGAGAATAGTCCCCCAATCGATACTGTTGGGCTGAAAATTAATTACCATAGGCTCTGCGATTTTCAAATCGGCGACTTGATAGATGTTTACGTTGTCCGGCAGGAAGCTCTTGTATGTTTTACCGTCCGTACCGGTAATATTCAATGTTTGACCTTGCACGTTCAGAGTTTTGATTTCGCTGGCTTGCGACATGGTTACAACCTGACTGATGGTGATGTCCTCCGGTTTGGCAGTGGGATTTGAACGGAATACCCAGATAATCAGGGCAATCCCGAGTGCGAATATCAATAGATATAATAAACTTATACTGCGAACTTTTGGCTGTTTCATATTGACCTCTTGTAAGCCTTCAGGCTCCACTTATATTATAGCAAACTTGCAATCAAGTTGGATAGCAAGGCTCATGCGTACTTTCGTATAGTTTAACATAATGATTAGTACAGGAGCTGACAGTAGTAAATAACGAATGATAAGTTGCCAGTGATGAATTAAATAATCAATAGCCAATAATCAAGAAAATCCGACAGAACTGTGAGTCAGCATTTGTGAGCTGACAGTAGTGACGATAGGAGGTGTGAAATATTGATTTGCTTTGTCTGACATGATATACTTTACCGTGTAAAGGCGTTGAAGGAGAAGAGTAGGAGTACTGAAAGCGCCCAGCGAGTCTGAGCAGGTGTGAGCAGACGCGCCCAACACTCTGAAAATCCCTCCTGAGCCGCCAACCGAAACGTCCCGATGAAACCGGGAGGAAGTAGACTTGGCCGGAGCCGTCGACCGTTATACGTGACGAGGGCATGATAATGTGTCCTGCAGGCGAGCCGTTTTAGGTAAACCTGGAAAGAGCGCCCCGGAGTTACGGGGAAATAGGGTGGTACCGCGGGTCTTTTGAATCCCGTCCCTTATAAGGACGGGATTTATTGTTTTATTTGGGGTGAGGTTGATCCACAGGGGTTTCCAACTCAACTTAACCTCTCTCTCCAGTGGAGAGGAAACTAAGAATTGGATATTTGAATGTGTTTGGGATTTGGCGCCTTTAATTTGTAAATTTGGTTACTCAGGAGGTTATTATGTTTGTACCAGTGAACAGCCGGGTTAATTTCCCGCAGAATGAAGAAAAACAACTGGAATTCTGGAAACAGAACCACATTTTTGAGAAGAGCGTGCAGAACCGGGAGGGCAAGCCACGGTTCGTGCTTTATGAGGGGCCGCCGACCGCCAACGGCAATCCGGGCATTCATCACGTCCTGGCCCGGGCTTATAAAGACATCATTACGCGCTACAAGGTAATGAAAGGCTTTTACGCGCCGCGCATCGCCGGTTGGGATACGCACGGACTGCCCGTCGAGCTGGAAGTGGAGAAACAGCTGGGTTTTTCCGGCAAATCGCAAATCGAAGCTTACGGGGTACAGCAGTTTAATGCCAAATGCCGCGACAGCGTTTTCAAATATTTAAAAGAATGGGACAGCCTGACCGAAAGGATCGCTTACTGGGTTGACCTTGAGCATGCCTATGTCACGATGAACAACAGCTACATAGAATCGGTGTGGTGGGCGATCAAGCAGATGTGGGACAAGGGTTTGATCTACCAGGGTTATAAAGTCACGCCGCACTGCCCGCGCTGCGGTACCTCACTCAGTTCCCACGAGGTAGCTTTAGGCTATCAGGATAATACGGAAGACCCATCGGTCTACATCAAGTTCCGGACGCATTTGAAATCAAAACAAGAATCACCGGGACTGGACAAACTGAAAGAAATTGCGAGGCATAAGAAAGTATATCTGCTGGCCTGGACGACAACTCCCTGGACGCTGCCGGGCAATACCGCCGTCGCTGTTTCGGCGCAATCGGATTACGCGATGATCGAACACGAAGGGGAATACCTGATCTTCGCCGATGCTTTAAGGAAACAGATTGGACTGGCCGATAATCCGGTGGTTGCGACCATCAAGGGCAGCGAACTGGTTGGGGTGGAATATGAACCGTTGTTCAATCCGCATGAATTCGGCGTCGAAAGAGAGCGCTTTACCTCCGGTAACGCGTTAACAATTCAGAAACCGGTAAAGAGTCTGGTCTACCATGTCATCGCCGCGGCTTTCGTTTCTATGGAAGACGGTACGGGCATCGTGCATATCGCGCCGGCTTACGGCGAAGACGACTATCAGGCCGGGCAGGAGAACGGTCTGGATTTCGTCCATAACGTCGATTTACAGGGTAAGATCATCGGCAGCTACCCCTTTGCCGGTAAATTCATCAAAGCCGCCGACCCGCTGGTTCTAGAGAATCTGAAAGAGCGGGGTCTGCTGTTGAAACACGGCACAATCAAACATACCTATCCTTTCTGCTGGCGCTGCAGTTCACCGCTGGTTTACTACGCCAAACAAAGCTGGTACATCCGCACGACTGCGGTCAAGGACAGCATGATCAAGGGGAATGATTCGATCAACTGGTATCCCGAGCATGTCAAAGAAGGGCGTTTCGGGGATTGGCTGGCGCATAATGTCGACTGGGCGTTCTCCCGCGAACGGTACTGGGGCACACCTTTGCCCATCTGGAAATGCGAAAGTTGCGGCAATTTTGAATGTATTGGGAGTCTGGATGAGCTGAAAGGCAAAGCTGCGGTCAACATGGATTCGATGGAAGCGCATAAGCTAAAAAACGGCGAATACGATCTGCACCGGCCGTTTATCGATGATACCAACTATGTATGCGGCAAATGCGGCGGTCAGATGAAACGCGCGCCGGAAGTTATCGACTGCTGGTTTGATTCCGGCTCGATGCCGTTCGCACAGTTACATTATCCGTTCGAAAGCAAAGAGCTGTTTGATCAGGATTTAAAACAGGCTGATTATATTTGCGAGGGTGTCGATCAGACACGCGGGTGGTTCTACAGCCTGCACGCCATTTCGACGCTGCTGTTCGACCGGCCATGTTACAAAAACTGCATTTGCCTGGAGCTTGTCCTCGATGCCAAAGGCGAGAAGATGAGCAAGAGCAGAGGCAATGTTGTAAAACCAATGGATGTCGTCAAATTGCACGGCGCTGACGCGTTGCGCTGGTACTGTTATACTTCGGCCCCGCCCGGCAGCGTGCGCCGTTTTGACACCAAGATGGTAGCAGACATTACGCGGTCAGTGATGCTTACATTATGGAATGTTTATTCCTTCTTTGTGATGTACGCCAATATCGATAATTACGTGCCGGACCCGGCGAAAACCGTGAAAGATGTGCCGGAGCTAGATCTCTGGATACTCTCCGAACTGAATCAGCTGGTGACAGATGTCGATGCTGCGCTGGAAGGCTATAATCCGACCGGGGCAGCACGCAAGATCGAGGAATTTGTGGACATGCTCTCCAACTGGTACGTGCGGCGCAGCCGCCGCCGTTTCTGGAAGAGCGAGAGCGATACCGACAAATTATCCGCTTACAATACGCTTTATCACTGCCTGGTCACCGTCTCCAAATTATTGGCGCCGTTCATGCCGTATCTGGCCGAGGAAATGTACCAAAACCTGGTGCGCACGGTGGATAAGGATGCGCCGATCAGCGTGCACCTGACTGATTTCCCGGTTTCCGACCAGAGCAAGATCAACCGCGACCTTTCTTCAGACACGCAACTGGCGATGAAGGTCTGCAGCCTCGGGCGCGCAGCCCGTGCCCAAGCCAACGTCAAAGTGCGCCAGCCGCTGGAGCAGGCCTTGATCAAGGTAAACTCTGCGCGCGAAGCCGACGGGTTACGCCGTATCACCCCGCAAATCCTGGAAGAACTCAATGTAAAAACGCTGGCATTTGCGGATAAAACAGAGGAACTAAACATGCCGGAATTTTGTGTCAGCATGGAGGGTGAAGTTTCCGTCGCTATCCCCCGAAATGTCTCGGCGGAACTGGCTGAAGAAGGCCTGGCGCGGGAAATCGTACACCGCCTGCAAACGATGCGGAAAACCGCCGGTTTCGAGATCGCCGATTACATAGTGACCTGGTACCAGGGCGATGATTACGTGAAACAGGTGATGACCAATTACGCTGATTACGTCAAACTGGAGACCCTGTCCCGCAGTTTGATCGAAGGAAAACCGGAAGAAGACGTGGCGACTGAAACTTTTAAGTTGAACGACCATGCGGTAGTGCTGGGTGTGAAGAAGGTATAGGTGATAAACCCAGAATTCTAAACACTAAACAAATTCAAAATCTGAAATACAAAATTAAAAGGGAGCTGGTGTTTAAAGCCAGCCCCTTTTTTTATTATCAACTCGTAGGGATTCCATTCTCTCTTAATGAGGCTATCCGAAAGTCGACGGTGGAAATTAAAATTCGAACAAATATTGGAAAATGGCAGAAGTAAATCCCCCTCAATGAGGTTGTCCGAAATTTTCTGGATTGTCGGGTCAAGCCCGACAATGACAAAAACAAATATTCTATTNNTATTCTCAGCGCAACCGCAGCGCTTCAATTCGTATCCCGCTCTATTCCAAGAGCGCCAAGAGCAAGAGAATTGAATACCGCTGTCCTGATGCCAGCTGCAACCCGTACCTGGCCTTCTCCGCCATGCTGTTAGCCGGTTTGGATGGTATCAAGAACAAGATCGAACCGGGCAATCCTATCGATAAAGATATCTACGAGTTGGAACCGGAAGAAAAAGCCAAGATCAAATCAACCCCCGGCTCCCTCGGCGAAGTGCTTGAAGCTTTAAAGAAGGATCATGACTATCTGCTCCAGGGCGGCGTCTTCACGGAAGACCTCATCGAAACCTGGATCAATTACAAGAAAAAGAACGAGATGGATGCCATCGCCCTCCGTCCTCATCCCTATGAGTTCCATCTCTACTTCGACATCTAAACCCTGCATCATTGCTAATGAAAATGACTTTTTGTGTTTATTTAAATAGATTCCCTCCGCGCTTCCTTTTGGAAATTGGTAGAAATGTGGGACCGATGGCGATCAGGTCGTGAATAACAAGTCGTGAATATTCTATTCCAGCTTTGCTGGAATAGAATATTAACGACTTGTGATTCCCGACCTGATCGGGAATCCATATAAATAATTACAAATAGTCATTTTAGACAGCCTCGAAGAATGGGTTTAATTCGGAAATCCAAGAGATTTCGGATAGTCTGAGAAATGCTTATCTTTAAACATCGCCCTATTTCAGTTTCTTCGCCGGGTTAGTGAATTCGCAGGGGACTTTGGTCTGGCAGAGGCCGCAGGCGGCGGTGCCGATACCGTAATCCTCTTTAATGTGGTCAAGGTCGGCATCCATATAATGCTTGCATTTATGTTTGTCGTGGCCGGCCTCTGTAATAGCTCCCACCGGACATCTTTTGATGCAGGCTATACAGTTCTTATTGACATAATACAGACAGTTGGAGAAAGGAGTTTTGGCGGTACGCGGGTTAGCCGGTAATTTCAAATCGACGACGACACTGCCGCAGCGGTGGGCGATGCCTTTTTCTGTGATAAAGCCGTCGGAAAGACTAAATGTCCCGAGCCCAGCGGCATAAGCAATGTGGCGTTCCGACCAATTAGAGAAATCACCCTTTTCGTTCTTTTCACTCTTGAAAAAGGGCTGGACGGCAGGAGCGGTGCTCAGATAGGCCCGGATGGTTAACATATCCACGACGTGCTTGCGCAGGGCATTATTAAACTTCTCGCCGTACCATTTGGTATAGGCCCAATACTTGCTGGGGGCAGTGGTCTCCGAGCGGTTGGATTCGCGTGTCTTCTGTATAATGGGTAAAATCCAGCTGATCACGGAAACCAGTTTGACGCCGTCTTCCGGCTGCTTGTTGTGTGTTTTTACGAGGGCTTCGATGGGCGTCAGGTGGTCCGGCCCGATAATTTTCTTATACTCTATAAACAGAGGGTCATTACCATCGGCGAATCTGACCATGGGTTCTTCGAAGATGGTTTGATTGGCATCATCCGGCATGCGGTTGAGCGGACTTTCACGCACGAAACGCTTGATTTCTTCTTCGATCATTTGCGCCATTTTTTGGCTGACTAAGGTTTTCGGATCCATATTATTCCCTCTAGTAAATATTCTATCTCAAACTAAGGATAGTTGAAAATCCCAAAATCAAAATCCCAATTAAATTCCAAATAACAAATTCAATAAAATAGTCGAAAACAGCCTGCAATGATCATTTTTAAATTTGAGTGAAGAACCTCACCCCTGGCCTCTCTCTGCGTGAACAGGGAACGGGACCAAGATTACGGCAAAGATGGTCCGGGGTTGATGTCAATCCCCGGTTGAACTGATATAATACGGAACGGGAAAGGTAATCCAGTATTGCAATATTCGGAGGGCAACGTATATGGGTGACATCAGAGTGGAAAAACTGGCGGATCTGATGGTGAATTATTCAGTCGCGGTTAAACCGGGCGATAAGGTGGTGATCCAGGGCGAAACCAGCGGTGAACCGTTGATCAAAGAGGTATATGCCAAAGTGCTGCAGGCGGGCGGTAATCCGTTTGTCATGGCCAGTCTGCCGGGCATGGAAGAGATGATTTACAAATACGGCAACGAGGCGCAATTGAAACACCTTCCGGAGCCATACAAACAGGTGATGAGTACCTATGATTGCCGTATTTATATTTTATCCGCGGCCAATACCAAAGCCTTAAGCAATGTCGACCCGGCGAAAACGGTAATCCGCGCGCAGTCCCGCACCGAATTACTGAATATCATGATGAAACGCTCCGCCTCCGGCGAGCTGCGCTGGATTTTAGGCCCTTATCCCACGAATGCCAGCGCCCAGGATGCCGAAATGAGTCTGGCGGACTATGAGGATTTTGTTTACGGCGCTTGTCTGCCGGACTTGAACGACCCGATCGGCTACTGGCAGCGGTTTTCGGCGCGGCAGCAGAAGATCGTGGACTGGCTGCAGGGGAAAAAGACAATTCATGTCACCGGCAAAGAAACCGACTTGCGTATGAGCGTGGCCGGGCGGAGGTTCGAAAATTGCGATGGGAAAATGAATATCCCGGACGGTGAGGTCTTTACCGGACCGGTCGAGGACAGCATGGAAGGCCACGTGTACTTCTCCTATCCGGCCATCTACGGCGGGCGGGAAGTCACCGGCGTCCGCCTCTGGTTTGAAAAGGGGCAGGTGGTCAAGGCCACCGCCGAGAAGAACCAGGACTTCCTTGTAGAAACTATTGCTACCGATGAAGGCGCAAAACGAATCGGGGAATTTGCTATCGGCACCAACGAAGGGATCAAACAATTCACGCGGGAGATCCTATTTGACGAGAAGATAGGCGGCAGTTTCCACATGGCGCTGGGGTCAGGATACCCGGAGACGGGCAGTAAAAACGAATCGGCGATCCATTGGGACATGATCTGCGATCTGCGAGACGGCGGCGAAATCCGGGTGGACGATACTCTGTTCTATAGAAACGGCAAGTTCGTGATCAAGTTCTAACGAGCTTTCAGAGGTCAGCTGTCAGTTGTTTTAAATCAAATACAATTATTCACTCTCCCTTCATCAGTTTGTCCGGAATTTTCTGGATTGTCGGGTCNNTGGTCATTTTTAGACAGCCTCAGATTCACCAAATAAATTAGGAGGTGAATTTTCGCTGTAAACAGCAGTTTGAAGAGCTAAGTGACTGAGCGAACGTCCGATTTACTCCGATGACACTAATAGCACAAAAAACGGCCGTTTCAAGTGGTACTTAGGTAAGTAAAAAATTTTTCAAAACCGCTACAAAACCTATTGAAATCGATAAAAAAGTGGTATATTCTAAAAGCAAGAGGACGAATTATGTAAGGTG